>DATKWG010000025.1:0-39437 GCA_035529675.1 Anaerolineae bacterium
CACCGATCTCGACGGCAATCCGGTTCCAGGCACGACCATCGAGATGCAGGCGGTCCGTTTGGATTGGACCTTTGCCAAAGGAGCCTGGCTGCAGGAGGAGGTGGACGAGCAATTGTGCAAGGTCGTATCCGCAGAGGAGCCCGCGAGCTGCACCTTTGAGACGCCAGAGGGTGGCACCTATCGCATCACGGCCACCATCGAGGATGCGCAGGGCCGACAGAACCTGAGCCAGATCACCCGCTGGGTCAGCGGTGGAAAGCGACCGACGGTGAACCGGGTTGAGCAGGAGGAGGTCGTGCTGATCCCGGATCGCAAGGAATACCAGCCGGGCGACACCGCGGAGGTCCTGGTGCAGTCGCCCTTTGTGCCGGCCGAGGGCCTGCTGACCCTGCGCCGCTCAGGGATCATCTACACCGCGCGCTTTCGCATGGACCAGCCAGCCTACACGATCCAGGTGCCCATCGAGGAAGGCTACACGCCGAACCTCATCGTGCAGGTGGACCTGGTGGGCGCCGCTCCGCGTCTCAACAGCGATGGCGAAGCGGACGAGCGTCTGCCCAAGCGACCGGCCTTCGCCACTGGCAGCCTGGACCTCTCTGTGCCGCCCTACTCTCGCACCCTTTCCCTGGCGGTGACGCCTCGCCATTCTGAGCTGGAGCCGGGGGGCGAGACGGTCGTGGATCTGGTGGTGATCGATGCTCAGGGCAAGCCGGTGGCAGGTGCAGAGTTGGCCCTGGTCGTGGTCGATGAGGCTGTTCTGGCCCTGACTGACTATCAGCTTGTGGACCCTCTAGCGATCTTTTATCCGCAGCGCTCGTCAGGAGCGACCGACTATCACCTGCGCAGTCACGTGCTCTTGGTCGATCCCGACAGGCTGTTGGAGGAGGGGGAGTTAGGCGCCGGGGCTGTGCGAGTCGCGGCTACAGTGGTGGTCGAGGAAGAGATGAAGATGGCCGAGGCGCCAGCGGCCCCAGGGGCGATGCGGGATGGGCAACCCATCCGTGTGCGCATCGATTTTGACGCCCTGGCCACCTTCGAGCCGGCCGTTGCCACAGACGCCGACGGCACTGCTTCTGTCCAGGTGAAGCTGCCCGACAGCCTGACCCGCTACCGGGTGATGGCAGTGGCTGTGGCCGGCGACAGGGAGTTCGGCAAGGGCGAATCCACCATCATCGCGCGGCTGCCCCTGATGGTGCGCCCGTCGCCGCCGCGCTTCCTGAACTTTGGTGACAGGTTCGAGTTGCCTGTGGTGCTCCAGAACCAGACCGACGATCCCATGGCCGTGGACGTGGTGGTGCAGAGCACCAATGTGGCCCTCACCGACGGCGCTGGCCGAGGGGTGACGGTTCCGGCCAGGGATCGGGTCGAAGTGCGCTTCCCGGCCGCCACAGTCAGCGCTGGCACCGCTCGCTTCCTGGTGGGAGCCGCGTCGGGCACCTGGGCCGATGCCGCCCAGTTCGATCTGCCCGTCTTTACCCCCGCCACAACCGAGGTCTTTGCAGTCTACGGCACAGTGGACGAAGGGGCCATCGCGCAGCCGGTGGTCGCTCCCACTGACGTCTACACGCAGTTCGGCGGCCTGGAAGTCAGCACCTCTTCTACCGCGCTGCAGGCTCTGACCGATGCCGTGCTCTACCTGACCTCCTATCCCTTCGAGTGCTCGGAGCAGCTCGCCTCTCGCATCTTGGCGGTTGCAGCCCTGCGCGACGTGCTCAGCGCCTTTGAGGCCGAGGGGTTGCCCGCTCCAGACGAGCTTGTCAAAGCCGTCCAAGGAGACATCGAGAGGCTGCAGGGGATGCAGAACTCGGACGGCGGCTTCCCCATCTGGCAGCGGGGACGGGAATCCTGGCCTTTCCACAGCATCCACGCGGCCCATGCCTTGGCCCGGGCCGAGCAGAAGGGATTCGAGGTGCCCCAGGAGATGAGCGCACGCTCGCTCAACTACCTGCGCGATGTCGAGAGTCACTACCCCCAGTGGTACAGCCAGAACACGCGCAACACTCTCACCGCGTACTCACTCTACGTGCGAAAGCAGATGGGGGACGTGGATACGGCGCGCGCGCGCCGGCTGGTCAACGAGGTGGGCCTGGACAAGCTGCA
Organism: Anaerolineae bacterium; assembly: GCA_035529675.1. GTDB lineage: Bacteria > Chloroflexota > Anaerolineae > UBA1429 > UBA1429 > DATKWG01. Next base: position 2,101 of record DATKWG010000025.1, read on the forward strand.
GCCGGAGGCCGTGGGCTGGCTGCTCACCGTCCTCACCGACGACCCGCGATCTGCCAACGAGCTGTCCAAGATACGCCGCTTCCTGGGCAACATCGTGGTGGAGACGGCGGGTGCTGCCCACTTTGTCACTTCCTACCGGGAAGACGAAGGCTATCTCCTGCTGGCCTCCAATCGACGGGCGGATGGCATCATCCTGGAGGCACTAATGCTCGACCAGCCCGACAGCGACCTGATCCCCAAGATCGTGCGTGGGCTGCTGGCCCATCGCAAACGGGGCCGCTGGGCCAACACCCAGGAGAATGTCTTCATCCTGCTGGCCCTGGACACCTACTTTGACGTCTATGAGGCCCAGACTCCCGACTTTGTCGCGCGGGTGTGGCTGGGTGACCAGTACGTGGCCGGGTTCGAGTTCGCGGGCCGCACCACCGACTACCAATCGGTGACCGTGCCCATGAGCTTTCTGGCTGCTCAGGACGGTGCTCAGGATTTGATCCTGAGCAAGGACGGGGATGGCCGGCTCTACTACCGCCTGGGGCTAAAGTACGCGCCGACCAGCCTGGAACTGGAGCCGATGGACCAGGGCTTCGTCGTTGAGCGAACCTATGAGGGCGTGGACAACGAAGAGGACGTCTATCGCGACGATGACGGCGCCTGGCATGTGAAGGCCGGCGCCCGGGTGCGGGTGCGCCTCACCCTGGTGGCACCCACTCGCCGCTATCACGTGGCTCTGGTGGACCCGATGCCTGCCGGCTTGGAGGCGGTCAACCCGGCCCTGGCCGTCTCTGGCAGCATCCCCCAGGATCCGACCGACCAGGGGGCAACTCGCTACTGGTGGTGGCGATGGACCTGGTACGAGCATCAGAACCTGCGGGACGAGCGGGCCGAGGCCTTTGCCTCCCTGCTCTGGGATGGCATACACACCTACACGTACCTAGCTCGGGCGACCACCCCGGGCGAGTTCGTGGTGCCGCCGCCCAAGGCGGAGGAGATGTACTCACCGGAGGTGTTTGGACGGGGCGCGACCGACCGAGTGATCGTGGAATAGGGGGCGACAAGCGTCCGGTGCCATGGGCGCCATGAATGTGCCGGGGCACATGCGCCCCTGCGCCCGAAGACATCTTCAACACCCGCGATCGGGTGGATGCGGCTAAGGCTCAGCTTTGGCAGGCGACACGGGCTCGGCTGCCAGGATCCGCTCCAGATCAGACCGGGTAAGGCGGTTCTTGCTCAGGAGTTCGCCTGACAGCAGGTCGAGGGCCTCGCGATTGGCCTTCAGCATGGCCACGGCGTTGTCCAGTTGCGCTCGCACGATGCGCTCGGCAGCTTTGCGCAGCGTGACCGCCAGGGGGCCGTCTTGCATGTGGCGAGATTCAAAGAACACCTGACCGATCTCCTCGCTCATCCCAAACTCGCGTATCATCCGATCCGCCCAGGTGGTGGCGTTCCTCAGATCGCTGGCCACCCCGCTGGATAGCCCATCCGCGTCCCCATAGTAGAGCAGTTCGGCGGCGCGCCCGCCCATGGCCTGGCAGATCATCTGCTCCAACTCGGTGCGCGTGTAGATGATCTTGTCCTCTTGGGCCTCCCTCTCCACGTAGCCTCCGGCGCTGCCCCGACCAACGATGGTAACCTGCACCGGAGGATTCCCCGTCAGCCACCCGATCAGCGCGTGCCCGGCCTCGTGACGGGCGATGCGCTCCAGGGTCTCCGCGTTTGGCGTCTTTTTGGCCTCTCCCATGCGGATCTTTTCAAACGCCTCTTCCACGATGTCGTCGGTGAGGGGACTGCCCTCGCGTGCGGCCATCACTGCCGCCTCGTTGACGATGCGACGCAAGTCGGCTATGGTCATGCTGGCGGATCGCCCGGCAATGCTGTCGATGACCCCCTCAGACACCTGCGAGAGCTGTCGGTTCAGGAGTTCATGCCGCAGGTAGGCGTTGCGGGCGGCACGGTCGGGTGGCGGCACCTCTATCACCCGGTCGAAACGGCGCAGCAGGGCCTCATCCAGAACCTCGACCAGGTTGGTGGCGGCCAGGAGCACAGTCGGTCGGAGACTGGGGCTGCCAAAGCCGTCCATCTCGGTCAGCAGGGTATTGAGGGTGCTCTCCTCGGCCCGACCGGCCCCCGCCAGGCCCGCTCGCCTCTTGCCGATGGCGTCCAACTCGTCGATGAAGACGATCGAAGGGGCATAGCGTCGGGCACGGGCAAACAAGTTGCGGATGTTCTGGGGACCACTCCCCTGCCATATGGTCACAAAGTCGGTTCCCGAGGCCACCAGAAAGGCCACGTCACTTTCTCCGGCCAGGGCACGGGCGAGCATGGTCTTGCCCGTGCCTGGGGGACCGGTCAAAAGCAGGCCCTTGGGAGGGCGCACGCCCAGCGCGGCATAGCGGCGAGGGTTGCGCAGCCAGTCCACCACGAACTGCAGGGCCTCCTTGGCCGCCTCGGCACCAAACACGTCGCTGAAGGCGATGGTGGGGCGCTCGACCTCCTCCAGGACTTCGCTGGCGTCCTCAGCCGCCACCGCCCGCGTCAGGCGCAGGTTGCGCAAGCGGATCGTCACCTGCCGTCGTTCGCGGTCCACCGAGGGAACGGTATCGAAGGTGAGCACTTTTCGCTCTTGAGCCACAGACCGAGCCTTCTTTTCGCGGTACATACGCAGGGCGGTCTCTTGCAGGGCCTGGACAAAGCGGTCGCGTCGTTCCTGCCACCCCTTCACGGTGTCGGTGGTGAACGTCGTGGTCAAGACACCCCGGGCGCCGCCGCCTCGCACACAGGCCAGGAAAAGCTCCTCGTCGATGGTTCCCTCACCCTCATCTGTGATGGACAGGGACAGGAGAAAGACGGGAAGTGTGGGCAGTCGCTGGCGCACGGCCCGAAGGCACTCTTGACCCTCCGCGAGGGCCCGAGCGGCCGCGGGCACGTGGTCGAACTGGCCCATGGTACCTCCCAGTGTGCCGGTGAGCGTGTTGGCATCGCGTCCCAGCCAGATGTCCAGCAAAACCATATCCACCTCGTCGGTGGCCAAAATCTGCAGTGCGTCTTGCGCGTTGCTGGCAGTCAGCCAACTCACGCCTGTGATGTGCTGCTGGAAAACATCGCCCAACGCCTCGGTGGCCACCAACAACACCTTGGCCTGCCCTGGAGGCTCAAAGATGCTGGCCGCCTCTGGCCTATCCTCTCCCCAGGCATCAAGGGCGTAATGCAGGGTATCGATGCCCTGCAGCACGCGCTCAAAGCGGCCTTTGTCGTAGAGTTCGGAGAACTTGAACAGCTCCGTTCTCACAAAGATCCCGCTCTGAGACCGCACGGTCCGCGCATCGGTGTTGGCGCCCTCTCGCAAGACCAGCGCCAGAGGCAACAGGTCGTCGAATGTGACCGACTTGTAGTACTGCTGCTCGATCAGCCCCGCGACCCGTTCCGACTCTGTGCGAGCAATGCGCTCCAGTTCGTTCACCCCCAGGTAGTTGAAGAGGAGCGGATAGCCGGTAGCTAGGCGCGAGCAGAGGGCCGGCGGGAAGAAGGGCTGGCCTCTGGGTCCTTTCTCTGTGCGGAGGGCATCCAGGATGGTGCGCTGATGAAAGGTGGCGTTGGCAGCGTTGATTCCGGTCTCGTTGGGGCGGTCGTAGAGAGACGCGCCGGCGTTGGTGGTGAAGATGATCACCGTATCGCGAAACGAAACCTCCTCGCTGGTGAACTTGTCCTCCAGCCGTCCCGCATCCAGGATCTGCAAGAAGAGTTGGATGGTGTTGAGATGCGCCTTCTCAATCTCGTCAAAGAGCAGAAAGGCATCGGGGTTCTGGGCGACGAAACCGGTCAACGTACCAGGTTGGGCGGCCTGGTAGCTGGGGGCAAACCCAACCAACTGCATGTGTTGCTGGTGATCCGAGTATGAGGTCATGTCGAACCGCTTGAAGGGGCGTTCCAGATAGGAGGCGCCTAGCTCGGCGAGGAACGTCTTGCCCACCCCTGGGGGGCCGGCGAAGACAAAGACAGCGCACGGGCTCTTGCGGGCCGTATCCGCGTGGGCGACCACCTGGGCGTTGAACAAGCCCTCCACGAAAGCGTGGACGGCGTGATCTTGACCAAAGACCTTGCCCAGGAGCTCCGCCCGCAGACTGCGCAGACGCTCGGCGAGGTCGCCCAGCTCTGGTACTCTGGTGTCGCTCTCGTACCAGGAAGCCAGATGTTCCAGGGCCTCTCTCTGGGAGATGGGTGTCGCATCCAACATGACGCAGGCCGATCTGGACGTGGCCAGCGCGCAGACCAGGTGGCGCAGGCCTACCAGCCCCGGGTGAACCCGATCCGGAACCTGCCTTGCCAGGTCCCTGGCCTGTCCGATGGCCGTCCGCAGGTCGCTGGCGAGGCGCATCGTGCCAGGGCGAAGTGTGCCACCCGGCTGCACTTGAGGGTATCGCTCGCGCAACTGCTCGGCGGGCGGCCCCAGGCAACGGCCCAGCAGGACGCGCGCCTCGGCATGTTGGGCCACGGCGGCCAGCAAGGATTCCAGGGTCAGTTGCTGCGCTCCCCGCATCAGAGCATCAGCCTTGGCTTGTTCCAACAACCGTTGCGCTTGCTCGATAAACATCTGGCTCTCTCCTTGCCGAACCCAACGCGGCCGATCACAACTCGTCGGGCACGTCTCCCTCTGTCAGGCTATGAAGCCAAACCATTCGGAACGCCCCATCCCAGGTGGGGTTGCGCTCGACTACGTCCCGGTAGACGTCGGCGCTGACGGCTACAAGTAGGCGCGGCGTCCCACTTGTCAAGGCTGTCCCCAGTGCCGACAGGAGATTGGAACTGGGCTTCGCCCCCTCTTCGGTCGCGTCCATGAACAGCACCAGGTTCTCGGCACCGGCGGCTTCGGCCAGCAGTTCCGCTATCTGGGTCGAGAAGACCCCCTCCTCTTTCGCGTCTCGCAACATCCTGGGGTGATCGATCTTGAGCAGGCGTCTCTGGTCCTTCACTTCTCGGGCCACGTGCCCGAGCAATGGGGCCAGCTGAATCTGGGGAGCGCATATCAGCAAGATGGGAGTCGGATCGGGAGACTGCACAGCCTCGATCATCACCTGCACCTGAGACATCCGAATCTCTGGGATCGTGGGCTTGCCTTCCTCGTGGACTGCCGACAGATCTTGTGCGTACGGGGAAAGGAACGGCGTCTCTGCTGGACCTGTTTTGGGCCCCACATCCTTCATCACCTGTACCATGGCCGCCGTGGGCTCCTCCAAGAGCACCTGAAGGAGATGGTAGGCCTGGAGAACGCCTTTGTCCTTCAGGGCGACTCTGGCAGCCCGGCTGAACAACAGGCGAGACGCCGTGGAACGATGGACGACATCCCCTTTGTGCTGGTAGTCTCCAGGTCCCAGCGCCCGCCGCAACTGACGGCGGATGCGAGTGGTGGGCAGGGACCGCTCTTCCAACGCCGCGCGCACTCTGTCGCCCTCAGGTTTCAGGGCCTGCGCCAGCGGGTGATCGGCCGCAACGCCCAGCTCTTTTGGGCCCACTTCCGAGAACTTTAGCAGGGCACAGAAAAAGTGGTCTGGCTCGATATTCTCTCGCCTGGTGGCAATGGCTTCGGAGGCCGCCAGGCGCCACACAAACTCTGTGCCGGGGGATATGTCCATCGCACCACCTCCGCTTCAACATCAGAGCAGATGGGCCTCAGATTGGTGTTGCGTCGCGTCCGACGACTCCTCTAACCAGCCACGTCCGCCAACCCTCGCCGCATTCTCTCCCGCCGAGGCCACGAGCGGAATCGGGTGTAGCTGCCGCTATCCTATTCGTCTACGGGAGGCATCTCCAGCACCAGGTTGCAGGGGATAAGGAGCAAGTCGGGCAGGCGATCCTGGTTGGCCTCATAGATCGCTGTCCACCTGGCCGGGTCACCATATAGCGCTGCGGCAATGGACCAGAGCGAATCCCCCGGGCGGACGGCATATTCCGGCACTACCTCGACGCTGGACGTGTCCACGGCCGCCGCGCCGGCGTCTCTGGCTGCCCTGGCCGCCACGTAGATGAGATATCGCGTTGGCGCGGAACCGCTGATGATCGCCGAACAGCCCCGCACCATCACCCGAAGGTCCGCGAGCTGCAGCCCAGGGATTGTCGCCCATTGCGATTCTGTCTTTGGCAAGAGACCCGGGCAGGCTGGAGAGGGCGTGGGCGTGGGCCTGGTGGTGGGCGAAGGCTCCGGTGTCGGCGAGGGTACTGTGGGAGTAGGCGTGAAAGCGGGCTCTGTGGTTGGCAGAGGAGTGGGCGGCAGGGACGTGGGGCTAGGGGGCGACGTCGGCGTGGGCAAAGGCGTGGTCGTCACCAGGACCGTCGCCCACACTTGCACGACCTCGCGTGGGGGCACTTGAGATCGACCGAGGCGGTAAGCTCCCATTGCTGCCACAAGTGCCACCAGCGCCAGCGCCGCCGTCAGGCCCCGCCAGATGGCCTGCTTTCCGCTGGTGCGAGCTGGCCGGACCGATTGCAGTGCCTCGATCGCCGAGGCGACCTCCTCATCGCCCACGCCCAGTTGTCCGGCTTCCCCAAAGACACGCTTCGCATCCTCAACGCGGCCCAGGCGGGCGTAGACCTTGCCGAGGAGCATGACCGCCTCGGCAAAGTCGCGCAGGAATCCGCGGCTCTGCTCCAAGAGTACTGCCGCCACAGGCCAGTCGCCGGCTGAGCAGGCCTCGAGCGCCTGGTTGTACAGGCGAGCGGCTTGGACCCGCCAGCGTACCAGGGGAGCCAGGTCCGTCTCGCATACTGGACACTGACCCCGATCGTCGGCCCGAACTTGACGCTCGCACGCCGGACAACGGAGAGAACGGGGATCGAGAACCATACTTGCCTGCCCACACCACGCTTGAACGACTAGTTCTGCTTCTTCACTATGAACACGATGAACACAAACAGGGCCACAAAGCCCGCCAGGGCCGGCCATCCCTCCTGCCAATAAGCCCGATATGCGTACAGAATGACGCCGGCTATGGAGAGGAGACCACCAACCATCGCCCATCCGCGCCGCGAGTCTCTGCGCAGCCCGAATCGAGCCAGCTTTACTCCCACACAACTCAGGAGGGCGCCAAAAAACAACAGGCCAAAGAGTGCGTACTCGGCATATGCCCAGGCCAGCAACCCCACCAGCAGGGAGCCTATGCCCCAGCCGGAACCCTTTTTCAGCAAACCCCTCTGCTGAAGGAGCGTATCGACCGTGCTCTTATTGGTCCAGATATGCTCACTCGTGGGATCAAGCCTGCCAGCCTCCGCCAGGTCCTTCTCAGCACGTCTAAGGATGGCGAGGTTCAACCGTCCCCGCTTAATGGCTGTGTTGACCTGGCCGATGGCACGGTTGGCCAGACATGTGGCCAGGTTCTTCTTCAAAGTGGCCGGCGCCTCCGTGCCAGCAGCGCTAAGCACCCTGCGAAGGTAGGTGATGGCCGTATCCCAGTCATCTCTGCCCGCGGCATCATTGGCCTTCTTGACCCACTCCATCCATTGAGGCGGCTGGGGCGGCTTGCGGGCCTGCTTCACCGCCTCTAGCACCTGCTGGGCCGTGGCTATCTGCCCTCTCGCCCGGTCGGAACCCAGTGGCCCCGCCCGCTCGAGCAAGGCCAGGCCCTTCTCGAGAGCTCGGATGTCACTCGCCGTGGGAGGGCCTTGCCGCGCCTTGATCTTTTCCTGGGTCTCGTTGAATATGGTGACCGCCTGGTCGCAGAGAAGATCGGCCAGGCGAAGGTCGAGGTTGCGGCTCGTGACCAGCCGCCGCCCCTCCTCGAGGATAGAGATAGCCTCATCTGTCTGGCGCTTCCCCAGCGTGGCGGCCCTCGCCAGGCAGCTGCTCACGATGGCGGTCGTAGCTTCCTCGCGCAACTCGTGGTCGTCAGTGACTTGCAGCGCCGAGTGCCAGCTCTTCAAGGCCGCGCTCACATCGCCCACGCTTGCTTCTTGATGGCCCTTTGCTATCAGGGCTTTAGCGTTGAGACGTCGGACCTCCGCGCTATCTTGCTCGGCCTGGGGGAGTTTCTCGAGCTGGGCCAATGCGTCGTCCCACCGATCCCTGGTGAGCAGTTGCGCGACATCTGCGTAGGCCGTCAGGCCAAGCTTCAATCCCTGCAGGTGTCCGTTCTCTCCAGAGGCACGCAACCGGGCATCCACCTTCCTCCGCACTGCCTCGAGCTGATCCACTTCCTTCAGCAGCAGTCTGCCACAGCCCACGCCATCGGCATTGGGGCCCAGCAGTGAAGCGCCTGCTCTGATCATATCATGCGCCGCCTGCAACTCTGTCGAGAGGTCGATTTCGAGTTGGCGAAAGAGGCTGGCAAGCCTGGGGGCCGAGGCCCTTTCGAAGCGCTCTCTCAGCTTGAAAAGTGGCTCTCGCAGAGCGTTGTCCATGGCCTCGCGCGCTTCCCCTGCCACGGAAGGAGAAAGACCAGCCTGCTCCGTCCAGAACTTGTGGCTGGCAATCAGCACCGACCAGTAGGCGATGGCCTTTCTCCAGATGACGTCTATGGGAGGGCAGGTGTACGAGCATTCGTCGTGCCAGCGACAGTCGGGATCAGGACAGAGGGCCCCGGGACCGGGCCGGCAGGTACGTGCTTCCGAAGCCGAGATGTTCTGCAGGAGTCGTCTCTTGGTGGTCACTGTGCGTGCGGGCACGCCGCTCTCGCTGAGCGCCTCGGCGAGAGCGGCGAAGCGTTCGCCCTCGTGGGTTGCCCACCAATACCAGAGCACGGCCAGGCTGTGGATCGTGGGCAGATCGGGGAAATGAGCCCGCAGGTGCGTGGTCCACGCCTTTGCGGTTGCCTGCCGAGCCCCAAGCCCAAGGAAGGAGCCGTCCGTCTCGTAGGTTGGGGAAAGACGGCTTACTACCTTGGGGTCATAGAGGAGGATGTCGAGCAAGGCGCGCTGAACAGGGCGAAAGAGCGTGCTCCTGGCCTCGCGCAGCTTCCTCAGGTCTCCCCTGCGTCCTTTGCTGGCAGCGATAGCCCGGCTAAAAGCCTGCTTGACGGCTTCGTCGCCTGCACGGCGGTCGAGGGCAAGCAGTTCGTATGGTGTCTTTTCCGTCTGCAGAGGATCTCTTGTGATCATCGGTTTGCCCACCTGTGGCTCATAGCGACGCCGTCACGTGCTGATCTTGCCGCTGGTGCGCACTCTTTGCTCTCCCAGCATCCAAGTATCCGCCTTGCACTCGGGGCAGAATCGAGCTCCCGGGGGAAGATCGTGCCCACAAGCAGGGCACGCGACCCCGCGAAGCGCCTTGCTTTCGATCTCCTTCAGAGCCTCCGCCACGCTCACCGCCAGCCTGACTAGCCCCAGCCTGCCGAGAATCGGGTTCTTCTGAAAGGCTTCCTCGGTCTCGGCCAGCATCTTCTGAAGCTCCGCAGCGCGCTCTGGCTCAACTGGCTGGATGCGCGCCATGATCGCCCCCCTGATGCCCACCAACACTCTGATGGCGTCTGGCAGGCGGTCCGTGGCCTGGTCAAGCGCGGTGAAGGCCTGCTGCAAAGCCTGTGCATCCCCTGCCTCCAGCGCCTGCCTGGTCTTGGCCACAAGACTGGTGAGCTCATAGGCTTGCTCGGCCCCGATGGCCCAAGAGAACTCTCTCAGGACGAACTCGGTGTAACCGATCAGCCCCTGGGCCTTCTCCTCAAGCGATCCCGGTCCTGCCTCAGGCCGCTTCAGCGCTGTCACAAGCTGGCCCAACTGCTCGACGCCCTCCTGAGCGTCCTTGTAGTTTCCCTCTTGGAGGTGTCTAAGAACCTGCTCCCTTTGCTCCTCAATCGCCTGCCGCTCGCTTTGGCTGAGGGCGCCGCCAAGCTCGCCCAAGTCGCGCTCAATCCCATCGAGGGCTTCAATGGCCTTCTGGTCAGCCTCCCCCTTGATGACCCAGGGCTGCAGGTCTGTGCCATCCTCGAGGCGGGCCGCCAGGCGAAAGATCTCGTCGGAATCGAGCGAAAGTGAGACTCGCACGCCTGAGCCCGTCGCCAGACCTGAGGGCAGTATGGCGAAAACCTCCCCCTGTTTCTGGTTCGCGCTGGCCTTCTCCAGGTCGTCCCCACCCCACACTGGGATGCAGATCACCCGCTGGTCGGGCACTTGAGTGTAGAACGTCTTCCACCTGGCGTCTTCCGTGGGAATCTCGTCATTCTTCTCGATGAACACAGAGAAGGCATCTCTGGCGAGTTCCACGCCGTAGTGGCGCGAGGAGATCCCCCCAAGAACAAACTCTTGGAGAGGATTGCTGCACATGGCGCAGACCTGGGCGCCGGATTCGTTGGGAAACTCACAGTGACGACAGATGACCTTGTCCCTGAGCTGGAGGGGAGTGCCACACTCTGCACACTCCTCAGCATCTTCGTCGTTTGGATGACCACAATCGTGGCAGACGGTGCTCACCAGCAACTTGGCCACGATGGCCGCTCCCTCGGCAACGCATAGCTTGGGGTGCTTCTTTCGCAGCACCCGGTCTGGGCCAAACTTGTCCTCCATCATCTGTTGAACCAGAGGGGTGATGGTGGCGTTGCCCGTCATCAGCACATAGTCCACGTCATCCACGGTGAGTTTGGCGTTCTCCATGGCCCTGTCAACCAACCGAAGAGACCGCTCCACCAGGGGGCGGATCAGCTCCTCGTACTTTTCGCGGGTGATCTCCACAAACACATCGATGACAAACCCTTCCTTGTCCTTGAGTCTCCCAGCAAGCTCGAGGTCTGCCCATTTCGCAGCACTCAGACTCTCTCTCGCCTTCTGGGCTGCCCTCCTCAGGGCCACCATGAACTTCTTGTCGGAGGAGGGGTCCGTACCGTACTCCTCCCGGATCACCTCGACAGCATATTCGACGACAGCCTGGTCAAAGTTGTCGCCCCCAAGCCACATATCCCCCTCTTTGTTCAGGGTGACAAACATCGGGCCGCACATGAGCAGAACTGAGATGTCGAACGTGCCGCCACCCAAGTCGTAGACCAGGACGTTCTTGGGTTCAGCGTCCTCCGTCTCATCGAGTCCATAGGACATGGCCGCTGCGGTCGGCTCGTCCAGGATCTTGATGACCTTCAAGCCGGCCTTGAGCCCCGCCATGCGTGTGGCTGCCTTTTGGGCCTGGCTAAAGTAGGCGGGCACCGTGATGACGGCGTGGGTCACCTCCTCGCCAAGACTGTACTCGGCATCCTCCTTGAGCTTGCGCAGGATCATGGCCGAGATGTCTACCGGCGAGTACTCCTGCCCGCCCATCACCACCCGAACGCTATCCTTGGTGCCCTCGGAGGGCTCCACCACCTTGTAGTAGAACCAATCCTTCACCCGCTGGACCTCAGGATGCTCCACGCCAAGCCCCATGAGTCGCTTGATCGACACAATCGTATCCTCGGGCGCATACTCCCAGTTGCCGATCGCCGGGTCTCCAACCAGGACTTGCCGGCGGACCTCCCCTCCCCGCCCCTTGCGTTCCCGCAGGCTCACCGCCGAGCGGATCTGTGGTTGCCCTTCCCTGCTGTACAGGATCTCTGGGTCGGGTCCCTGCATGATCGCCACCACCGAGTTGGTCGTGCCCAAATCGATCCCCACCTTCTTGCCGATCGCGGCCATTGCATGCTCCTTTCTAACTCGTACAGATGATGTCGCCCCAGTGCGGCCACGTCCCCGGTCAATTGCTACGACGTCTTACCGGCAGCACCTCTTCTTGCCGTGTGCTGGCCCGCGTCGTTGCGCACGACGTCAACCTCCGCCTCGCGGAGAATGAGGTTGCGCCATACGTACCCCTTGAGGTCCTGTCCGACGATGGTGCCATCCGGCCGATCAGGGTCCTGAACAAGCTCCGAAACCCTGTGCCAGCGTGGGTCAAAGGACTGGCCCACCGTCTCGATCTCCACGATGCCCTGGCCCCTCAAGACGCCGTGCAGGATGCGAGAGATGGAGCGGAAGTTATTGATCCACCGCCTGGTCGAATGGTCTACCCGGTCCCCCATGTCGCGCACGGCTCGGAAAACACGCTCGAAAGCATCATCGACCTTGATGATGTCCAGCAACAGACGTCTCATCTCCTCAAAGTGCTCCCGTTCTCGATCCGAGAGGGCACGACGGGCCTTGGCCAGCCCTTGAATCGAGTCGCGCATCCAGGGTTCAGTTGCAGCCAGAGATTCCATTTCGTCGTCTGACCCAAAGTGGCCAAGCTCCACTGGCGCCTCGGTGATCTCCAGCTCTCTTCGCGCCCCTTTTCTCGTTTTCAAGATGCTCCCCCTTGATCTCCCTGCCGCAGACATATCTTGACCACGGCCAAGGTGAGATCATCGGTGGGCGAGTGGGCCATTGCGTCGGCCACGAGACAGCGACACAGCCACTCTGAGGTCTCTGTCTGGTGCTCTCTGACCAGCGCCGCCAGCCGACCTTCGTCCATGACCTTCTCCAGACCGTCGGTGACAAGAATGAAGAGATCCCCATGAGCCAGGTCCAGGTCGAGGAGCTGCGGATCGAGCCACTCGCCTGCGCCCAGGGATTGGGTCAACACGTTGCGCAAGGGGTGCGTGCTGACCACTTCTGGCTGAATGTGCTGCCCTCTCACCAGCTCGGCCACTAGGGTGTGGTCCACCGTCAACCGGTGCAGCTCACCTTGACGTAAGCGATAGATTCGACTGTTGCCCACGTGGACGACGTGAGCGTCATGGCCCGATAGCACAAGGGCAGAGAGCGTAGTGCCCATTCCAGTGACCAGCGGATCTGCTTGCCCCGCCTGGCGCACCCGCTGATCCGCTGTCAGAACTGCCTGGAGCAGGACGTCGCCAGCCCTACCACCAGACAGCTCCTTCCCTTTGAGATGGGCCAGAAACGTCTCCACCGCGATCTTGCTCGCCGCCGCCCCCCCGGGATGTCCGCTGATGCCGTCTGCTACCACGAATGCCCTCGCCTCCTGGTCGAGAACCACAAAGTCGTGGCTCGTCTCGTGGGCTTTACCCGGTTCCGAGATGGCGAAGCAGTCGAACAGAATCATGGCCCGGGTGCCTCAAGCAGTCTCAGCAGTCGTGTGGCGTGGCGTCGGAGGCTTCCTTCCAATCCCATCTCTATGGCCGTGCGCAGCTCCGCGACTGCCTGGCCGCGCCTTCCCTGCTTCTGGTAGGCCAGGGCCAGGTTCCAGCGGAGCAAGGCGTCGCTCGGGTTTTGCCTGATTCCTTCTCGAAAGGCCGCCACAGCGTCCGAGTAGCGCTGGCACCGGTTGTAGAACTCGCCCAGGAACTGATGGCTCTTGGACGACTGAGGGAAGTGCTCCACGATCTCCCGCGCCTTTCGCTCGATAACATCTAGGGATTCGCCAGCCCCCATCATGGCCCGGACATCAGCCATCTCTTTCTCAACGCCGTCGCCCCCGCCCAGGCGGAAGCGCTCGAGGGCCCCCAGCATCTCGGTGGCGCTGGTGAAACGACGCCGCAGGTCCTTCTCCAGAGCCTTCAGGATGATGCGCTCCAACTCTTCCGGGACGCTGCTGATCTCACTCGGCGGGATTGGATCTTCACTGCGAATGAGGTCGATCAGCAGCCCGGTGGCTATGCCCTTGTAGCCAAAGGGCCGTCGGCCGGCAACCATCTCATACAGTATCACCCCAACCGCCCAAAGGTCCGAAGGATAGGAAGCTCCCTGACCCCCCAGCATCTGCGGCGACATGTAGTAGAGGGTTCCCGTCGTAGTCGAGGCGAGCTCATCTGATCCCAGCATCCTCGAGATCCCAAGATCAGAGATCTTGGGGATGTCGCCATCCATCAGGATGTTCTCCGGCTTGATATCGCGATGGAACACCCGCTCCCGATGGATGACGTGCAGCCCCGAGAGCACGCCTTCGGCGATTCGGACCGCCCCATCTATTGGCATGGGGACGTTGGGCGGAGCGTTTCGGGCCGGCATGGTGCCGATCCGCTTGCGCAGATTGCCCCCTGCGATATACTCCATGACCATGACTATCTGGCCTCGGAATACCTCAAACCCGAGGTACCTGACCAGATTGGGCGCTGCCATCTTTCTTAGATGCAGGTGGAGGGCTGCGTTCAGTTCTAGCTCTTGCCTGAGGATTCTCTGCTTCTTGCGATCAAGGGGGATCTTTAGGGCCACCTCTGCCCTGTCATACTCCTCGACAAGGTCAGGGCTGACCACTCTCGCAAGGTAGGTGTGGGCGAAGCCGCCCGCTCCCAGGGATTGCAGCAGCTCAAAGGGTTCATCCTGAGGGCCATACCCACCGAGGCCGGCCCCGCTCGCATAAGTCGCCATCGAGGATCCCTCCCCTGAGAATCTCTCTCGAATCCTCTGAATCAACGCGTCCGCGGGAGCGGCATCTGACGATCAGGCACGCAGCGACGCCACGAGGCCCAATGATCGCCTCCCGCCGCGACAGCCCGTATGATACCCAGGCTGGCGCATCTCCCGACGGCAGTTTCCCATCTAACGGATGTCACCGGCATTATACCAAGCATTATTGGCCAGGTCAACGAGCCGGCCCGATTTGGCGGCACGACCCAGGGGTGAGTAACTTCTCTCTCCGAATGTTGGCAAGCGCCAGGTCTGCGAGGGTGCTGAACAACTCATGCCAGCGGCCCGTAGTTGTCACCCTGAGCGCAAGGGCCCGCACTTCAGGGGTACAAGTGCCCCGCACTTCAGGGGTACAAGTGCCCCGCACTTCAGGGGTACAAGTGCCCCAGAAGTACGGGGTACAAGCGAAGGGTCTCAACTGCACAAAACAGAGATTCCTCGCCTTCGCTGCGCCACGCTCAGAATGACGAAGGCCCTTTTTCGGCACCCCCAGGTCTGCTGGCTGGCATCGTGCACGCACCTTTCCCAGTTGATCGGCGCGCTGCCAAGACTATCAGAGTCCTCAGGAAGCAGGTATACTGTCAGCATCGGGGGGATTGCCATGCTGGGCAACTCTTCCTTGACTTGATCCCAAAGCGACGGGCGAGAGAGAGACAAGCACGAATGATCGTTGGCCGAGGCCGCGAAGATCGGTAGCGGATCTGGGCAGAGATACGCGGGGTATTTCGACAGAGCTTTGAGGCGATCGATATCGCTGGCAAGAAGCTACTGGTGATCACACCCGATGGCACGCGAAGCGCTCCTATTCCGCTCTGTTTCCGTCTCTTCACAGAGCTTCTCAAAGGTATAGTCGCCCGGCTCGACTTCCTCATCGCTCTGGGCACGCACAAGGCCATGGATGAAGAGGAGATCCTATGGCACATCGGCATCACGGTCGAGGAGCGGACCGGGCAAACACGCTCGTGTGGGCCTGTTCAGCTTTCAGCACGGTTGTCAAAAGCCACGGGAGTTTAGAGGAGGTCCATATCGGCAGTACGGAGGAATCGCTGGCCGAGAGGATGAGGGCCTTCTGGTGGTGCCACGGACAAGAGAGATCCTGTATCGCGTCAAGGAATAGGCTGGGCGTTTGCAGCAAGGGTTGCACGTAGGATAGGTGCAGCAGGTGCGGTAGCCCTGGGCCGGCGTGGGAAACACTTCTCGCAGCCCAGGTGGCAGAGCAGGCGCTTCGCAAGGGTCAGGCGTTGCGGCTCGCAAGGGGGGTGAGTATGGAGGGAAAAGGCAAGACGACCTGTCCCGTTCTCGTGGCTGTCTCCCTTGCGGTCATCACCGCAGCAGGGGCTATCTTGCGCCTTGCTCGGCTTGACAGCGTGCCCCCGGGCCTTCACTTTGACGAGGCCGTGTGCGGACTGATGGCTCTGGACATCAGACGCGGCCACTTTCCCATCTTTTTCCCAGCCTATAACGGCCGCGAGCCCATGTTTATGTATCTCATAGCGGCTGTGTTCCGTTTCGTAGGGATCGGGGCCCTGGGCATCCGACTCACCTCAGCCCTGATCGCCATTGCCACCGTGCCACTGGCGTTTCTGCTCTTCCGGGAGCTGTTCTCCTCGCGGATGGGACTTATCGCCGCCGCCCTGACCGCCCTTTCCTACTACCACCTCACCTTGAGCCGCAATGGCTACCGCAACATCCTCATGCCCCCCTTGGAGAGCTTGGCCCTCTATTGTCTCTGGAGAGGATACCGCGATGGGCGCAAGAGATTGATGATCTTGGGTGGGATGTTTTTGGGTGGGGTTCTGTACACCTATACGGCTGCCCGCTTCTTTCCTGTCACCCTGGGCGCTTTCGCTTTCTACGCCTTCATAGTGGACAGGAACCGTTTTGTCTCCCGCATGGGCGGCATTCTACTGGCCGCCCTGGCCGCTGTGTTGGTTTTCGCCCCCTTGGGCAGTTACTTCCTCAGTCATCCTCACGATTTCTGGGAGAGGGCAAATCAAGTGCTCGTGTTTCGCCGAGCAGACCGGGGAGAGGTGCTTCGCCTGATTGCCAGCAACACCGCCCAGACCTTGGGCGGATTCTTCGTGCGTGGCGACCCCGGTTGGCGCTACAATCTGCCCGGCAGGCCCATCTTCCTGCCCGTGCTGGGCTTCTTTTTCGTCCTGGGTGTTCTGATAGCCTTTTGGAACTGGCGCCGGCTCGAATACGCCCTTTTGCCCATCTGGTTGATGGGGATGTCTCTTCCAGCCGTGCTTACCGACGGCCTCATGCCCCAGGGCCAGCGCATGATTGGCATCATTCCGGGCGTTTTCGGTCTCGCGGCCCTGGGCATAGAGGCACTCCTCAGTGCGCTGGTGGGAAGACTGAGCACCAAGCTGCGTCTGCTGCCCTATGTCGCCTTGGTGACCCTGCTGGCCTTTGAGGGTGTGGCTACGGCAACCACCTACTTTGGCAACTGGGCTGGCCAACGGCGTGTTTTCTACACCTATCACACAGACTACTGCCTCCTGGCCAGGCGGGCAGAGGAAGAAGTGGAGGCTGGCAGGACCGTGGTTATCCAGTCACGACACTATAAGCATCCTAGTGCGGTCTTTACCAACTTTGGCACCCTGCAAGCGGTCTGGGTAGTTGGGGGCAACACTCTGGTCATTCCCAACCGGGCCTCCAAGGATGTCCTCTACCTTTGGCCTGCCGTGGACAATCCTCTGGATAAGGCCATCACGAAAGTACTGGAGCGCATCGCCGAACCAGTTGGCGGCATTGCCGACCCTGAGGGGAACACGGCAGTGCGTGTCTATCGCCTGAAGCCACAGGCTCTGAGTCAAGAAGGGGAGAGCAAGGCGCTGGCCTCGTTCTCAGACGAGATGGACGTCCTTGATTGGACACTCCCGGGCTCGGTTCGGCGCGACGAGGCTCTCCGGGTTCTGGTGCACTGGCGAGTGTTGGGGCCTGTGGCCGAGGCCCGAACATTGACCCTGCATCTGGTGGATGAAAACGACGTCCTCTGGAGCCAGCACGGCCACATGGGTTATCTTTCGGAGCAGTGGCGGCCAGGAGACAGGGTCTACCAGTTGTTTGAAGTGCAGCTTCCGCCTGGCATCCCGGCTGGGCGGTATAGAGCACGCCTGCTCCTGAGCCGGGAGGGGGGAGATCTCCTGCCGGTGGTCCAGGGGGGGAGAATGGCAGGCATCTTTCTGTCGCTGGGTGATGTGGTGCTGGAACCCGATGGAGGCTTCATCCAGCCGCTCGCCAGCGACGGCATTGGCTTTGGCCAAATGCTGACAGCCATCTCCCATAGCGACTTGAACGAAACCGCAGTGCTCGGAGGTCAGGTGGAGTTCACGGTGACCTGGCAGGCTAGGGCAAAGATGGGCAGAGATCTGGGAGTCAGCATCGAGTTGCTCGACGAAAGCGGCAGCACCTCTACCCACCACGAGATGCCCCTGGCCTACCAGTATCCCACGTCACAGTGGCAGCCGGGCGAGACCGTGCGAGCAGCATACAGATTGCCGCTCGGCTCGCTGTCCCCCGGTGCCTATCGCCTCCGCCTGACGGTCAGCGGCCAGACAGGCGAGCTCGACTTGGGTCAGGTGCGGATAGAGGGTGGCGAGCGGCTATTCGCCGCACCGCCCATGCAGCATCCTTTGATGGTACGCCTGGGTGGCCAGACTGAACTCCTGGGATACGATCTGCCTGCCGAGGAATACGAGGCGGGTGAAGAGATGCTCCTGCGGCTCTACTGGCGCGCCGTAGGCGAGGCGACGGGGGACCACAAGGTCTTTGTGCACCTGGTAGGGGATGATGAGAGGATCTGGGCCCAGCATGATAGCGTTCCAGCGAACTGGCAAAGGCCCACTTCTGGATGGGAGGCGGGAGAGATCATTCTGGACGAGCATCGCCTACTCATCCCGGCGCAAACCCTGCCGGGTCGCTATACCATTTTCATCGGAATGTACCATTCCACGACCCTCCAGCGGCTGCCGATGCAGGAGCAGAGCGGCCACCTCTTGCCCGACCACCGCCTGCCCTTGGCGGTGGTGACGGTCATCCCTTGAGAATCTGGACCTTGACATGAGCCTACTGCAATAGAGGCTCGTCGCCAGCGGGGCTATGGGGTAAATGTCACGGCTCCCAGGCAGCAGATGAATGGGGCTTTGAGAAGATGCGTCGGCACCGGTCTCATAGGCTCGATTGCCGGCGGGTGCAGTTTGGTGAAAGCCCGATTCATCTGGCGCAGCAAGATAGCCTGGGATTCACAGCCAGGCGGACGGACGAGACCATCCCTGGGTCCCTCTTATGGTTCTGATGTGCCCGTAGTCAGCCCATAGTCAAGCCACTGGCACGACAGGACGCCTCTGCCAGAAAGCGTTCTGGAGAGTCTGGGACTCGCAAGCCAGCGCCAGAATCCGATCAGCCGGCTTCCTGCCACATGCTCTCGATCAGCCTGAAGGCCTCCGTGTAGACCTGTTCGGGGCCGCTGGAAAGGTCACGCCAGACGCAGGTTGTTGCTGCCAGCTCTGGCAGCGTCCGTCCAAAGGCCTCGACGGTCAACCAGCCGTCGTAGCCGCCCTGACGCATCGCCCTGAACGTTGCCAGCCAGGGAACGTGGCCCCGGCCAGGCGTGCCCCGATCATTCTCCGAGACATGCACGTGCCGGATCAGGTCCAGGTGCCTGGTGATGCAGCCAACCGGGTCCTTCTCCTCGATGTTTGCGTGGAACGTATCGAACATGAGGCGCAGGTTGGGGTGGCCGACACGCTCTACGTATGCCGCCGCATCGTCCATTGTGTTCAAGAAGTAGCATTCGAACCGATTTAGGGCTTCCAGGACCAAGAGGACGCCCTTCCCCTGAGCGATATCCGCCACCCTTCGGTGGACCTCCGCGGCGCGGTCTTTCTCTTCCTCTGTTGGACCCTGGCCGCTGAAGATGCCCAGCGGCTGGTAGTACGGCCCAGCCAGTACCTCTGCGCCCATGGCCGCGCAGCAGTCGACGGCCCAGGTAAGGTACTCCAGGGCTGCCTGTCGATGTGCCGCTTCGGGGCTGATCGGGCTGTGGGCCTCGTCGGGTATCACCGTTGACGCAGTACAGGCCAACCCATTGTCCTGCAACGCCCGGGCCACCTCCTGGTAGTGGGCCGGGTCCCCTTCAAAAAGGGGAATCTCGACCCCGTCGTAGCCTGTGGCCTTCAATGTCTCAAACAGCCCAAAATGCTCCTGGGTCACGTGGGGGGTCCAAAGGAGCAGGTTGATCCCGATCTTCATCGTGACCTCCGAACTAAGGCTCTACTGGGGAATCGCCTCTACTCTCTCATCTCCGAGTGTCTTATGGCGATGCCTAGGTCTTTGGCCTTTTCATAGATAAAGTCGCGGGCCCATCGCATCTGCCTTTCATTGACGTGTTCGATCATCAGGGGCACGTCTCCCTCGAGCTTCACCAGCTCTGACAAGTAGGCATCATAGTCCAGATTGCCGTTGCCCGCAAAGGTCTCATCGAAGCGCACCTGCGCGTGGCGTATCATCTGGGTGTCTTTGCCATGACAACTGACAATGTAGGGGCCAAGTTTCGCGAAACAGTCGCGGATAAAGTCCCCGTTAAAGTAGAAACGCCTGGGACTCAGGATGATGTTGGTGGGATCGAGATGCACTCCGAAGCCGGGGCGATCCACGGCCTTGATCAGCTCCAAATAGATCTCAGGACTGTCTGGCAGATAGCGCGATTCTGTCTCCAGGGCGTACTTTGTCCTCGTGGGCTTGACCGTGTCGAGGATGCGCTGGACGGCCAACACCGTCTTCTCGATGGAGGCCTGGCCAAAGTTCTCAGGATTGTGAAAGCTGGCACCCCATCTTTGCGACGGAATGCGCCCGCCATGCCCCACGCAACAGAGCGATCCCACCTTCTCGGCCCGCGCCAGTCGATCGCAGATCATTTGGATGTTGTTCTCCAGAACGGCTTCATCGGGCTCCAGGATGTTGATGCCATAGGCGGGGGTCTCGGCGATGACTATGTCCGCCTCCGTGTACGCCTGAACCACCTCTTCGAGCAGAACCAGGTCCTGAACACGGGGATGGTAGGCTGCCGAGAACCCGTTTCGGAGATGGTAGTTCACCAGGGACTGTGGGTCCTGGGACTGGCCGAAGAAGGGACCCCCCAATCTCAGTTTCTTGTTCGACTTTGAAGACACGATTCCTCCTCTTGAATGATTGTGATGGTAGGGCCGTCTCATCTGGCTGGGACGTGCGCTACTCCCAAGGCTTGAGAATGATCTTGCCGCACTGATGAGAGGCCGATAACTCTAGCGCCTCCTGCACCTTGCTCATGGGCATGACGTGGCTGATCGCCAGGTCGAGAAGAGGAGATTCCTGGATGACCTTCATGATCTTGGGGAAATCGTTCAGGCTGTAGTGCCACTGCCCGATGATGGTCAGCCCCTTGCGGATCATGTCCGGGCTCACTCGGATGCTCAGCTCATCGCCACACTCGGCCACAAAGGCGACCTTCCCCTTGCTTCGAGTTGCATCGATGCAGAGACGTTCGGCCTGAACGTTGCCCGCGCAATCTAGGGCACAATCCACGCCCAGCCCGCCGGTCAGGTCCTTGATGTGCTCAAGGATCCCCTCTTCTCCGGGATCCAACACGGCTGCTACGCCCATCTGCTTGGCGCGGTTCACCCGCCAGGGCACCCGTTCCACGACGATGACCCGTGCTCCTCGAAACCGAGCGTTGACAATGCCCCCCAGACCCACGGGCCCCACGCCGGTGATCAAAACAGTATCGTACGCGGTCAGGCCCATCGACTGGAATGCTCCGAAGGTGGGTCCCAAGCCACACCAGGCCATCGAAGCGTGCTCGTAAGAGACCCCGTCGGGAATCTTGGGCAGGAGCCATGCCGCCCCCAAACGGTATTGTGCGTATGCGCCCGTGCGTTCGCTCGACCCCGTGAACTCGGCGTAGTTGATCCTATTCTGGCAGTGAATGAAGTTGCCGTCACGACAGTACTGGCATCTGCCGCATGGGCCTGCCCCCATCAGGACCACTCGGTCGCCCACCTCCACACCGCAGGGCTGGGCGACATCCACCACTTCCCCAGCGCCTTCGTGGCCGAGGGCGTTGCTCTTCACCCCAGCCACGAAAGCCTTGTACTCAGTGCACATCGGCACCGCGTGCATCTTGACCAAGACCCAGTCTTCCTTTGGTCGCGGAATGGGCATATCCACCAAGCCCGCCTGGCATTTGCCCAAGATCACAGCCTTTTTCACAATTTGCCTCCTCGTGTTGTGTGTTGTCATGAACTGCCAGAGGCCCTGCTCGGGCCGCGCACGATGTGTCCGCGGGCACAGTGGCCGCCAGGCACTCTATGCCCGCTTTGCCTGCCCCCTCAGGGCGCCCAGCGTGGCGGCGGCTTCTTCAAGGCCCAGTTCCAATAGCTTCTGCTGGGTGGGCCAGCCCGTCACTCTATCCCACCCGCGCAGGTCATAGTAGCGATCCAGCAACTCGCGAAACTCGCCAGCGTCCGCACTGAGGTGAGTGCCGTCGGTCTTTTCGGGCCACTGAAAGTGGGGGATGACGGCCTCATCCAGCTCCCTCGATCGGCCGTTGTTGCGCACTTGGATGCAACGCTCGAGGTTGACAACGCGCTCGGCGATGGGCCGATGCATCTGGTCAATATCCATGTCGATCCCCGTACACGCTCGGAAAAGGAGCGCCTCAGCTCCCACGTCCCCGATCTCCTCCTCGGCCTCCGGCGACCAGTCCTCGGACGGTTTCCGAATAACCGGGTACTTCCAGTCGCAAACGCCCATCGAATCCTTGACGATGGCCCGGTGCTGGTGCCACATGGTCACCTGTTCGATGTGCGCGGTGCCCGGGCATACGGCGTCCTCATTGCCATAGAGCCTCTTGGCCAGCGCTTTCAGCCCCGGCGGCACCTCGTCGGGAGACATGGGCGCCTTCGGGTAGCCGTAGAGATCGTTGATGAAGAAGAAATCGTGAGTGCTGGGGGTGACGTCGCGAGTGGACACGGCGTAGAGTAGGGCCGAGTGCTCCCAGTAGGGGCTGGGGTGTCTTTCCATAAGGCGGCCGTCCCGGTGCCAGCCGTGTCCTCGGCTACCGGCGGACTCGAGGAACTCTGCCAGATGGCGAGGGCCGATCTGGTGCTTATCATAGAAGCGGGCGAGCACCTCTGCAAACTCATTTCCCAGACCCTGACGGTGGGATACGTTGAGGATCCAGTCGCGCCACCACTCCGCACGATCGAGGTGAAACTGTTGACCACAGATCGTGTCGATGCCCAGGTGCTGGAGCGCGCCCAGATCCTGGCCCCACGTCTGGAATGCCCAGGTGCTGATGCCCACGTCCTCGGCTAGGTTGGCCAGGTCGAGCCCGACATCGCCGAATCCAGAGACCCCCGGCACGAAGAGCTTCTGGCCGGTCACCGAGGTGCCCTCATACGAGATGGGGCGGCGGCTCCCACCCGAGCGCGCCATTCTTCTATCGTTGCACGTGCCCATGTTCCACTTGGCCCCGGTATTGTACCGGTCGGCGGCGGCGTGCACACTGGTGAAGCAGCGAGACGGACAACCGTGCGAGCAGGCGCGCCACATGGGGCCGGGGCGTGGCTGGCCTGGCGCCGGAAGCCCCCGCGCGATCAGATCAGTCACGGCGCGCACGGTGTCAAGAAAGGTCTTGGGTTCTGCGATGTGAACGCCACAGGTGCCACGCGCCACGATGGCTTTAAAGTTCTTGGCCCCCATGACTCCCCCAAAGCCACCGTTGCCTATGGCGTTGTTGAGGCGGTGGATGATGGCGGCGAAGCGCACGCGATTCTCGCCTGCGGGGCCGATGGCCACCACCTGGTGGTCGCGGCTGTATCTGTTCTTCAGGGCCTGCTGCGTGCGGAGGGCTCCGATGCCCCACAACTCGCTGGCATCCTCCAGCGAAACATGGTCATCTTCGATCAGCAGGTAGCACGGGCCATCGGCTCGTCCCTGGACGATGATGCTGTCGTAGCCGGCGAACTTGAGGTCGGCCCCAAAGTAGCCGCCCATGGTCGCGGTCGCCCACATGGGCGTTGGGTAGCCTCGGGGGGCGATCGTTGAGACCACGGTTCTGCCGGCGGTGGGCGCACCCGTTCCGACCAGCGGGCCCACGGAAAAGATGATCCGGTTGCCGGGGTCGAATGGCCCCACGCCCGGGCCCACCTCGCTCCAGCCAACCAGAGCGTTCCAGCCCCGGGGTCCCAGCCAGGTGTCTGCGTCCGGCGTAGGCTCGACCGTCAGGTAGGCCCGATCCAGATCGACTCTGAGGGTTCTGCCCGCATAGCCGCCTCGAGGCTCACTCAAGGGTCCCTCTTTGCCCATAGTACTCCGATTCATAACAGAGTGCCAGGCCAGAGACCGGACAGAACTCCACGCAGACTGGCCCCCCGGCTCTGCTGGAACAGAGGTCGCACTTGATGGCGATGTGGAGAGTGGGGTGGAGCTTGGGGACCCCCCACTCACAGGCATCTCGGCACTCCATGCAGCCCACGCACAGATGGTCAAGAATGATGACCGCCCCCGTGTTTGGCTCCCGGGTCATCGCGTCGGCAGGGCAGGCTGCAATGCAAGGGGCATCCTCACACTGGTGGCAGATGGTGGCCGAGACAGGGTTCTCAGGCTCGAACTCGTAGTAGTGTATGTTCAGGCGGGCCAGGCCCGGGCTGGCGACCCCCTCGTGGAAGATGGCGCACACCAGCTCACACACCCGGCAGGTGCGACAGGACTGGGGGTCAAAGACCAGGCGTCCTTTGGCCTGGGCGAGTTTGGTGATGGAAGGGCCTGTGGTATCGTTGCAGGTCATGCTGGCTTCTTCTTGCTTTTGTATGATTCTACTGTCGTGTAGTGTTATTGTATGCCAAGGCTGGTCGATGACACGCAATGCGCGTCGCCGGCCGACCGCCACCTGGAAG
The DNA here is from genome assembly GCA_035529675.1 of Anaerolineae bacterium. Taxonomy (GTDB): domain Bacteria; phylum Chloroflexota; class Anaerolineae; order UBA1429; family UBA1429; genus DATKWG01. The sequence goes on from DATKWG010000025.1 coordinate 26,325, forward strand.
GTATTGGGCCAGCGACGCACACCTTGACACACCAATCATACCCCGCAGTGCAGCCAGAGGCAAACGGATGCGGGCGTCTGGGCCGGAATGTCAGTGAGGACGCCGGCAATCCAGATCGTCCATCAGTCGCCACGGCGGGGATCGAGTTGCCAGCCGTCTCGTCGAGGGCAGCTCGGGGATCGGCGAAACGGAAGATCCTTCGGCCCTGGGAGTTGCACCATCAGCCAGTCTCAACCTGGTTAGCCCGAGTCGGCCCCAGCCCTGTCCATCAGGCCTGTGTCGGGATGATGGTCCATCTCTGTCAGCTCGCCGGTCACGGTAAAGACCACACGCTCGCAGATATTGGTGACCCGGTCAGCGGCTCGCTCCAGGTTGTGCGCCGCCCACATGAGATAGTTGGCCTGGTCCAGGGTCCTGGGGTTGGTGAGGATGTGGGTGATGAGCTCTCGATAGACCTGGTTATACAGGTCATCGACCTCATCGTCCTCCTCCGGAATTGTCCGCGCCAGGTCTGTGTCTCGCTCTGCAAAGGCAAGGAGGGCGCGGTGCAGCATGTCGCGCGCTTTCTCAGCCATGCGGGGGATGTCTACAAGGGGTTTCACCAGGGGTTCAGCGCCGATCATCAGGTTTATCCGGGCAATGCCCTTGGCATAGTCTCCGATGCGTTCGAGTTCACTGCTGATGGCCAGGATGGCTGCCAGCACGCGCAGATCGCTGGCCATTGGCTGCTGGGTGGCGATCAACACCAGGACGTCCGTCTCTATGCTGAAACGTTTCCTGTTTATGACCCGGTCTTGGGCAATCACTTGCTCGGAGGCTTGCATATCTCGCCCCTTCAGACTGGCGACCGAGACGGTGATTGCCTCCTCCACCATGCCTCCCAGGGCAAGAAGGTCGTCCTGGAGGCGCCCAAGATCTCGCTCATAGGTTTGCCTGAGCATCATCATCATCCTTTCACAACGGAGACCACTGGTCACCCGAACCGACCGGTGATGTATCCCTCGGTACGTCGGTCCTGCGGATTGGTGAAAATCTGCCTGGTGAGACCATACTCCACCATCACGCCAACCTGGCTCTCGTCCAGCATAAAGACGGCGGTTTGATCCGACACCCGCGCTGCCTGCTGCATATTGTGGGTGACGATGACGATGGTATAGTCCTGGACAAGCTCGCGCATCAGATCCTCAATCCTCAGGGTCGCGACGGGGTCCAGCGCCGAAGCCGGCTCGTCCATGAGGATGACATCGGGTTTGACGGCTATGACCCGCGCAACACACAATCGTTGCTGTTGGCCCAGGGACAGACTCAGGGCATCCTGGGCCAGGCTCCCCTTGACCTCGTCCCACAGGCCCGCTCCTCGCAGGCTCTCCTTCACGATCTCGTTCAAGTCTTGGTCCCGGCTGAGCCCCAATACGCGGGGACCGAAGGCCACGTTGTTGAAGATAGACTGCGGAAAGGGGTTTGGTCTCTGGAACACCATGCCCACCTTTTGCCGCAGACCAACCACGTCGGTGCCGGGAGTGTAGATGTCTTGCCCGTCAAGAAGCACCCGGCCCGTCAGCCGAGTGTCAGATATGGTGTCGTTCATCCGGTTTAGACAGCGCAGAAAGGTGGACTTGCCGCAGCCCGATGGCCCGATCAGCGCGGTGATGCGGCGCTCGTCGATGCGCAGGGAGATGCCCGCGAGAACCTTCTTGTCGCCATAGTAGAAGTCAAGGCTCTCTACGACTATCTTTGCCATACTCAGGTTCCGAACTTTCGAACGCTCAAGATGCGGCTCTGCTCGCCCGGATGCGCCAGGCGCGATCAGCCGAACCTGCCCGTCACATAGTCCTCTGTCTGCCGATTGCGCGGCGAGGTAAAGATCGAGGCCCCACGCCGATACTCGATCAGTTCCCCCATGAGAAAGAAGCCGGCCCAGTCGGCCACGCGGGCCGCCTGCTGTATGCTGTGGGGCACGATGACGATGGCATAGTTCTCTTTTAGTTGAAAGAGCGACTCCTCCACCTTGCCGGTGGAGATTGGATCCAAGCCCGAAGTGGGCTCATCCAGCAACAGGACCTCAGGCTCGAGGGCCAGGCTGCGAGCGATGCAGAGCCTCTGCTGCTGGCCACCGGACAGCTCTCGGGACCGGGCATCCAGCCGGTCCTTCACTTCGTCCCACAGGGCGGCTTGTTCGAGGCTGCGCATCAGGATCTCCTCGAGGCGCGCCGGATCGCGCTCGCCGGCGAGTCTCGGGCCATAGAGCACGTTTTCGCGGATGGTGCCGGGCAGGGGCAGGGGCAGGGCGAACACCATGCCCACTCGACGCCGCAGGCTGGCCACGTCCACATGAGGAGCGTAGATGTCCCTTCCGTTCAGGAGGATTCGCCCCGACATCCTGGTGCCCTCCACCAGATCGTTCAGTCTATTGATGAGCCGCAGCAGGGTGGTCTTGCCTCCACCTGCTGGCCCAAACAAAGCAGTGATGGCGTTGGCCGGAACGTCGAGGCTGACGCCCCGCAGGGCCACCTGCTCCCCGTAGCTATAGGTGACACTCTGGATGCCGATCTTCGCTTTGCCTTCAGGCGACATGGCGTCTGAAGGTGTCAGAGTCAACGTGCTCACCACTCTCGTCGCCTCCTGAAGTAGCTGCGGATGGTGGTGGCGACGACGTTCATGGAGAGCACGAGGGCCAACAGCACCAGCGCGGTCCCGTACTGAATCTCTTCGGGCATGCCCGGCACGTGGGTGCTGACCACAAAGAGGTGATAGGGCAGGGCCATCGTCTGGTCGAAGGGTGACCGAGGCAGGCGAGGCAGGTAGAACGCGGCCACGGTAAAGAGGATGGGCGCCGTCTCCCCGGCTGCCCGGAGCAGCCCCAGTATGACACCAGTGATGATGCCGGGCATGGCCTGTGGGAGCACGATGCGCCGGATTCCCTGCCAGCGAGTCCCTCCCAGGCTGGCGTTGACCGTCTGAAACTCCATGGGGACGGCCCGCAGCGCCTCCTCGGCGGTGCTGATGATGATGGGCAGGGTCATGATGGCCAGGGTCAACGAGCCGGCCAGGATGGACGTCCCGAACTGCAGAAGTAACACGAACAGTCCCAGGCCAAAGAGCCCATACACGACCGAAGGCACGCCGGCCAGGTTGAGAATGGCCAATCGGATCGTTCGAGTGAGCCAGCTATCCCGAGCGTATTCGGCCAGGTATATGGCTCCCCCCACGCCCACCGGGATGGCCGCCGATGCCGTGCCCAGGGTGAGCAAGAGGGTGCCGACGATCGCCGGAAAGATGCCCCCCGCCCTCATGCCATCTCGGGGCATGGCGGTGAGGAATGCCCAGTTGATGCCGCTCAGCCCCCGGGCCACGATGATGCCGACTACCAGCAGGATGGGCACCACCACCGATAGCGTCGACAAGCTCAGAACGGCAAACCCCAGGCGCTGCACCGTGCGGCGCTGCATCAGCGCAGTCCCCCTCTTGGGCGTCTCTTGAACATGGCTGAGGCTGCCACCAGGTTGATCAAGAAGGCTAGGGCGAAGAGAATGATGCCTATGGCGAAGAGGGCATGATAGTGGGTGCTCCCCTGAGCGACCTCGCCCATCTCTGCGGCGATGGTGGCCGTCATGGTGCGCACCGGACGAAGTAGAGAGTCAGCCGAGAGGGGCATGCGGGCCGCGTTCCCGGTGACCATCATCACCGCCATGGTCTCACCGATGGCCCGCCCCATCCCCAGCATCACGGCCGTGACCATGCCTGAGCGCGCAGCCGGCACCACCACCCGCCATATGGTCTGCCACTGCGTGGCTCCCATGGCCAGGGCCGCATCCCGATAGCTCGTGGGGACGGCGTCTAGGGCATCCTCGGCCACGCTGATGATGGTGGGAAGGGCCATGTAGGCCAGAATGACCGCGCCGCTGAGGGCGGTCAGGCCGGTGGGCACATCCAGGACCGTGCTCACCAGGGGAGTCACCACAGTCATCCCCAAAAAGCCCAGCACCACAGATGGAATGCCGGCCAACACCTCGATCATCGGCTTGAGGATGTTCCGCGCCCAGGTCGGGGCCACCTCGCGCACAAAGACGGCGGTGGCCACGCCCAGGGGGAGGGCCACAGCCATGGCCGTGAGTGTGACCAGCACCGAGCCCAAGAGCAAGGGCATTACTCCAAAGAGGCCAAATGTGGGGTACCACCGGGTGCGAAGGAGGTCGCCAGGCGGGATCTCAAGAAAGATGGGCAGACCCTCTCGAAGCAGAAACACAAAGATGAGCGTCACAAACCCAATGGTCGAGAAGCCGAGCACGCGGACTATGGTCTCGACGACGAACTCTGACCAGCGAGACCTGAGTGCAGAGAAGGAGCGGTCTCGTTGCGTTCTCATGCGGCCATCACCATTGCTTTCGCGCCTCTGCGATCTCCTCGTTCACCGCAAGGGAACAAAGCCCAGTTCCGACACCAGCGATTGCCCGTCGCCCAGCACCCACGCCAGATAAGTCCCGACCTGCCCACTCGGTTCGCCTGCCGTATAGACGTAGAGCTGGCGCGAGATGGGATAGGATCCATCGTCAACCGTTTCCACGGCTGGCATCACGTAAGGGCCATCGGCGTCACGGGCCACGGCCACCATCTTTTGGTCATGGGTCACGTAGCCCAGGCCGTCGTAGCCGATGGCGTTGGGATTCTGCCGGATCTCGGCGCTGATCCCCTCGGACGAGGGCATGAGCAGTGTATCGGGCGAGAAGAGCAAGTTGCTGTCCTCTCTGCCCAGGCGAATCACGTTCTCCAGAAAATACACGTAGGTTCCCGAGTTCGACTCGCGAGACAGGAGCACGATGGGGCGATCTTCACCGCCTACCCGCCGCCAGTTGGTGACCTTGCCCGTGTATATGTCCGAGATCTGCTGCAGGGTGAGCCTGTCAACGGGATTGGAAGGATTGACCACCACCGCGATGGCATCGCGAGCGACGACGAACTCGACTGGGGTGATACCGTTGCGCCTGGCCGCCTCGATCTCCTCGGGCTTCATCCTTCGGGAGGCATTGGCCATGTCCACCGTGCCGTTTATCATGGCCGCGATGCCTGTGCCTGAGCCACCGCCGGTGACGGAGATGCGCACATCGGGGTGCAGAGCCATATAGGCCTCGGCCCAGGCCAGAGCCAGGTTGACCAGGGTGTCGGAACCCTTGTTCTGTATGGCCTGCTCCGACGCCCCCTCATCGCCCTGGGCGCTGGGCCGCCCCGACCCGCACCCCGCGAGGACGCCAACGAGGTACACCAATAGGAGTATCGCCGCCAGGCGCTGCACCACGTGCCTGGCGGTCACCGGGTGTAGTCTGGCGCGATCGATCGTGGGCTCGCTCATTCCGTCTCGATTGTACGAGCTAGGGGTCTGGCGTCAAATACCCACATGAGCCAGCAGGGGCGCATCGCCCCGGCATCTCCGGCCTTCGGCCTCCGACCGGGATGTGCGACGATGCGCCCCTATGCCCTACATCTCTTCCAAGACCTGCTTGCCAAGCTCCGCCGGAGACAAGGTATCCCTGGAGAAGGGCCGCAGCCTCACCCTCCAAGAGACCTTTTCAGCGAGCACCAGGTACTTGGGCAAGGTGCCGGGCCCACAGCTCTCTCCACCGAGGCCAGACTGGACCAAGTCCAGATTGAGGGTGATGTCCTTGCGCCTGGTCAGTTCGTGGGTGTGCCTGGCTTCGGCCAGATCCTGAGTGGTGTAATGGTGGCAGCTCACATTGAGCAGCGGCATTCCTGCAGCCAGCAGCCCCAGGCCATCCGCGCTGCTCAGCCCAAGCCAGCGCACGTCGGTCTTGTTGCCGTTCTCCTGCGGCATGATGTAGGGAACGTATTGGTCATCGACCGTACCCGAGTACAGGCCAACCCGGGCCCCATTCTTGCGGTCGCGGTAGGTCTCGTGGGGACCGCGCCCATACCAGGTGCACTGCTCCAGGCCGGCTGGCACGATCATCTGAAGCCCAATCCTGGGCAGGTGCGGGAGGTCGTCGGCGGGCACGACGCACATCTCTATCAGCAGGTCGCCGCTACCATAGATCGTGTAGGCATAGTCACACGCGCACCTCGAGCCCAGGTCGGGGGCCTCGAGGGTCGCCTGCACGGCTATGCGAACCACCTGCGGTCGAGGTTGGCTGGCCACGACGGACGTGACACGCTGCTCCAGCCTGTCCAGCCCCGCCCCGCGCCACAGACCTTCAGAGCGCCTGGCGTCGTTGTCGGTGGGGGCGCGCCACAGGTTCAGTACGGGGCCACGCGCCAACAGCTCTGTGCCCTCGTACACAAATGAGCTGATGGTGCCCTCTGCCTTGGCAAAGACCAGGCGCACGCCGCCTCCATGCACTACATACGTCGCCTCCGACTCCTCCAGACGCAACACGGGCATGTCGGTGACCGGCAGCGGCGACCCGGCGGGCACTCTGATAGGCAGCTTGAACTGGGCCCAGGCCACTTCGTGCCCTCTATCTGCCCAGAGGGTTGGCTTGGACAGTCTGAAGCTGAGGCCCAACCAGTACTCGGTGCCCGGCGTCGCTTGGGGCTTGGCGAAGGGCACGGTGACGGTCTCTTCCGCGCCCGCAGCAGTGGTCAAGGTGGGCAGGCCACCTCTCTCGAGCACCTGGCCATCGGCGGTGACCTCCCAGGTGATGTCCAGACCGGACAGATCTGAGAAGTGGTACCCATTGACGACCTTGAGGACTCCCTTTTCCAGGTCCAGGGGCTCGACCGTCACCGGCTGGAGAATCGCCTTATAGTCCCAGAGAGCCGGCTGAACGGTGCGGTCGGGGAAGACGAGTCCGTTTATGCAAAAGTTGCCGTCGTTCGGCTCGTCACCGAAATCGCCCCCATAAGCGTACCATTCCTCACCATCCGCCGTCATCTGGCGGATGCCCTGATCGACCCAGTCCCAGATGAAGCCTCCCTGCAGCCTCTTGTACGTCCTTATGGCCTCCCAGTACTCCTTGAGGTTGCCGGTGCTGTTGCCCATCGAGTGGGCGTATTCGGACGTGATGAACGGGCGAGTCTCTGTCTCGTCCTGGGCCATCTCGATCATCCAATCCACAGGCGGATACATGCGGGACAGGATGTCCACCTCGGGCGCATTCCGAGCAGCGTCATAGAACACCAGCCGGGTGGGATCGCGTTGATGAATCCAGGTGGCGAGCTTGGCGTGGTTGGGGCCGTAGCCCGACTCGTTGCCCAGCGACCAGACGATCACCGAGGGGTGGTTCTTGTCTCGCTCCACCATGCGCACACCCCGTTCCATGAATGCCTGCTCCCACTCTGGATCCTTGGTCAGGCGGTCCCAGACACCGTGCGATTCGATGTTGGCCTCATCAACGACATAGACGCCGTATTCGTCGCACAGGTCGAGCCATCGCGGGTCGTTGGGGTAATGCGAGGCGCGCACGGCATTGATGTTGAACTGCTTCATGAGACGAAGGTCCTGGATCATCGATTCGACCGTGACCGCCTTGCCCCGGTCGGGATCGTGCTCGTGACGGTTCACGCCCTTGATCAACACCGGAACGCCATTGACCAGGAGCTGCCCGCTCTGCAACTCCACCCGTCGGAAGCCGAACCTGCACCTTTCGATCTGAATGACCTCGCCGGAAGCGTCCTTCAGGACGAGGAGCAGTAGATAGAGATTGGGCTTCTCGGCCGACCACTTTCGCGGGTTGGGCACATCGCGCGCCAGCTCCAGGGTCAGATCGCCCTTCCCCTCAACGGCAACATCGCCGGTCAGCGGCTCTGACCACACCGCCATGCCGTCAGAGTCCAGCAGCGTGGCTTGCAGCGAATAGCCCTCGACGCGTTCACCACTCGAGTTCCCGATCTTGGCCCGGACTCGGAGTGTGGCCTGGCGGTAGTCGTCATCCAGATCGGTTCTCACCCAGTAGTCTCGCAGGCTGGCCTGGGGCGTCGCATAAAGATAGACGTCGCGGTAGATGCCGCTGAGGCGCCAGTGATCCTGGTCCTCCAGGTAGCTGCCATCCGACCAGCGATACACCTTCGCGGCCAGCATGTTCGCACCGGGCTGCACATATTGGGTGACGTCGAACTCGGCGGGGAGTCTGCTTCCCTCGCTGTAGCCCACCTCCTGGCCATTCACCCAGAGGTGAAAGGCCGAGTCAACGCCCTCAAACAGCAAAAAGATCTGGCGGCCGTCCCAGCTTTGGGGAACGGTGAACTCGGAGCGATAGCAGCCAGTCTCGTTGTCGTCCTCTGGCACTCTTGGCAGGTCATCGATGGGGAAGGGGTACTGGACATTGGTGTAGATGGGCCTCCCATAGCCCTGGAGCTGCCAGTTCCCCGGCACCTCGATGGCATCCCAGGAGGTGTCGTCGTAGTCGGTCAGCAAAAAGTCTGTAGGAGCCGAGGCCGGATTAGGCGCGAAGCTGAACTTCCACCGGCCATTGAGCAGTCTGAAGTAGGGACACGCGCGCCGATCTCCCACCAGCGCGGTCTGTCGGTCAGCGTAGGGCACCAGGGGCACATGCCCCGGTTCCTTGTTCCGGCCCACAATGCACAGGTCTTGCCAGTCCTTTGTCATGACGCGTTCCTCCATCAACGGCGGGGCATGAGGAGATGATTCGCCCGGGCCCCTGTTGGTCCGAATCTTGGCGCGGCTCGTAGCATTCCGATTCTACACGACGACTCGTTTCCATCCACCTCGTCTGAAGACCAGTTCCATGGCCACGGCTCCCAGCAGAGTGCCCAGCGAGCTCCCCAACCAGATGCCCTGCGGTCCCAGGCCCAGCGCCCCTGAGAGCCCCCAGCAAAGCGGCAACTGCACCAACCACATTGTGCCGATATTGACCCACATGGGAGAGAGAGCATCGCCCGCGCCGACGAGCGCCCTTCCCACCACAGTGGACCAGGCCAGGAACGTTGCCCAGGTCAGCATGAACCTGGACGCTATCGATCCCACGGCGATGACGGCGGAATCATCGGTGAACAGCCCAAAAAGCTGTGCTGGCCAGATGACCAACGCTGCGGAAAGGACGAGGGAGGTCGCCGCAGAGACGAGGCTGCCGCTGGTGACCGAGCGCTCGGCGCGCTCGGGCTTGCCTGCACCCAGGTTCTGTCCAACCATAGACGCCACTGCCTGAGAGATGCCCATGGGGGGAGTCTGGGAGAAGCCAAACAGACGGATGACCACACTGTAGGCGGTGAGCACGTCGCTGCCAAACGAGGAGACGAGCCGAATCAAAAGTGCACCTGCCAGGTTTGGCGAAAGGCGCTGGGCCGCGGTGGGCAGGGCGATCTTGAGAACTCGGCGCATCATGGACGGGTCAGGGCGGATGTCACTCAGGTGCAGGCGCACTCCGCACCCGCCCCGCCAGAGGGTCCACAGTTGAGCTGCAACACCCGACGCGCTCCCCAGCACAGTGGCCCAGGCTGCCCCACGAATCCCCAGCCTGGGAAACGGACCCAGCCCCAACGTGAGAAGCGGCTCCAGCAGCATCATCACGACGATGTTGGCCAGGTTGAAGCGCAACACATACTCTGGGTGCCCTGTCCCCATGATGACACCATTCATGGTGGGCAGCATCTCTACGAAGAGGAGTCCGCCAAAGATGATGCGCATGTAGGCGACTGCCTCAGCCAGCAGAGGCCCCCCGCCCCCCATCCAGCGCAGAAGCGTGCCCCCTGCGAGTTGGCCCAGAAGCGATAGCGGAAGGGCAAGCAGAGCCACGATCAAGATGGTCTGCATGACGGCGTTGTCCGCCGCACGCTGGGCACGGGCGCCGATGCAGTGGGCCACAACCGCCATCCCCCCGGCCGAAAGTCCCATCATGGGGCTGATGAGCGCAAAGCGCAACGTGCTGGCCATGGCCTGGGCTGCAAGCGCCGTGCTGCTCAGTTGCCCCACCCAGTACGCATCCACCAGACCCACGACAGAGAAGAGGGCCATTGACGCCGTGGCGGGCACGGAAAGGGTCAAAAGGTGCTTGCCCAAGCCCCCCGAAGTCAGATCGCGTTGGGGGCGCTCGGCGGTTCGCGCTTCCGGCTGTCTCAAAGCCCCATCCCCTCCAGCAACACGCAGAGCTCGCGCGGCTGAGTCGAGCCATCGGCAGATGTCCCTCTCCGGCGGGCACACTGGCGACCTCCATTATAGGCCAGGGCGTCGCCCGATCAAAAGCACGGGTTCGGCTGACACTGGATGGTGGTTGCTCCGCCTGCCCGCCCTGTGCATCGGGGCGCGGTCAGCAGCGATCATGAGGACGCACAAAAGAAGAGGGCGCATGAATCGCGCCCCAGGTCGCCAGAACAGGCGCGTTTCGATGCAACCAGCGTCCAGCCCTCCTTGCGCACCCAGATGGGGCCGGCCCAGGCCATATGTAGGTTCTTCTGCTGGACCGGAAGGTAGCAGTAGACCTCTCCCTCCTCGCGCCCAAAGTCCTCATCCACCCGGTCGATAGATGGCACGTCGTCGGGATGATCCAAGGCACGGACAGTCGCACCGTTCCTGATGATCGCGACCCGAACGATCTCGTCACTGCCCCTCACTGGAAGTGCCAGGATGCCCCCCAGCTTGGAGACCGTTGCAGAATACGGCTGGGTGTAGGGGCGCATACGCCCGGGCTGTGCCGGGATCTGCGACGATGCGCCCCTACAAAACACAACCAACTGAGATAAAATCTATACGACAGCAGCGCGGGTGCGGCGGCAAACGCGCGTCCACCGAATTCTGCAACGGTCTCCTTGCTGCGGGGCAATTCACTATCTCGACGGCGCGCTCTCCAGGGTCACCTCAACGAAACCAGGAAGCGGTCTCCCGTCGTCCCTTCACAAGTGCTTGCGGTCTGCCCGCTATTCTGTGAACCTCTCGACGATCCTGCCGCTGTCTCTTTCTTTGAGGATGAGCTTTGTTCGGCCATCTGCCATTCGCTCTTGCTTGATGAGCACGTGGCCCTCGTCAGCCATTGTTGCAGGGACACGGATACCCTCTGCTGGAGCGCCCTCACGCCACACCGCCAGTTCAACTGGTTCCCAACGCTTCGACTTTGATGATCGGTAGCAGGCGTCGATGATGGCGTTTACCACATAGCCATCGTAGAAGGTCTCCCGTGGTTCGGTGCCGCTGTCCAGAGCATCGAACATGTCTGTGAACATGTGCTGATAGCCCAGCTCGTGGACCTCATCGCCTACGGGAAACACCCAGCCAGTTTCGCCTTCTGCCTTCTCAGCCACATAGCCCCGGGGGCCGGCTGCGGTGAACATCTCAAAGCCGGTTCTGAGGAAATGGTTGAGCCAGATGGTGCCTTCGGTGCCGGCCACTTCGTCGCGCACGTCCATCCCGCCACGAAACGCCCAACTCACTTCGAATTGCCCCACAGCCCCGCTCTTGAAGCGGATCAGGCCGATCCCGTGATCTTCGGCCTCAACCGGATGGACCAGAGTATCTGCCCAACAGACCACCTCGATGGGCCTGTTCTCCTTTCCGATAAAGCTCCGGATGATTTCGATGCAGTGACAGCCCATGTCGATGATTGCGCCGCCGCCTGCCTGTTCGATGTCCCAGAACCAGGCACTGTGGGGGCCAGGATGGGTCTCACGAGAGCGGGCCCAGAGGATCTTTCCGATCGCACCCTGCCTGACAGAATCTAGGGATTTGAGCGTCTTGGGAGTATAGACCAGGTCCTCAAGGTAGCCATGGAAGACACCCGCTCTCTCGACGGTATCGAGCATCTCTTTGGCCTCAGCCGAGTTGCGCCCCAAGGGTTTTGTGCAGAGGACGGCCTTGCCGGCTTGGGCAGCAATGCGGACGGCTTCCCGGTGTTGATCGTTGGGAAGGCCGATGACGATCACGTCGGTCTCCGGATCGTTGATCGCTTCGGCCACGTTGGTCGTCCACCTGGGGATTCCCCATTTCTGCGCAAAGTCTCTGGCTTTCTCTTCTCTTCGCGAGTAAACGACGTGAACCCGATCACGCCCCCGCTGACCGTGCAGCGTCATGGTATAGAACATGCCGATAAACCCGGTACCCAACATGGTGATCTTGTGCGTGCCTGCCATGTTACCCTCCTGACTTGAAGACAGCTTCACCTGCCTCATCCAATCCATAGCCATACCTGCAGCCCTCCGGATGACCGGAAAGCTCCGTCTTGCCCTCACACAGCAAACCGTGGGAGACGTAGGAGCCAAGCGAGATCTTTAGGTGGCCCCCTCCCGCGCCAATGATGTGCAGGCCGTGCGACCCAGCGATGACAAGAGGGACCCCTTTCGCTGCGGCTGGCCCTATCCTGAAGCACGAACCTCGAACTGCCGACTCTTCCCCGGGGCGATCTCTGTGAGGTCGGGGAATCCGACCTGGCCGATGCCGGTCACTATGAAGCGCCTCAGTCTCAGCGCTCCATGCAGCACACTGAGAGTGACGTTCATACTGTCCTGGGCCTGCCTCATCTCACAAGTGCCCCACGCGTAGCCGTTTGACCAAAAGTGAGTTCCCACCTTGTTGGCAAAGGTCATCGAACGCTCGACGCCCGAGTAGTGAAAGCCGGTCAAGGCCAACACCGCCGCCCAAGAAGCCATCGCCCGGGCATAATGATGGCCACACTCGGCCTCGTCGAAGGGGTTGCGACGCAGTCCATCGTATCGGGCGCGAATGGCCGATATGCAGCGCAGGCCCATGTCGGTGAGCCCCTCGTAGAGCATGTGCACGCTCGCCGCGTATTCAAAGCCGGTCATCACCTCACTGTAAAAGTGCACGGGAGTCTTGGGCCGGCCGCCTCTGGGAAAGCTGCACATCACCATCGCCGCCTCGTCGTTGAGGGCAAAGGTGCGAAAGTGATTAAAGTAGCCGTAGAGGTCCTCCCTGAAGTTGTACTTGTAGATGCTCTCGAGCGTGGTGCGCACGTGCTCCCTGTCCAGCAGATGGCCCAGGCCGCAGACGTGGGCCACGAACTGGCCCACCAGTTGATCCACCAGACACCCGGGGCCCACCTGGTAGTCGGGATCGCGGAGATCCCTGGCTCCATATGGAGTGCGCAAGCCCTCGGCGATCAATTGCCCATTCTCGGGCGGCCTGATCTCCTGCTCGTAATACTCGCCGTTGAAAAGGTTGGCATCAAGCCACGCGCTGCCCCGCTCAAAGAGGTCACG
>DATKWG010000026.1:0-3706 GCA_035529675.1 Anaerolineae bacterium
GACGCGCACTACTGCCTCCGCCACATGTACGTGGGTGTGCAAAAGAACATCAGAATCTAAGGGTTTCGGATGATCTGTCAAAAGACGCCTCGCTCTGGGCCACTGTATGCTTGATATGGAAAGGGAGAAGGAGCAATGAGCGAGCAAGACCGCGATAGCCTGACCAGCCTACCCGAGGTGATCGATCTAAGTAAGGCGATCGTCGTCTCTCCGCCAGACCTTTCCGGTCCTGAACAAAAGGCCGTGACCATGCTGGTGGAGGAAGTCGAAAAACGAAGCCGAATCCTATGGGAAAGGACCACGACCTGGCCCTCGACTGCGGTCCCGGTGATCGCCGTGGGCCCAGCCTCCGCGCTGAACACCTTTGGCGGCGCGTACGCAGCCCACTTTGTGGCCGAAGGTGACGCGAGCGCCGCCGAGGGCTACAGGATTCGGATCATGCGCAGTGGAGACACGCCGGCCGTTTTCGTGATCGGAAACGATGCCCGCGGCGTGTTGTACGGTGTCGGGCACCTGCTGCGCGTCCTACAGATGAACCCAGGCAGCGTGGTCGTGCCAGAAGATCTGAAGGTCACGACAGCGCCACGCTACCGACTGCGCGGCCACCAGTTGGGATATCGGGACAAAACCAACTCCTATTGCGGCTGGGACCTTGCCCAGTGGGAGCAATACATTGGCGACCTCGTGGTGTTTGGGGCCAACGCGATCGAGCTGATCCCCCCACGTTCGGACGATAATCCCGACAGCGTCCATTTCCCGCTGCCGCCCCTGGAAATGATGGCAGGCATGTCGCGGGTTGCGGACGACTATGGTATCGACGTGTGGCTATGGTTCCCGGCAATGGACGAGGACTATAGCGATCCCGCGACCGTCGAATTCGCCCTCAAAGAGTGGGGGCAGGTATTCGAGAAACTGCCCCGTATCGATGCCCTGTTTGTACCCGGTGGTGACCCGGGCAGAACGCGGCCCAAGCACCTGATGCCTTTGCTGGAAAAGCAGACCGCCCTGCTCCAGAACCATCATCCCCAAGCACAGATGTGGGTATCACCCCAGGGGTTCACTCAGGATTGGATGGACGAATTCGTAGGCATCCTGAAGCGGGAAAGCCCGGATTGGCTGACCGGCGTGGTCTTTGGCCCATGGATCCATATGACCACGGCCGAGTTCAGGGAACTGATCCCGCGCAAGTATCCCATCCGCAACTATCCAGACATCACCCACAACTTGAATTGCCAACACCCGGTCCCTGACTGGGATATAGCCTATGCCCTGACCGAAGGCCGCGAGTCGATCAACCCACGGCCCCTCGGCCAGGCGACGATCTTTCGGCATGAGCAGCCGACTACCATCGGTTTCTTGAGCTACTCGGAAGGCTGCCACGACGACGTCAACAAGTGCATCTGGAGTGCGTTGGGCTGGGACCCCGATCGAAAGGTGATCGACGTCCTGCGCGAATACAGCCGTTACTACATCGGCGAGCGCTATACGGACGACTTCGCCCAAGGACTGCTGGCCCTGGAACGGAACTGGCGAGGGCCGTTGGGGTGCAACGCAGGGGTCTATACGACGCTGCGGCAATTTCAGGCCATGGAGGAATCTGCTTCGCCACGGGACCTGAAAAACTGGCGATTCCAGCAGGCGCTGTACCGGGCGTATTACGACGCTCACGTGCGCAGTCGCTTGTTGTACGAAAGCGGCCTGGAAGAGCAGGTCACGGATCAACTGCGGCAGGCGCCGGACAAGGGTTCGCTCGTGGCGCTTGCCGAGGCAGAACGGATCCTGGATTTGGCCGTAAACCAACCCATTTCCAGTGGCTGGCGCACGCGGATCTTTCAACTGGCGGAGGCGCTTTTTCAAAGCATCCACATGCAACTGAGCGTGAAGCTGTACCGGGCCCAGCGAGAAGTGCGTGGGGCCAACCTGGATGGCGTCGATTATCCCCTCAACAACGGTCCCTGGCTGAAAGAGCGGTTCGCTGAGATCCGCATACTCACCAAAGAGTCCGAGCGGCTGGACGAGATCAGAGCGATTCTCGAATGGACGAATCCCGGACCCGGCGGCTTTTACGACGACCTCAGCAACTCAGTCCAGCAGCCTCACCTGGTGCGAGGCGTCGGTTTCGAGGCGGACCCGACCTTCCTGAGATCGCCACTTCGCCACTACCCATATCGAAAACACCTCCAGCCACTGCGCCTTTCCTGGCGAACGTACACCGGGTCTTTGGGTGATACATCATTCGAGATGCATTACACAGACCTGGAACCTTGTGCGCAGTACAAAGTACGCATCGTGTACTCGGACGCCAATCCGCATATCCCGATCCGTCTTGAAGCGAACGAGGGCATTGAGGTCCACCCGTTCATTCTAAAGCAGGTGCCCCGTGGACCGATGGAATTCGACATCCCGCCAGAGGGGACACGCGGAGGCGAACTCACCTTGCGCTGGTATCGCGAACCTGGTCGAGGGCGGGCTGGCCGGGGCTGTGAGGTCTCCGAAGTGTGGCTAGTCAAAACAGGACCAAGACACTGAGGACGCGCGGGAATATGCAGCACGTTACGGTCTATCGTCAGGAGGGACGTTTTGCCGGCTGGCCGGCCAACCACGGCATCTGGTCGTGGGGCGACGAGATCATCGCCGGCTTTGCGCTGGGATACCTCAACGTGGACGGCGGGTTCCATGCGCGAGACAGGGAGCGGCCCTTTGTTGCGATGCAGGCACGCAGCGTGGATGGCGGGCAAACCTGGCAGGTACAGGAAACTCGGTGCCGCGCTCCTGGCAACCGGGGACGATCAGCGAACAAGCATGTGCACCCTGATTTGCGTGTCGGAGAAGCACTGAAAGGCGAAAACGCGCCCGCAGAGTGCCTGGGCGGCATCGACTTTGCCCACCCGGACTTTGCCCTGATGTGCTCCCGGTCCGGGCTGAGGGCCGGCGCCAGATCCTGGTTCTTCCTCTCTTGCGATCGGTGCAGGACGTGGGAGGGACCGTTCAGCCTGCCGATGTTCGGCCAGACGGGCATCGCCGCTCGGACCGACTATCTCGTGTCCGGTCCCAACCGGTGCATGTTCTTCCTGACCGCGGCCAAATCCAACGGCGACGAAGGCCGGGTCTTTTGTGCCCAGACGGCTGATGGAGGCAAGACATTTGAGTTTGTGTCGCACATCGGTCCCGAGCCCGAAGGTTTCGCCATTATGCCCGCCAGCGTTCGTATATCCGACTCGCGCATCCTGGCCGCCGTACGGTGCCGTGGCGGCTTGGGTGAGTTCACGACGGCGCACCACTGGATCGATCTGTACGCCTCAGATGACAATGGCGCGACATGGGATTACTTTAATAGGCCGGTTGCCGACACGGGTAAAGGGGGCAATCCGCCAACGCTGACCAAGCTGCAAGACGGACGGCTGTGTTTGACATACGGCTATCGCGCGGAGCCCTATGGAATACGCGCCAGGCTCAGCAATAACGACGGCGCGACCTGGGGGAAAGAGATCGTCTTGCGTGACGATGGGGGCAACCATGACATCGGCTACCCGCGCACGGTTCAACGTCCAGATGGCACGATGGTGACAGTGTACTATTTCAACGACAGCCCTGACGGCGAACGCTATATCGCGGCCACACTGTGGAAACCGTAGATGGTGGGCCCGTGAATCGTGGCTCGCAAAGTCCGCCAAATGTCATATTGATCATAACCGATCAGCAACGC
>DATKWG010000027.1:0-2288 GCA_035529675.1 Anaerolineae bacterium
TCGCCGGGCCAGGGCAGCATCACCAGACCTGCCCCGTTCGTCCATCGGGCGATTTGGCCATCAACCCCCAGGTCCCACCCGTAGAACCCACCGCGGAGATAGGGATAGCTCCCAGGACCCGCAGACACCTTTGGCCACCGGATTGCAGCTTGGCCACCAACGCCTTCATCTCTGGGCAGAATCTCATATGGGTCGAGCGAAAAGGAGCGCTCAAAGATGTCCGTCGCGTTGGGCGGCCTGCCCTCACACGCACGCACGACGGTCGTGTCGATGCGCCGAGCTCCCTGGCTGACGAATTGCCATCGCTCGGGCCACCAGGCCAGATCGCCATCGGTGATCACCAGGTACACGGGACGATCCTCGGAGAGCGCCCTCTCGATGAGCTCATCGACCACGACTTCACCCTCGCCCACGGGCGTTTGACGCAGCGACAAGGACGGGTGCCCGAACAGCAGCTCCAGCGCCTGGGTCAGCCCCTTGGCCACGTCTCCGTTGTCGAAGAGCAAGACAGCATCGGGCGGGAGGCCGTCAGCTATCTCCCGCAGTTGACTCCAGAAGCCCTTGAGCTCGTGGTGTAGCAGGATGGGATAGCTCCGCTGACCAATGGCAAATGCCTGCACCAGGAGACAGGCCGTTCCCATCCAGGCGCCCACCCAGCGCAACATGCGCTTGTGGCCACCGACCAGTTGGGTCCATCCCCCTCGAACCATCCCCTCACCCAGCAAACCGGACACCCCCATAGCCAGGGCGGGCATGACCACCGGAACCAGCCGGCGCATCGCCCAGGGATGCAAGGGGGTCACCAGTGGGTTGGCCGAGAAGAGCAGCAACAGAAGCGCCGCCAGCCCGAACAGGGCCACCAGCTCAGGCCTGTCCACCTCACGGCGCTGCCTGTACAGGAGCCAGATTGCGCCAACCGTCCCCAGCGCGACGCCGGGGCGGGTCCAGTACTGAACCAGCCATCCGGCCAGACTGCTGCCCCAGTCGCGGCTGAGCAAATGCCACAGGGCCATTAGCGCCCACAGCATCCAGACTCCACCCACCGCCAGCGGGAGGAAGCGACGCAGCCCGATCCCAAGCCGGCGAACTACCTCCGGCTTTGCATGCCATCGATGCCACAGCAGGTATCCGCCAAGGGCCACCGCAAGAAGCGCTCCCAGAACTGCCCGTTGGATGTCTGGCGTGAGGCTGACCAGACTCGCGGCCAGCATGTAGCGACGCGCCACACCCACACCAAGGCCAAGGCCAAAGGTGCCCGCCACCGCGAGCACCACCAGCCACATGCGGGCGAATCCGTGCCGTCGCAACGCCTCGCGAGGCCAGCCCATCAGCAGCAGGACCGCGAGTGTGGCCACCAACGCGACCCCCTCGTAGCGGACAACCGTCAGTGCTGCGAGCGAAAGAGCGCTCCACACGGCGAATCTTTCCGCCATGGGCGCGTCGTGGGCGTTTTGCCGGGCGAGCACAGCCAGGTAGACGCCGCCCAGTAGAAGCACCTGAGCAAGCACGTCCGAGATGGGATAGCGAGCGAACCAGACCTGGGGCAAGCTCACGCCCAGCAAACCCACCGCCGCCAGGGCAGCCTCCCAACCGGTGAGGCGTCGCATAAGGACGTAAAGCACAACCAATCCGGTCAGGCCAAAGAAGGGAGCTGCCCAGGTCGCACGACCCGGACCAAAGAGCCAGGTCACCAGCCCTATCCAGACCTTGGGCAAGGGCAAGAACCCTATCTCGAGAGTCTCGCGACTCAGAGTCCACTGGAACAAGGGCCCAAAGTGGCGCGAGAGAAGGCCAAAGGGATCAACATAGAAGAACTGGCGCAGAAAGGCTGGCGAAGCGGTCCAAACGCACTCCGGCTGGAAGAACAGCGAGCCAGTTCGAGCCAGCACAATGCCGCCGATGGTATAGACGGCAGCATCGTCCATCACAAAGTAGCTCTCCGCTGGCCGCGCAAAAAGCCACCCTGCGCCCACTATCATGAGCACCAGCACGGCTTGGGCACCAGGAGGTGTGATGCATATATGGGCCTTGGGGGGCTGTCGAGAGGCTTCGGAACCTTTCCGACTACGTACCCATCCAACCAAGGCGAGCAGTGTCGCCAGCACCAGCCACCAGCGAAACAGGCCCAGCCCGGCCAAGACGGTGCCCACCCAGGAAAAGGCGATGACGCCCAGCAGCCAGTAGAGCAGACATCGTTCGAGGAAGCTGTGCATGGGGGCGCGAACCAGCGGACCAGCCAGCAGCCGACCCAGCCCGAGAGCCGAAGCCACCAGCACGGGCAGAATCAC
>DATKWG010000028.1:0-8046 GCA_035529675.1 Anaerolineae bacterium
GGCAGGGAGGGCGGAGATCATGGCCCTACTGCAGCGACGGGACGATGATCCCAACTGGAGGTACGTGCCCCATCCGGGGACCTACAACGCCAACCCCATGAGTGCGGCGGCGGGCATCGCTGCGCTCCGCCTTCTCAAGTCAGGCGAGATTCACAAAGAGATCAATGCCCTCACCGAGAAACTGCGCGAGGGCATGAATGAGGTGGTCGAGGCCCAAGGGGTAGGGGGATGTGTCTATGGTGAGTGCTCCCGCTTCGCCATTCACCTGGGAGCGGACGCCCCAAGCTTAGAAGAGGTCTATTCGGACATAGACTACCACCGGCTGCTGGGAGGCATGGGCCCGTGGGGACGGTGGGTGGTGATGGGGATGGCCCTGAATGGAGTGCACATGATGGGTGCCAGCGGTATGCTCTCCATGGCCCATGACGAGCGGGATGTGGATCTCACCATTGAAGCCTTTGACAAGACCCTGACTTCGATGAAGGCGGAGGGTCTCTTCAGCAACCCGCCTGGCCAGGCAAGGGCCAGTCGGTGATGGGGTGGCGGCGGATCGCTGCCATCGTGAGCAGCCTGCCGCCAGAAGTGGTTGGGACAGCGCAGGCTCGCGCTCTAGACCTGGGCGCTGCAGTAAAGCAAGTGCTGGCCGAGTTTGGAGAGTAGCTGCTCCTCCCGGCGAAGGTGCTTGCATCATCTCTTTGCCAGACACGTGCCCCGTACGGGGTCCACGTCCAGATCAGTGTCTGTAGAAGCACCGGACTTGGCCCGTATCTTTCATGACCTGGTAACGATCTGTTGGCGCAAGCACTCTCGTGCGTTGACTTGTTCAGCGTTTTAGCGTATAATACTGGCAGAGCGGTCAGTAGGCGTTGTGCTGTGTTGGCCACAAGGTGGTGGCACTGTTGTCAGTCAACTCCATGCGGCTCGTCTCTTGGCCGGTGGCGACATGACTTGTGCGGGATGATCGTATCGTGGTGAGTCTTTGGCTTTGGGCAACGCTTGATCGCACAGTGGCAGAACTGAATCGAGGTAGGGGGCACCATGGACCAAGATACGTTGCTGAATGTGAAGCAGGTGGCTCAGTATCTACAGCTCAAGCAATCCACCATCTATGCATGGGCTCAAAACGGAAAGATCCCTGCCATCAAGATCGGGCGCACCTGGCGTTTTCGCCGTTCCGATCTCGACGCTTGGCTGGCGCGACATCTCAGGGGTGAGCGCAGTCTCTCCGAGTCGCGAGAGCTTTCATAGCAGGGCTGGTTCGAGCCACAAAAGGGGAGGGTGTTGAGGGGCGGTCTTGGCACGCCTTCTCGACACTCTTGCTTTGCTGATGGCGGTCAGTTTTGGGCGCTCGGTGTTGCAGGGTGCCCAGGAGCGCGCCTGGACGATGATTGAGCTGCGGGCGCTCGGGACCCGCCAATGGCCGGAAGCACTTGCGTGGCGATAGAAGGGCAACTCGACGATGGTGACGTTTGCACCGGCCCTATACGAGGCAAGGGTGCAGGAGGGGCGCAGAAGACAGATCGTGGCCGTACTGGAGGCTGCACTGGAGGCAGTGGATCCCGGCGCGGCCGTGCAAAGGCACCTTCGTCGAGAAGGAGAGAAGCTTTGCATCGGTGATGCCATGTACGATCTGGGCTGCTACGCGCACATCTACGTTGTGGGTGCGGGCAAGGCTGGTGCCCCGATGGCTCGAGCTGTGGAGCAGGTGCTGGGCGATCGCATAACCGCCGGCCATGTGAACGTCAAGTATGGGTACGCCTTGCCCACGCACATCGTAGAACTGGCCGAAGCGGGGCATCCGATCCCTGATGAGGCGGGCGTGGCTGGCGCGCAGAGAATCGCGGCCTTGGTGAGCCAGGCTGGGGAAGACGATCTGGTGGTTTGTCTCATCTCAGGGGGTGGCTCGGCTCTGATGACCTTGCCAGTTGCTGGAATCACCCTGGCGGATATGAAGGTGCTCACAGACGCACTCCTGAGAAGGGGCGCCACCATCAACGAGATCAACGCCATCCGTAAGCACCTCGAGCGCACAAAAGGGGGCAACCTGGCTCGCCTGGCCCATCCCGCTCGGGTTATCGCACTCATTCTCTCTGACGTGGTGGGGAATCCGCTGGACGTGATCGCATCGGGGCCCACGGTGCCCGACAGTAGCTCCTTTGATGAGGCCTATGGGCTACTCCGGCGATACGATCTGTTGGCCGAGACACCGCCGGCGATTGTGGATCATCTGCGGCGCGGTGCTGAAGGGGCCATCCCCGACACGCCCAAGCCCGGTGACGGCGCCTTTGAGAGGACGCAGAACCTGATCATCGCCAGCAACGACATCGCCGCAACCGCCGCAGAGAGGTGTGCCCGGTCAATGGGCTTCAATACTATGCTGCTGACCACCTATGCGGAGGGCGAAGCCCGCGAGGTCGGCAAGGTGCTTGCCGCCGTAGCCAGGGAGGTGGTCACTTCTGGACGCCCCGTGCCTCGACCAGCGTGTATCGTTGTGGGCGGCGAGACCACAGTCACCGTCAGAGGCAGTGGCAGCGGTGGACGCAACCAGGAGCTGGCGCTCATGGCGGCGATCTGCATTGAAGGACTGGATGACGTGGCCATAGCCTGTATGGCGACAGACGGGACCGACGGTCCTACCGACGCCTCGGGTGCCCTGGCTGACGGGAGCACGCTGCGACGGGCTGCAGCCCTGGGGCTTGAGCCCTGGGCCTATCTGGATAACAACGACTCCTATCACTTCTTCCGGGCATTGGACGACCTGCTTCTGACCGGCCCCACCAATACCAATGTGAACGATCTGATTCTACTCTTTGTTTGGTGAGTGACTGCTGGTGACGGCCGCGTCAGGGCGACTGAAAAACGGTGCGCACTCTCTCTTGGGTCTCGGCCAACACGTCCGCCGGTTCCAAGTCTTCGGCAATGATGCGCCCGATGGCTTTGATCAGCTCCTCGCCCACCTGCTCCAGGGCCGGCATGTGCTCGCTGGGCATCACGATCACCTTGTTAGAGAAGGCTCTGGCGATGTCGGCGACATCCTTTCCCACAGCTTGCTCGTACCGGTCATCCTCGAGGAGGGACTGTCGCGGGGGTAGCCTCTGTCCGGCGGCCTCCCACCGGTCCGACAGGAATCGGAGCAGTTTTAGGGCTTCTGAGGGGTGGGTGCAGCCATCGGTGACAAAGTATCCCTCGATTTCTCCGACGCTGAGCTCTGCTTTGTCTCTGGGCAGGGGGAGCATCTTGCAGTCAAACGACCATTGGTACCTTGTCTCCAATCCCCGCCGGTTGCTGTACCATCCGAGCCACGTCCCACAAGCTTCTCTCATCTGTGCCTCGTAGATCCCTCCTCGCTGGAAAGTAGACTCTATCACCTTGGGATCGGGGGCCACATTGTGGCGCTGGTACAGGTCGCAGTACCATTCGACGGCTTCCACGGTCAATGGGTCGGTCAGAGTCGCCTCAGAAGGGCTGTTAAGGTCATCGACGATTCTCCCCCCGTGGAGGTAGACAAAGATCACCGGATCTATGCTTTCTGGGCTTGTGCAGAAGCCAAACAGGCGCGACGACTGGTCATATGGGAGGCCCTCCGGGTAGTTCATCTTGGTTGCCAGTTCCATCAGGTCAAACAGGGACCACTCGGAGTCTGGCACAGACACCTCCAAGGCTTTGGCGCGGTCGGCATTCACATAGACGACCACTATGTCCAGGTCGGCCGGGATTCCCCACTGCTGCCCCTCGATGCTCAGGGCCTCCCATGTGCCCTGGAGATAGTCGCTGCGGATCGAGGCCCAGTCACCCAGTTGGATGTCGTCCAGTGGCTTGAGCAGCCCTTGCTGAGCATAAGCCAGCGCTTCGCGACCAGCAAGGAAGGTGTCGATGGTGCCATCCTTGATGGCCAAGTCCAGTTGGACGTCCCAGCGCTGCATCTCCACCGCTTCGACCGTGATCCATGGGTACTTGGCGTGAAAGTCATCGAGCAGGGGCTGCATCTCCGCCGTAAGCTGAGCCTGCGTCTGCTCTCCGCGCTGGCGATAGGCAAACCGAAGGGTTACGGGTTCGCGGGTGGGTGCGTAGGCAAGCCTGGGGCGACAACCCGCTGTGAACAGTGGCAGCAGGACGAGCAGAGCATAGCAGACAGCTCTAGTCCTGAAGGGCTGGCGTCTCATGGCGGTTCCTCCTTGTGGGCAATCCATACAAGAGATAGCAGTTATGGGAGGGATTGTCAAGGGGCGGATAGTCCCTGCGGCGTAGGATCGTTCCGGGACGGGCGAGTTTGAGGCAGATGCTGGTTGTAGCCGTTGTTTTGCAACGCGCGTGGCCTGTGCTACAATGGCTGCGTGCCGGGTCTGAACGGGCATAGTCTGGCTCGAGGAGCCAGGGCATGTTCCCATGTTTGGGAGGCTGAGATGGACAAGAGGACGGTCAAAGACGTTTCCTGGTCTGACAAACGGGCCCTGGTACGGTGCGACTTTAACGTGCCGCTGGACGCTGACCTGAACATCACGGATGAAACGCGCATTCGGGAGGCTCTTCCCACCATCAGATACCTGCTCGAGGCGGGGGCAGGGGTTGTCTTGTGCTCTCATCTGGGCAGACCCAAGGGAAAGGTGGTCGAGAGTCTCCGGCTGAACCCCGTGGCGGTGCGGTTGGGCCAGCTATTGAGGGTGCCGGTATTCAAGCTCAACGATTGCATTGGTGAAAGGGTGGAGGCTGCCGTCGCAGAGATGAAGCCGGGCACGGTGATTCTGCTGGAGAACCTGCGGTTTCACCCTGAAGAGGGGAGCAACGACACCGGGTTTGCCAAAAAGCTGGCCGGTCTGGCCGACGCCTACGTCAACGACGCTTTTGGGACAGCGCACCGGGCACATGCCTCCACGGCTGGGGTTGCCGACTACCTGCCCGCATTGGCCGGCTTTCTTATGGAAAAGGAGATCGCATTCCTGGGCGAGGCCATTCAATCGCCGAAGCGCCCCTTTGTGGCCATTCTGGGTGGAGCCAAGATATCGGACAAGATCGGCGTGATCGAGAATCTCTTGACCAAAGCAGACACGCTGCTCATCGGCGGCGGGATGGCCAACACCTTCTTCAAGGCCAAGGGCTACGAGATGGGAGACTCGCTGGTAGAGGAGGAGAGCGTTCAGCTCGCGCGGGAATTGCTTGAAAAGGCCAGCGAGAAGCTCGTCGGTCCTACCGAAGAAGAGAAGGCGAAGGTGGCAGGCGAGGAGGCAGTGGTTCCCGTTGAGGAGAAGCCGGAAAGCGCGGAGGAAGAGGCGCCTGTTCCGGCTGAGGAAGAGCAGCCAGGAGAGCGTTCCGGAAAACTGGTCTTGCCGGTTGACGTCGTTGTGGCTGATGCCTTCTCTGCAGAGGCCAAGAAGAAGGTTGTGCCCGCCGATGGCGTCGAACGTGGATGGCGTGTCCTGGACATCGGACCCAAGACGGCTGAGTTGTTCTCGAGCATCGTCAATAAGGCGGCCACCATTTTCTGGAATGGTCCCATGGGGGTGTTCGAGCTTCCACCCTTTGCCGAGGGCACGTTGGCCGTGGCCAGGGCGCTGGCTGAGTGTGGCGGCACGACCATCATCGGCGGGGGCGACTCGGTTGCGGCAGTGAAGCAATCGGGTCTCGCAGATAGGATCACCCACATCTCCACAGGTGGAGGGGCTGCGCTGGAGTTCTTGGAGGGCAAGGAGTTGCCGGGCATTGCTGCTCTGGACGACAGATAGGACCGAACCGGCCATGGGGGTGCCGTGAGAAAGGCGTCCTCGCGGCAAGTGAGGCGTGGAAGGAAACGCCTGGCGGGGCAGAATGGTGAGCAGGATCAGACGTGTTGGGGTGCTGACCAGCGGCGGAGATAGCCCGGGGTTCAACTCCTGTGTCCGGGCCGCAGTGCGCATGGCCATACATTTCGGGTGGGAGCCCCTGGGCATACGGCGCGGCTACACGGGGTTGCTCAGTGGCGAAATGGTTACCCTGACCTCGCGTTCGGTGAGTGGTGTCATC
Organism: Anaerolineae bacterium; assembly: GCA_035529675.1. Classification (GTDB taxonomy): domain Bacteria; phylum Chloroflexota; class Anaerolineae; order UBA1429; family UBA1429; genus DATKWG01. Next base: position 5,998 of record DATKWG010000028.1, read on the forward strand.
GGGCAAGGAGGGACCTTCCTGGGGTCGTCTCACTCCGAGATGTTCAACACTCCCCATGGCCTGCGCGAAGCGCTGCGCAATCTGAACCAGGAAGGCGTCGATGCCCTGGTCGTCATAGGAGGCAAGTGTGCCCTGCGCGGGGCGATGGCTCTCCACGAAGCAGGATTCCCCACGATCGGTGTGCCCGGCACCATCGAGAACGATGTTTGTGGCACCGACCTGGCCATCGGGGTGGACACGGCCTTGAACACGGCTCTGGATGCCATAGACCGGATCAGGGATACCGCCTCATCTCATCAGCAGGCCTTCTTGGTGGAGGTGATGGGCGCTGAGAGTGGCTATCTGGCGCTTCTGGCGGGCATTGCCGGTGGGGCCGAGATGGTCTGCATCCCCGAGGTGCCGTTCACTCAGGAGGACGTGGCCAAGGAGGTGGCCAGCGCCTACGTGCGGGGCAAGAGGCACTGCATTATCATTGTGGCTGAGGGGGCCGATCCCCGCGCGGGCGCCATCGCCGCGTATCTCCGGGCGAACCGGGAGGAGACTGGCTTCGGGGTTCGCCTCACGGTTTTGGGGGACATGCAGCGGGGCGGCTCGCCCACGGCGTCTGATCGCCTGTTGGCTACCAGGCTGGGGGCGGCGGCTATCGAGCAGTTGCACCGTGGAGCAAGTGGCGTCATGGTGGGTCTGGTCGATGGAGAGATTGCCTGTTCCCCTCTCGCAGAGGTGATGGAGCGCACCCGCCAAATCGACGACAGCGACTACCAGCTGGCCGGCGTGCTGGCGCTCTAGAACCCCTGACTTGACAACAGCCCAGCCCCTCGATGGTGTCGGGGGGCCAGGCGGGTCATGGAGCTTGCTGCTCTGCCTGTGCAGCTACAGCCGCTGCCGCCTTGGCCGCCGCCTCTGGATCGCCCAGGTAGTAGTGCCGCATGGGTGTCAGGTCGTCGTGCAGCTCGTACACCAGGGGAATCCCTGTGGGGATGTTGAGGCCGGGTATTTCCTGGTCGGAGACAGCGTCCAAGTACTTTACCAGGGCACGAAGGCTATTGCCATGCGCTACGATGATCACTCGCTTGCCCGAAGAGACGGTCGGAGCAATGGTCTCGTGCCAGTATGGCAGCATGCGCGCCACTGTGTCTTTCAGGCACTCTGCACGAGGCAGCTCTCGGTCCGATAGACCGGCGTAGCGAGGATCGTGGCCTGGAAACCGCTCATCGCGCTCATCCAAGAGGGGTGGGCGAGTGTCATAGCCGCGACGCCAGATGTGGACCTGGTCCTTGCCGTGGATGAGGGCCGTCTCCGCCTTGTTCAACCCTTGTAGCGCGCCATAGTGCCGTTCGTTCAGCCGCCAGGAGCGATGCACTGGGATCCACATCAGATCCATGTCTTCCAGGATGATCCACAGGGTCTGGATGGCGCGTTTGAGTACTGAAGTGTAGGCCACATCAAACGTGTATCCTCCCTCGAGGAGCAGAGCAGCGCTCGACCTGGCTTCTCGCACGCCTCCGCTGGAGAGGCCCACGTCAGTCCAGCCTGTGAACTTGTTCTCCTTGTTCCATGTGCTCTCACCGTGTCTCACCAGAACGAGCTTGTGCATGGTCCCACTCCGATAGCCATAGCATGTACGAATCATCGACCCAAAGGGCGACCACCAACATTCTGCTTCAAGACGGAGTGCCCGTCAAGTCGTCGATGTCGAGCGTCGCACGACGTCGGGGACAAGATGAATCGCTCTCACCCTGGCCACTCTCCCAACCCTCGGTGACGAGGGCTTTGCCGCGCCCTGGCGTCCCTCTCTCATCGGACAGCGACGTGGAGTAGCCAGGGCTACCCTGGGCACTCCAGGCAATGGGCCGGCGTAGGGCAGGGTGATTCGGCACCATCAGGGTCCGCGTGCGGGCAAGGCCGCAAGTCGAAGCCATGCCTGCGTCAGCACGGCCCAGGGTCCGACGGGCCTAGCTCTGGCTTGCGCTGGTCGTACTGCCCAGATGCGTCGGAACGGATCCTTGCCAGAATCCGACGCGGCAGATACAATCGGGTCCAGAAGTG
>DATKWG010000029.1:0-9626 GCA_035529675.1 Anaerolineae bacterium
TTGTGGGGGTCTTTAGCTTTGCTCCGAGCCGTGCTCTGGCTCGGCAATTCCTGTCCATCTTTCGGGTGCGCAAGTTCGCGATCGTCCAGGTCAATCCCGATGAGGCGCAGCTTGAGCAGGTGGCTCGGGCTCTGGAGGACAAGCTGTTTGTGGGCGAGCCAGAGGTGGTGGCAGACGAGCCTGCGGTGGTGGTTGGCTCGATCGAGGAAGCCAGCGAGATGGCCGGTTTCACGGTCCGCATGCCCAAGTACCTGCCAGGAGAGGGCGAGACCGAGATTCAGGTGAAGGGGCGTAGCGAGTTCGCCTTTGACGTCACCCGGGACGGGCTGGTAATGCTCTTGGAATTGGCCGACATGGATCCTGACGGCGTGCCCACCGGATGGGAGGTGGCCACCATACGGGTCACTATCCCCTCCATGGTGGGGATAGCTTTCGATCGCTTCTTGATCGGGCAGGTGTTGGATCCGACGGTCGAGTACCCTGAGGGGTTAGACCCAGGGCTGGTGGGTGAGGCCGGACTGCGGCTCTTTGGCCTGTCGCCGGAGGAGGCCCAGCGCATCAGTGAACGTATCGACTGGACCAACACCGTGCTTCTGCCCATCCCGGCAGATGTGGCCGAGTTCCACGAGGTGCGTATCGCTGGCGAGGAGGGCGTGTTGTTGATCCCCCGCTACCACCCCAGCCCCGAGCCTGTCCAGGTGGACGAGCAGGGGGTCCCGGTAGTGGGGCCGGATGGCGAGGCCCAGGTATTCGTGGGCACTGACGCGTCCGCTCAGTTGACCGGCAACGAGTCCACGCTGCTCTGGGAGAAGGATGGCGTGCTGTACTTCGTCACTGGGCGTACTGGAGTGGAGTATCTGGTGCAGATCGCCGAGTCGATGTTCTAGGAATGGTCAATAGCCGGGGTTGGAGCGGGCGCTCTTCTCCTACCCCGGCTCTCTTCGTGTCTCAAGGATAGGTCATCCGCCAACCCCTCTCCGCAAGGGAACTGCTGCGGAATGCGAGGGACGCGCGTTTGCCGACGTACTCTCGCTACTGTCGTATAGATGTTATCGCAGTTGGTTGTGCTTTGCAGGGGCGCATCGCGATGCGCCCCACTCCCAGCCCTATTCCACAACCCTCCCCGCAAGCGGGAAGCGGGAGAGAGGGTGGGCTGTACCACTGGCGCGACCGGTCCGCACAGTGTAAAATGAGCCAGTCGTCGCGACGGCCTTCGGTCGTACAGACAGCCGCCCGGGAGATCTATCATGAGTCAACTGCCGCCCGCCATCGAGAGCCATGCTCTGCGCAAGGAATATGGCACCACAGTGGCCGTCGCCGGCCTCACACTGAGGGTCGAGCGGGGCGAGGTCTTTGGGTTCATTGGGCCAAATGGTGCGGGTAAAACCACCGCGGTCAAGATGCTCCTTGGGCTGGCTCGCCCCACCTCGGGGGAGGGTAGGCTGCTGGGCGTGCCCATCACCGACCCACGGTGCCGTCGGCGCGTTGGGTTTCTCCCTGAGGACTTTCGCTTTCACGAGTGGCTGCGGGCCGATGAGTTCCTCGCCGTGCATGCGCGGCTCCAGGGCTTGCCCACGGAGGAGGGGTCACGCTGCATACCCGAGCTTCTGGAGCTGGTTAGGTTGCCCGACGTGGCCGACCGGCACCTGGGCACCTTTTCCAAGGGGATGCTGCAGCGCATCGGCCTTGCGCAGGCCCTGATTGGCGATCCGGAGCTGGTGTTTCTCGATGAGCCCACGTCGGGCCTGGACCCGCTCGGGCGGCGGATGGTCAGAGACATCGTCCGTGAACTGCGCGAGCGTGGCACCACCCTGTTCATCAACTCGCATCTATTGAGCGAGGTGGAGCTGACCTGTACGCGTGTCGCGTTCATCACCGGCGGGCGCGTGCGGCAGGTGACCACTTTGGGAGACCAAAGCAATGGGCTGCTGCGGGTGGAAGTGCGTGTGGGCAAGATCGAAGAGGGTCTGGTGGGAGGGCTCCGACGATGGAGCGAACAGATAGACGTCGATGAGGAGGCGCGGATGTTGACCATGCGCTTGCCCGACGACACTGCCCTCCCCGACATCGCCCGTTGGATCGTGAGACGGGGCATCGACCTTTACAGTCTGTCGCCTCGGCCCATGTCGCTGGAGGACCTGTTCGTCAGCATAGTGGGGAGCGACGAGCCGTGCGAAACATCCTGATCTTTGCCGAACTGACCTTCCGTGAGGCGCGGCGGCGAAAGATCCTTTGGGTGGCCCTTGCCCTGGGCCTGACCTTCATCGCCCTGTATGCCCTTGGCTTCTACCAGATCTTTGTGGATTTCTTGCGGCATGGCCAGGGCAGGAATATGCTCCTCGACAGTGGCTTCAACTTCCTGGTCATGGCCGGGTTCTACGTAATCAGTTTCCTGGGAGTGATGCTGGCTGTGCTTACTTCGGTGGGCACGCTTCCGGGGGAGGTCAGTTCACACACGATCCAGGCTTTGGCCGCAAGACCGGTGAGGCGGAGAGCGATCCTCTTGGGCAAATGGCTGGGCCTGGCCCTCATGCTGGTCAGCTACATCGCGCTCTTGGCTGCCGGCGTCATCGTGGCGACTTGGGGCATCTCAGGCTACATCCCGCCGAATGTTGTCGCTGGGGTGGCGCTCATTGCACTCCAGGCACTAATCATGCTCTCCGTATGCATGCTCGGAGGCACCCGGCTGTCCACCATCGCCAATGGAGTGGTGGCTTTCATGCTCTATGGGATCGCCTTCGTTGGCGGTTGGATCGAGACGATCGGCTCGTTCGCCCACAATGAGACGGCGGTGGACATCGGCATCCTGAGCAGTTTGCTGGTTCCAAGCGAGGCCATGTGGAAGATGGCCAGCTATGGCATGCAACCGCCCGCGGTGCGAGGCTTGGGCATATCACCCTTCTCTCTGACTACCGCGCCCAGCACTGCCATGCTAATCTACGCACTGCTGTACACCGCCGCGCTCTTGGTCCTCGCCGTCCGCTCCTTCAACCGCCGCGACCTGTAGCAAGGGCTCGATCTCGATCCTCCCATCCTGGACAGATCGCCGCCGCATCGCTTGGCTGGGGCTGGTTCAAGATGTCGCTGATCAGACGCAGGCCGAAAAGGCCGCGCAACGGCTGGCCCCCGCTTGATACCCTGAAGATGCGGCTCGCATCTCTTGGGGTGCGTGACCTTTCGGCCTGCCCCGGAGCTCGACTCTGCCTACACGTCTCGCAGATACATGCTGGCTGCCCAAAGGCTGTAGCCGCCATAGGAAACCTGCGTCCACTGCAACCCGCTGCCCCACTGGGTGGAGCCAGTGGTCTGCAAAGTGGTCCCATAGGGCACAACGCGATAGATGCCATAGTACGTGCCGGGACCCCCGCGCAATCTCAGTCCCAGGCGAGCCGTGACCCTCACCTGGCCTGTGCCGTCTTCGCCGGGGGTGCTTGGGTCGTAGTTCGCCAGGTACTGCGACGCACAAAAGCCCTCGTAGGTGTACCCCCAGCGATAGAAAAACACATAGGTCCAGTATCTGCCTCCGCCCCACACCGGCCCCGCCGCCGGGTACACCGATTCTCCATAGCGCAAAATCAATAGGACCCGGTCCGAGGTGCTTGGGCCCTCCCGCAGTCGCAGCCCCAGCCCGGCCGTCACCGTCGTCGCCGCGCCCGGAATCGGGGGCGCTTGCACGACAGGAGCTGACTCGCTATCACTGGGCGGCGAAGGCGGAGCAGCGTAGGCCACCGTGGGGAAAACCGCCGGTGCGGCCAGCACCGCTAACAGGCACACCAAACGCACCACTCTTGCCTTTGCTCTCATGCTAATCCTCCTGTCCCTTTTCCTAGAGTCCACAGACGTCTCAACGCGAAAACCTGGCCGCCGAGACACGCTCACAGTAGGAAGCCAGGTGCCCCGGCAGAGTCTCAATACCACAATGGACAGACCGTGTGCGAGGTTATGTTATCACACTACTCGCGTGGCGTCAAGGTTGCGAACTAGAGGGCACCGAAGAAGGGCCATTGCCACAGGTGCAGGTGGAACGCACCGAAGGCCAAGCATCTCTGTTCTGCTTCGCTTGCGATCAGAGTGACAAGCAAGCACTGGTCTCCTTTGACATCGCTTGGCCTCTCGGGGTATAATCCAAGGCGAGTGGGGCTATGAGCTTCTTCGTTCTCGTGCCTTTCGAGGAAGTCGTGACCGGCACTTCCTGACGTCTTGCTGTTAGGATGTCTCCTCCAAAGATGTGCCATGCCCGCGGGTCGAAGAGATCCCGGACTCGGATGCGCAGCGGTAGGCAATGGCCAAGAAACAACGATGTCCCAAATGCAATCACCTCAACGACCCTGGCACAGAGCGCTGTGAACACTGTTCGGCGCCGCTCGTGCAAGCGTGCTCCCACTGTGGAGCTTCGCTTCCATGGTATGTGCGACGTTGCCCTCGCTGTGCAACGACGGTGGCAGATGCAGACCTATTCACCAACCTTTTTCGACAACCGCCCAGCGCGCGCCTTCACGGTCGCTACCTCATCAAGGAGACACTAGCCGCCGGCCAGGTAAGCGCCGTCTTTCGCGCCGTCGATTCCCAGGATTCCTCCACCGAATACGCCATCAAGGAGCTTTCCCCCGTCAGACTCTTCCGTGCAGAGGAGCGTCGCGAGGCCGAGTGGGCCCTGCGAAGCGCGGTGGATCGGTGGTCGGCAATTCGCCACCCGGCCGTCCCTCGCATCATAGAGACCTTTGACGAGAAGGGCAAGTACTACATTGCGTTCGAATTCGTCCAAGGCCAGAGCATGAGGCGCATTGTCAGAGATGCCCACATCAGGGTAACCCCAGATCTGGTCTGCAACTGGGGGGCACAGCTCTGTAATCTGCTTGAACATCTCCATGCCCAGTCCCCCCCATTGCACGTGCCTTTCCTGGGGCCAGGGCACGTGATGGTGGACACGCGTGGTCAGGTCAGAGTGGTGGACCTGGGGTTCACCAGCATTTTCTTTCCGAACGGGTACGGTCCCTATGGCAGCGTGCGGGGATACTCAGCGCCCGAGCTGGCGAGCGGTCCCCCCTCCGTGCGAAGTGACCTCTTTGCCCTGGGCAGGCTCCTCTATGCGGTGCTGGTTGGCCAAGTGTCGGAGGAGGGTCTTGCGCGTCGGGTTCCCCTGCGTCAGACTGTGCCGGGCGTATCGGGCCGTCTGGTCAAAGCGATAGCCAGGGCTGCCCACCGAGATCCCGAACGACGCCCTGTCTCAGCGGCAGCCATGCGCGGCCTGTTGTGGGATGAGGGGTCGGGACCGGTCACGCCGGATGGAGGAAGGATCGAGCTTGCCGCCACTGCGGCGTGGAGTGGACCAATCGCCTCCGAACCAAGGTCTGAGATGCCGCAGACGATGTCGGACGTGGGCTTCGTTCGCGACCCACGTTTTGGCCCCGAGCCGGCTGATCTGGCGGTGCTCGCAAGCCCCCAAACACGGCCCAGCCTCTCGGTTTATCCGCACGTTCTCAAGTTGGGCGATTTGAGTAAGGTGGCCGTCAAGCGGGTGGCTTTGAGCCTGCGCAACAGGGGCGATGTTGAGGTGGTTGGCCGCGTCATCAGTCACGTCGGATGGATTGCTGCGCCCAAGAAAGCCGTGCGGTTGCCGACGGGCAGGCAGGCAAAGGTGATTCTCACTGTGCGGCCTGCCCTGGCGCCCACAGGCAAGATCGTCGAGGCCCGGGCTGTCTCTGTGGATACCAACGCGGGCCGCCAGTGGATCGGCGTCAGCCTGGAGACGAGCGCTGGTCCCACATTGAGCGTCGAGCCTTCGCTCCTCGACTTTGGTACCTTTCAAGGCCAGGTGGAGCGCAGCCTTCCCTTGACTGTGGTCAACCTGGGGCGGGAGACCCTGACGGGCAGGGTGGTCAGCCATGTTCCATGGTTGCGCGTGCCCCACGGTGCTTTTGGCTGTGTTGCGGGTAAGCCAGCCGAGGTAGCGGTCCATCTGGTGCCCGAGATGCTGCCTCGTGGCGAGCAAAGGGTGGATGGTGCCCTGGTGGTTGACAGTGATGGGGGGCAGCAACGAATCCAGGTACATGCGTGGCGTCTCGTGCCGGAGCTCGATCTGGGCATCGCAGGTGTGGACTTTGGGGCCGTGCAGTGGGACGAGGTGCCCGAGCGCAACCTCTCCGTCAGGAACACAGGGGACGGTATGCTGGAGGGCAGGGTGCGGTGTCTGGTGCCGTGGCTGCGGGTCTACCCGGATAGGTTCGTTTGTGCGCCAGGGGAACTGGTTCAGATCACTCTGAGCGCCGATTGCGCGGGTTTGTCCGATGGGATCCTTGAGATCCCTCAGGCGGTCCGGGTGCAGACTAACGCCGGCCCACGCTCCCTGTCGTTGCGCATTGAGGTCCGTGCGCCACGGCTGGCCATCGACACGCCCAGCCTCGACTTTGGGGTCGTGCCTCTGGGCGAAGTACGGGAACGGCCGCTTGTCATCCGGAATGAGGGATCGGCTGTTCTCGAGGCAAGGGTGCAGAGCCGAGCGCCCTGGCTTGAACCGTCGGAGGCCGAGGTCGTCTGCCGTCCGGGCCAGCGCGTCGTGCTCCAGATGCGAGCGGACACCAGGGGCTTCACTAGAGGTCAAGAGATCGCGGTGGGCGAAGCATTGCAGATTAGCTGGGCCGCGGGTGTCGGATACGTACCAGCCAGTGTGCTGGTGCTTCAACCCTCTCTCTATGTGGCCCCGCCGGCGGTGGATTTCGGCTACATTGATGCAGCCCGGCCGGCAGTCCGAACTCTGTCGATCACGAACACCGGCACCGGCGACCTGGCCTGGAATGCGCAGACCGACGCCTCATGGCTGGAGGTCTCGCCCGAGTCGGGCATATGCGAGGCCGGAGGGCGAAGCGATCTTGAGTTGACTGCCTACGGACTGGCTCTGGATTCGGGCGTCAGGGTTGCCAGTGGGACACTAATCGTCAATAGCGACGGTGGCCGGGCCAAGGTGCCTCTGAAGGTGGCGCTGGCCTCGCCGCTGCTGGCGACCGATGTAGCCTTTCTGGACTTGGGCACCAGCATCAACGGGGAGAACGTGACCAGCTCGTTCCGCATCTTTAACCGTGGTCTCGGGCTCTTGCGCGGCACCATCGAGCCGAATCGGACGTGGCTTGTGGTGGATCGCGCTTCCTTCCAGTGTGACACCGGGCGTTCGGTCGAAGTGTGGGTTACCACAGATCTGGAAGAGCTGCCCGCGGGAGCGATGCATGGTAGCGGACTGGTTCGGGTGGAGAGCAACGGGGGCAACGCGCAGATCGACGTGGTGGTGGAGACCCTGTTGGTTGCGCAGCTTCAGGTCGTCAGTCAAGTCGTTGAACTGGTACGATGCGAGCGCGACCAACACCTGCAGGGCAGGCTCACCATCAAGAACATAGGGCGTGCCACAGCGCGTGCCGAGTTACGGACAGGCCTTCCAGAGCTGGTTCTGACGCGCAGTCGCTGTGACATCAAGCCCGGCAAAAGCGCGCGCATTGTCGTGCGATGGCAAGGACCCTTGCAGCCCGATCCCGACCGAATGTATGTAGACATCGTCTCTGACGGCCAGGAGATCCGTGTTCCGGCCAAGATCCGAGGAGAGGCTTTGGACATAAAGAGTCGGTCTTTTGGCTGATCCGCAGGTCGCGAATTGTGCAAGCGTCAGTGAGGAGGCTGGGGAATGAAGCTACTCTTGGCCATAGTCCGCGATGATTCTGCTGCCGACGTCATCGCTGCCCTCAACGAGGAGGGTCTGAGCGTGACGCGTGTCAGCACAACGGGAGGATTCTGGCGGCGGGGCAATGTCACCCTGCTGATCGGCCTGGATGAGACAGAAGTGGAGCGTGGCCTCGAGATCATCAACGCCCACGCCGGTCCCGAGGTCGAGCCGAAGTCAGCTCCCGACTCTCATCGTCCGCACAGGGCTACCATCTTTGTGCTCGACGTGGATGCCATGGCTCGCTACTAGTACTACTTCGTTACTCTGCGCAAGTCCGCGGGGGGCTGGTCGCCGGGTACGGCTGCAGGCCAAGTGCCCCATACGGGGCATAAGAGTGGCCTGCGGTTGGTTCGCCACGCTCGCGTGTCAACCAGGAGCTCAAATGTGACTTTGGCGAGAGAGCACAGCCATGCTAGAATAGCAGTATGATCCCTAGGCAGGGACGAATCCTCAGAGGAAGGGGGTGGTTGAATGGGCAATGTGAAGAAGAAGCGGCTCAAGAAGATGGCCAAGCACAAGTATCGCAAGAGGCTGAAGAAGCAGCGTTGGCAAAGGAGAAGGAGATAGTCTAACTCGGACTCATCTGCGACGAACGACTGTCGTCGCATCGAGACTGGAGATGGGCTTTGCCGTAACAAGAAAGCCTTGCTGTCGTAGAGCAGCAGCGCCTGCAGTGGGGGCGTTGCTGCTTGTTAGTTCCCAGCCAGCAGTGCCGGCACGTAGCATCGCTTTCCAGGCTCTTGCGCGTACCTGGGTTCGGCGCCTCGGCCCGCCTGACCGATTCCCGCCCAATTGTTGCCTGTCTGATCGGCTAACGATAGCTGGCGAATGCCTCAAAGAGAGCAACCAGGTTCTCGGTCGGGACGGTGGACTGGATGTTGTGCACGGCGTTGAACACAAACCCACCGCCCTCGCCCAAGATGCTGATGTTCTCCCTCACCTGCTCTGTGATCTCCTCGGGCGATCCAAAGGGGAGCATGTGTTGGGTATCGACGCCACCGCCCCAGAAGACCAACTGCTCGCCCCAACGTTCCTTCAGAGCCCTCGGACTCATGCCCCTCGCCGAGATCTGGACGGGGTTGACGATGTCCACGCCCGCCTCAACAAAGTCGCCGTACAAATCAACCATCGAGCCACACGTATGGTAAAAGGTCTTCCAGTTGGTGTTGGCATGGATCCAGTCGTTGAGGGCCTTGTGGAAGGGCTTGAACATCTCGCGGTACAATCGGGGAGAGATAAAGGGACCGGTCTGGGCGCCGAAATCAGTGCCGCTGACAAAGATCACGGCGATCTTGTCTCCCACTGCCTCCCTGTATAGGGGTAGGTTTTGCATGGCGATGTCAAGCTGAATCTCAAAGATGCCCCGAACATAGTCGGGATGGAGAAGGGTCGCCATATACCAATCGGCCACCGACCGGATCCCCTTGGGGTGTGCCAGATGTAGGCCTGGGACCCAGGCAATGTCGCCGAAGCCGCCCCCGCCCCAGTTCCCCAGGATGGCTCGCGTCGTGTTCTCGTAGAGGGCGTCGGCCCGGTTCTCCAGGAGGCGCAGCTCCTCGTCGGTGAAGACGTGATACATATCGCGTGCCCACTCCTCGGGGTCGAGCAAGCTCTCATCATAGGGCTCCTGGCGGTCGATAGCGTCGTGATAGAATCCCCCCAGCGGCATGTGTCCCGATGGCGGGAGCGAACGATCGCCCAGGGGATATTGATAGACCGACCCATTTGGGGCTGGCTCGGTGTTGAACCCACCTGGCACAAGCACCGGTGTGCCATCGAACAGAGTGAAAGGCTTCCAGTCGCGCGCGGGGAAGCCAAAGAAGGTGCTGTCATCACTGAGCCCCACGACATCGACGCCCAGGGCATCCAGCACGTCGTCGTCCACCTGGCCGAGCATCTGATACGGCTCGTGCACCCG
>DATKWG010000030.1:0-6668 GCA_035529675.1 Anaerolineae bacterium
AGTAGTATGAGTAAGGGATGGTTTCACCGAGGACGATCTCCGCTTCGTCAGGCGATGGAATGCTCCCTGTCGCCTACCGTTCAAACATGGGGCCGGACACGTCGCCGTCTTTGCTGTAGCCACGGCTCTCCCAGTAGCCGCGATAGTCTGGGTCATCGGAAAGCTCTATCTTGCTCACCCACTTCACCCACTTGTAGCCCCACTTCGATTCGGCCACCACCTGGAAGGGGAAACCGCGCTCGGGGGGAAGTGTCACCCCGTTGATCTTGTGGGCCAAGATGATCTTGTTCTGGCGAGTATAGTCCAGCGGCAACGATGAGCTATAGCCATCCACGGCATGAAAAATTGCGACGACGGCACCGTCCTCGACACCCGCTTGACTCAGCAGGTCCTCCAGAAGAACGCCTTCCCACAGGATCTTGACGCTCCAGCCCTCCACGCAGTCCAGGGTGACCACCTTGGCATAGTGTTGGCGGTCCAGGACCTGGTCGTAGGTTAGAGCCAGAGGCTGGTCGACCAAACCGGTGATCTCCAACCGATACTCATCCAGCGACACGTCCTGTGGCCCGGCGATAGAGTTCTCCCGGAAGGCCTGGATAGAGGAGAGATCCTCACCCCGGTACTCACGAATCTCCTGCCCTTCCAGTGCGATGGGCTCTGAGCTGCCACAGGCCGCCGACGCCAACCCAGTCAAGAGCAAAGCGAGCAACACGATGTATCCATTACCTATTACCATGTCTCGACTCCCCTTGAACCTACCAGTCTACTTCCTGTGGAGAGAGGATCCCAGACGCAGCCACAGGGAGATGGCTACATGGATGAACAGGAAGATGAGCAAGGGAATGTCTGTGTAGTGGTGCAGTCTATGCGCCGCCACCTTGTCTAGAATGCCAAAGGTCAGCCTGGTGACGGCGCGAAACTCGCTGATCCCGTAGCCAGTAAGCATGGTGAGCATCAGTAGCCCCGCTGCCGCCCAGGCGCACCATCGGCCAATCCTCCTGACCTGTCGCCTCGATGCCAGTTCACTCATATGGGGTCGTTTCCCGCGCGAGCAGAACTCTTTGCGTATCTGCTTTCTCGTGCATGCAGATCCGCGTAGGGGACAGGTCTGCGCTGGCCGGTCCGGGCACTAGAGTCGGATCAACCGCAGGGCCAGGTCGGCAGTCGCCTCTGGCTTGACCTTGTGCCTGACCTCCATCAGCCGACCCTCCTCGTCGACCCCAAAATGGCTGCGGATGATGCCCATATAGGTTCTGCCAAACATGGCCTTCTCGCCCCACGCGCCATAGGCCTCAGCCGCTTCGTGATCCGGGTCTGAGAGCATGACAAAGGGCAGGTTGTGCTTCTCCCGGAATCTGGCCAGGACCTTGGGTGGATCGGGACTGATGCCGATCACCACTGCGTCCTCCGCCTCGATGTCCGGATAAGCGTCGCGAATGGAACACGCCTGACTGGTGCAGGCAGGCGTGTTGGCCTTGGGGTAGAAGTAGAGCACCACTTTCCTTCCTTGAAAGTCCGATAGGCTCACTTCCTTGCCGTCATCGGCCGTAAGGGTAAAGCCTGGAGCCATGGCGCCTGTTTCCAGCATGTTTCTCTCTCCTCTGTTCTGGCGGGATCGTGGATCAGAAGAGCATCATCTCAACCCTATGGCAAGTGCCGGTCGCCGACCTGTTTAGCCCGATGTCCCTGCTCCTGCTCGTAGGTCCGGGGCGTTGAGAACGGCCGTTGGCCAGGCACCAAGGTCCGCTACGATACGCTTTCACGGCCTCCCAGACCAGCCCCCCAAACGGAAGATGGTGGCCCCTGACGGGCAGCGCCAAGGGTGCGCTGGTCCTCGAGACTCCTCTCGTCTAGCGACCAGTCCTCCACAGGCAGCAGAACGGCCGAGCCTCTACCACACCGTAACAGAAAGGCGGTCGCCTGTCTAGGACAAAAGTCGCATTTCACCAAGGCTGTGGTTCTTCCCCCCAGTCCCTTCCGGTCGCCTGCTCGCTCACCACTCCCTGAGGCGCGTAGCTTGACGCCGCCGCGCTCTCAGGTACAATGGCTCTGCGGTGGAGACCATTGCTCAGGCTCTGCGGCGCATTCCCTTCTTCGCCGACTGCTCACTTGCTGCCTCCGGGCCTGTGATGACTGCGTCTCTTCGCAATTGCCACGTTCATGCCCGCTGCTTGGTGAGGCGCTACCATGCCTCCCATTCCTTGCGCAGGGCGGCCAGGGCCTTCATCGTGCCGTCCAGGTCGGGACGATAGGTGATCTCGATGGTGCGCACTCCCTGGAAGTTGGTGCTGTCCAGCGCCGTCAAGAACGCGTCCCAGTCGATGGTGCCCCGCCCCGGAATGAGGTGCTGATCCTCGCCTCCGCCATCGTTGTCTTGAAGGTGCAGCACGAGCAACTTCTCTGCAGCTTGCACTGCCTCTGCCGCCGCGCTCAGGCCGTTCGAGTTGCTGTGTCCCGCGTCGAGGCAGATGCCCACGTTTCCGCCCAGGCCGTCGATCATGGCCAGAACGTGAGCAATCGTGCTTCCGGGGCGAGGCCGCCCTCGGGCCGGCAGGTTCTCGAGCGCTATCTTGACTCCGGCCCGTCGCGCACCCTCGGCCAGAACGGCCAGCGAATCGAGCGTGCGCCCCCAGCTCTCCTGAAAAGCCTCGGGGGTGAAGGCATCGGCTGGCCCGTTGGGGTGGCAGACGACTATATCAGCACCCACTTGGGCGCTCTGCCCGAAGCAAGCGGTGGTGGCCTCGATGGCGACGCGGCGCCGCGCATCGTCGCTGGCGGCCACGTCCCATCCCGGCACGGGCGCGTGGACTGAGCGGGCTATCAGCCCGTGAGCCTCCAGATCGCGGCGCATCTGAGCTGGGTTGGCCGGCCAATCGTCGAGCCGCCCCCGGGTGCCGCCAAGTTCAACCTCGCGAAAGCCGGCCTCCGCGATTCTGGTCAGCGCCTCGGCGCGGCCAAGATCGCCCACAACACAAGTGGCCAGTGCGTATGTCACCATCTGGTATCCTCTTCTGCAGCATCTGTGGGCCGTCACCGGCACATGCGCATGGCCCTGCGGCCGGCGGCCCGGGTGGATTGGCCCAAAGCCCGCCGATCATAGGCACAACTGTAGTCCAGGTTGGGCGAGGGGTCAAGAATCCGGGATTCGCGGCGCGAGCCAGAGGGCTCTCCTCAAGCCGATGGGCGCTCCCAAAGGATGCCAGACCCTAGTCCTCGGGCACCACCCCATACCCGATCAGCAAGCCCGCCCGAGCGAGCACCAGCAGGATCAGCACCGTCGTCAGGATGGTGCCCGCCAGCATGGCCCAGTCAAGCCAGGTGACCCTCACCTGACGGTAGTAGGTTCGCCTGGGCAGTGCCCCGAAGGCCTTCGAGTCCATGGCTATGGCCACCCGCTCCGATTTGCGGATCGCGCTGGCCAGCAGTGGCACCGCGTAGCGTCGCAACTGCTCCCAGCGCCCCCTGAGAGTGGTCCGCTCACCCACGCCACGAATACGATGCGCCGCTCGGATGATTCCCAGCTCGGTTTGCCACAGCGGCAGAAAGCGGTAGGCCACCAGGATCCCATAGCCCAGGCGGAAGGGAAAGCGGGCATGCTGGATCAGGCTGAGCACCAGATCGGTGGGATCGGTGGTGGTCACAAAGATCATGGAGAAGACGACGATGGCCATCATCCGGATGGTCAACGACACTCCCACGCGCAGCCCCTCGACCGTGACTCGCAGAGCCCCCCGCTGCCACAAGACGGCGACGCTCCCCCCGGGGGGCGGCGCATAGAAGAGGGCGTTGCTGCTCACGAATCCCAGTGCGCCCAGGGCGAAGAAGAAGAGGAGGGGTCGGGCCAGGCTGCGCAAGGGGACCCGCCCCAGGAAACACTGCACGGCAAGAGCCCCGACGAAAAAGACCGTGGGCGTCCAGGGGTCGAAGGCCATGGTCACCGCCAGCATCAGCACCATCAGGCTCAGCAGCTTCAGGCTGGGGTTTCGCCGATGCAGGAACGAATCGGTCTCATAATAGCTGAACAGCCCGTTCATGTCGCCGACCTGCTCACCGGGGATGCGTCCGGTTCCACGGGCCGTTCAAGGCCAAAGAATGGGTACCAGTCTCGAATCGACATGGGCAGCGTGCCGTCCTGGTAGGCGATGCCCAGGGCCCGGGCGAGTTCGTGGAGCGGGAGGGGCCGCAAGGAGGCCTCTCGCAGCAGGGCCCGGTTGGCGAATAACTGGGGCGTGGGCCCGGAGAAGCAGATCTGGCCCTCGACCAGGACCGCCGTCTGCTCGGCATAGTCGGCCACCAACTGCATGTCGTGGGTGATAGCCAGTATGGTCACACCGCTCTGCTGCAGGGCGCAGAGTCGCGCCATCAGAGAGTGAGCCGTATTGCGGTCCTGGCCGAAGGTCGGCTCATCCAGCACGAGCACCCGCTGCCCGAGGGCCAGCATGGTGGCCACGCTCAGGCGGCGCTTCTGGCCCTGGCTCAGCGAGAAGGGGTTGGCCCTGCGGTGCGATGCTAGCCCAAAGTCATCCAGGAGCCGTTGCACCGCTGCTTGCACCTCAGCCGCCGAGTGCTGCCTGATCCGCAGGCTGTAGGCCAACTCGTCCTCCACGTGCAGCTCGACGAACTGGTGCTCGGGATTCTGAAAGACATACCCCACGCGGTCGGTGATCTGGGCAGTGGTCAGTTCGGTTATGTCGTCTCCAAGGATGCGCACCTGCCCTGGGCCAGGCGGTAGGATCCCGACCAGGTGAGACGCCAAAGTGGTCTTACCCGCGCCGTTGGGACCCACCAGGGAGTAGAACGACCCTTGCGGCACCTCCAGTGAAGCCTTGTCCAGGACGAGTGGACCGCGTCCATAGCGAAAGCTCAGGTCGCGCACAGAGATGGCTGGAGGGCGGCTGCTCGATTGGGTGGTAGGGACACGGCATGCCGTGCCCCTGCGATGCACATCATCTCCACGCTCGATGGTGCGGCGCGCAACCAGGTGCTGGAGTGCTGCAGCCGCCTCCTCGACGGTCAGCGGCAGCCGTGCGACCGCCAGCCCGGCCAGCCGCAACTTGCGTGCCAGAGCGGTCACCTGGGGAAGCCAGATGCCCATCTCGTCGAGCGCGTGACCCCGGCGATCGAACACTCTGGCTGGCTCTTCAGCGGGGGATGAGGCCTTGCCATCGTCGAGCACCAGCACCCGATCAACCATCCCGATCAGGTCATCGAGTATGTGCTCGACGATGATGATGGTCAGCTCGGGCTGGCGGCGTCGCAGCGCCTTCAGCAACTGAAAGAAACCATATCGTGTGGCCGGATCCAGGTTCGAGGTGGGCTCATCGAGGAAGAGTGTGGCCGGTCGCATGGCCAGCGCGCAGGCCAGAGCAAGCCGCTGCTTTTGGCCGCCACTGAGCCGGTCCACGCGCTCGCGCCTGCGATGCTTCAGGCCAACCAGAGACAGGGCCTCACCAATGCGGCCGTCCATCTCTTGGCGGGGGACGGTCAGGTTCTCCAGGCCAAAGGCCACCTCATCCTCCACGGTCAACATGCAGAATTGGGCCTCGGGGTCCTGAAAGACCATCCCGACCGTGGCCGTTCGCTCTCCAACGGGCATATCAGCAGCATCGCGACCGTCGAGCAGGATGCACCCCTCCGTGCGGGCGGGCACGGAGTTGGGTATCAGTCCGGCCAGGCAGAGCCCGATGGTGCTCTTGCCGCTGCCGCTTGGCCCCAGAAGCAGCAGGGTCTCCCCGCGCACCACGGTGAAGCTCAGATGGCGCAGAGCCCAGCCCGTCGCGCGCGGATAGCGCACGCTCAGGTTGCGCGCCTCGATGTGGACCTCGTCCACCCTGGGCTAGGCCTCGACGCGCGCGCGGCCCAGGGCGGTGTTGTCCAGGACGCCAGTCGCGGCCAGCGCGTCGCTGATCACCTTGCCCAGCAGGCCGGAAAAGATGGCCGCCGAGATGAACCGGGCCACCAGCATCAGGATCAGGATGTGGACCTCGAGCTTGCTATACCAGAAGGCATAGTCCACAATCCCGCTTCCCAGGGCGGCAGCGACCGAGGCGATGATCAAGGTGGGCAGATCGTAGTGCTTGTAGCCCCTCAGGGCGAACACGATCTCGGCCAGGCCACCTTGGGCCAGCCCGCTGATGAGCACGGTGAGACCCCATTCGGCTCCCAGGAGCGCCGAGATGATCGCGGCCACCACCTCTGCGGCCACGGCCGCACCCGGACGCCGCACGATGTAGGGCACCAGGATGGCCGCCAGGAACCAGGCTCCGTAAAAGAGGTCGCGAATGGCCATCCCATAGCCGGGGATGGCGCTCTTGACCACGCCGAGGAGCTTCCACACGGTGAGACCCCAGGCCCAAAAGATCACGCCCACCACGCCGGCCAGCACGGCCGCCAGGATGGATTCCCAGGTGCTCCAGCGCGCCACTTCCCGGCTGGACCCGATGGCCGCACCGGAGGCCACGGCCATGGCTCCTAGGACCACCGCTGTCAGGACGCCAAACTCTAGGTACTCGTCCGCCTGGGCGGCAAACCAGTACACCAGCACCGTGGCCACCCCCAGCGCGATCCCCCAAATGACGATGGCCATGCCCGATCTCTTGACGGCGGACGTTGTCATGATAGCACCTCCTTGTCTCCTTTGCGCTGCATCTGTGACGCGACAAACGAAG
>DATKWG010000031.1:0-56517 GCA_035529675.1 Anaerolineae bacterium
GGGTCTTCCGAAGGACTATTTGTGCGCACTAAGCGCCCATTCATGTGCCGTGAGGTGAGATGGGTACGTTCCACGTAAGCCGTATGAGAACCCAACAGAGCCCGTACCTCGGCGTCCTCTCCGTAGATCACCTTTGCTTTCACTCCCACCATCCGCCCATAGACTTCAACAAGCGCTTCGCGGCCTGCACCCCAGCCATCTGAGGCCAGTGGCGGCGGCTGGTCGGGATGGCCACGCCGTTTCAAGGTACGCAGGATGCGACACACGTACAGCGCAGTGTCTGTATGATGCCTCCGTTTCCGTCTTGCCGATGGCCAGACCCACGCGCAGCCGAGTATCATTCTCGATCAAGGTGCAACGCCAGAACCCCCCGGATCGCTCGCTCTCTTCACACCCCCTTTTTGACCCTTGTGGCCGACATAGGTCCACAAGGCATCGATCTGCGCTCGGCTGATCCGGTAATCCCCCAGCAACGTGGCCCCCACTTCCTGGGCATGCCGTCCCCCTTCCCGCAGCCAGCTCAGGATGGTATCCTCCTTGAAGCCTTTGGGCCGGGGCATGCTACTGATCCGCACCCCTTCGGCCAACAAGGCCAGGGACTCCAGAATACCCTTCGGGTCGGTGCGGCGACGATACACGTACAGGGCAGTGTCTGTAAAAGAGCGTCCCCCTGGGCTCCGTGAAGGTCTGACCACACACCTTACACCGGTAACGCTGGGTGCTGTTTCGGGTTCGACCAAAGCGGATGATGCTCCCCGCATCCACCTTTCCGTAGTCGGGACAGACCTCGTTGGGGCAGAACCGACCAACTTCCACCAATTCTCGTGTCATTCGTCTCCCCCGGGTTGTTGATGAATCATCACATACCAACAACGCCTTACAGGGAGACTACCGTTGCTCGGAGCGGCGGGATATGGCTACTATGGCTTGAAGCACGGGCAGCATCTATCCTTCCTGATTGACGGGCAGGGAGATCCTCTTCAACACCCTCTAGTGATGAACTCCCTGGCAACGCAGAGAAGGGGCGTTCTCGTCGATGAGGCTGCGCTGGCGCGCTATCATCTGAACGTGGGCGATTCCGTCAAGCTGACTTTGCGCACTCCGGAGGCGACAGCAGCGGACCATTCGATTCGGTATCCTCTAGGTCATAGGGCTGACCGAGGGGCAACTGGAATGGGTTCTCGTCTTGGAGCAGTGCACCATCATCGTGCTGGGCGTGATCGGGGGCACCAGCTTGGGCCTTTGTGCTTGTCGTCTCTTCTTGCCGTCCTTCCAGATTGCGTATAACACCAGTCTCTGGCTACCTCCGTTGCTGGTAGAGATATCCTGGCGCGAGATCTAAGATCTATGCCATTCTGGGGATCACACTCCTCCTTCTGGCAATCGGAGTGCTGAAGCTGCTCAAAGACCTGCGGATGTTCGACGCTGCCAAGCTTGGCACACAACTCACCGGATGGAGGCCATCGAAAAACGGGTTTGTCACAGGTGAGCCGTAGCGCAGCGAAGGCGAGGAATCTCTGTTTTGTGCGGTTTAGACTCTTCCCTTGTACCCCTGAAGTTCGGGGCGCTTGTACCCCTGAAGTTCGGGGCACTCGTACCCCTGAAGTTCGGGGCACTTGTACTCAGAGTGACAACGACGGGAGCTCGTACAGGGTTTTTCGATACTCTTGCCCCCGGTTTTGTGATTCCAGGAGAATGTGGTAGACTATGGGTGCAATCCCTGTGATGTGCGTGATGCTCATGTGTCTTGAGCCAACACATGGGTCGAGGGAGCCGGAGTCCATGCGTGATACTGGGGGCCTGGGCAGCCAGACCCGCTGAATCACCGGTAGGCTCCCACCTGCGAAAGCAGGTTCAAGACTTCGAGCGCACGGCATTGTGGGGATTGTCCTTTTTTTGTCGGCCGGCAATGCCTAGCCTGCTAAGGGCCTAGCCATGATTCCTGGGGAGGACCCATTGTCGAGCTGCCTCGAACCTCTGCGCGCGGTCACGCACGCCCTCTGCATCCTGGGCCCCAAGGGTCTGCACGATGGCGTCGAGGAACGCGGCGATAACTCCCAGCGGTGGTAGCACCAAACGATCAGCCGGCGGGCAGATAAGGGCCAGTTCTGCTGCCTGGGCACAGGGATCCGTCGGAGAACAGGCCAGGGCCACGGTCCGCGCTCCCATTCTCCTGGCGTAGGTGAGTGCGTTAGCAGTCTCGCGGCTTCCCGACGTGGCCGAGATCGCAATCACAGCCCACTGTTCGTCCACTTCAGCCAAAGCCATCGCCAGCCCCAGAGCATCCGCCGGAGGACTCTCGGCCAACATCCCCAGCGACCGCAGGGACATGCTGAGGAGATTCGCCAACGGCACCGAGATGCCCTGGCCTATGACCATGACCCGCCGGGCTTGCCGCAGAGCATCTGGCACCTGAGACGCTGACTCTGGCGAGATGTGACTGGCGGCATACTGCAGACCCTCGATCTCTGTGCGCAATGTGGCCAGAAAGGGGTCCTGCGCATCGGCGATTGACTCTGGTTCATATCTGGCCCGCAGTTCGGTGCGAACGACGGCCTGAACATCGCGTATGAAATCGGGATAGCCGGAATAGCCCAAGCGCTGCGCAAACCGAATGACCGTCGCTTCGTTGACCGAGAGGTTGCGCGCCATGAGCGAGGCGGTCATGAAGGCGACCTCTCGGTACGAGGTGGAAACCAAGTCGGCGAGACGCTTCTGGCTCGTGGTGAGCTGTGGATATAGTTGTCTGATCCTCTCAAGAATCATCCTCGGTTGTCTTTCGCTGAACTGGATGCTCAGGCAGAGAGCGGTCGGGGCTGACGCGGGACCACTGGCGATCGTGGCAACAGCCAAGGAGCTGGGGGCATTCTAGGATTGCCACGATCGATTGTCAAGGGGATGCTCTCGACGAGGTGTCGTTGACATTCATCCTCCAATGCTATATGCTCTGCCGAGACCAAGGGGAAAGGAGCTCAAGTGCGCCTCGACAGGGTTGCGGAGGATATCTACGTCTTTGCCAGCGGTCTGTATGCCCAGGTAACGGCCACCGTCCTGCTGACGAAGCGGGGCGCGATTGTCATCGACACGATGCCCTTTCCCATCGAGACGCGCCAGATCGTTTCCTTTGTGGCAAGCAGGCTCGGCCCCGATAGGGTGCGGTATGTCGTCTACACGCATCACCACGGAGACCACGTTTACGGGGCGTTTCTCTTTCGGGGGGCCGAGGTCGTGGCCCATGATCTTTGCCGGGACACATTGAATCGCTTTGGACATGCCGCGCTAGAGAGGGCGAAGGCGGACACTCCAGTGCTGGCGGAAGTGGAATTGCGAGTCCCCGACATGACTTTCGAGAGAGAGATGCATATCCACCTCGCCCACAGGCACGTAAGGCTTTTCCATACTCCCGGCCATACCCTCGACGGCACAAGCGCTTTTGTCGTGGGCGAGAAGGTACTGGTGGCCGGCGATGCGATGATGCCGGTGCCGTACATAGTGCATGGCGATCGGGACCAGCTCAGAGAGACGCTCCTGCGCTTCAGGGCTCTCAGGCCCGCCTTTGTGGTGCAGGGACATGGCGAGGTGCTGCTTCGGGGAGAGGTCGAAGAGACCATCGATAGCCATCTCAGCTACCTGGACGCGATCGTGGACAGAGTTGAGGGCATCGTCCAGCGTGGTGCCCCCCCCGAGAAGCTGGCCGAAATCGACATCGAGTCGTGTGGCAAGTCGCGCGTACCCCTGGACGGACTGGTCAGCAAGCTGCACCACGACAACCTGGTGGCACTGTACGAGGAATTGACAGAAGCCGGGCGGCACTAGAGGGCGATAGGCGGCTGCCGGCCAGTTCAGAAGGTGATCTGGTCCCAAATCGAGGGAGAGAGAAGCTTGTTCCTATGGGGACGAGCTATCGGACAGCCATCCTCGCCTCCGTAGATCCTCTCCAACAGCCATCCGAAGGCTCGCAGTCTCCAACTCGCACTCGCCCACGCATTCTTCAAACACCTTGCGCGGCTCAAGAGGACCGAAAACTGCCTCTTCGGCCAGACGATCCCATATCGCATCGATGTTGCGGCGCATGACCCCCAATGCGTAGAGAACAGTCAGGCAACGTTGCAGCTCGTTGTCCAAATGTCCTCTCACGGCCTCATAATCGGAGAGGAATGCATCCACAGTTTCCATGAGCTCCGACGCGAAGCAGATGGTGCCGTCTTGATCTAGCATAGGCGACTGCTCCTGACTATCATTCGTTACCCTCGAATCGTGCGCCCGCAGACCTTGCGTTCCAGGTCTCACACTGCGATGGCCCAAATGAGATCGGAGAACGGGTTCGCCCGCGAGACCAGCTCTCTCCAGTGGGCTGGGCGACGCAGGCCACTCTCACCAGTGACCTTCGTATCTGGTTTGCGGTCTCCCGCAATGGCAGGATCTTTCAAGGGCTTGAGCAACTTACTCGGGAGGTGTCTTCGACAAGGCTCCCACCAGCAGCCCGCCCAAGATGGCCAGGTCGTCTGTCGGCAGATAGTGGCCAGCAGCGCCGTCATAGAGCACCCTTGCCGTGGGAGGGAACTCCTCGTCGCCTAGATGGAGGATGATCGACATGCGGACTCGCGGCAAGATATCGAACATGAAGGCGGCGTCTCCGAAGTCTATCGGCCGCCCGCCCAGAGCACGCGCGGCGTGCCGAAAGCGGTCCAGATTCTGGCCAAAGGCCGAGGTGAGAGGAGGCTCCACCCTCCGGCGGACGGCTCTCTCATACATGAGCCCGCCGGGTAGCTCGCGGAAGGCGATCCACCGGTCGGCCAGGCGACGGCCATCCGCGTGGCCGAGATAGTGAAGGATCAACAGACAAAGTACGCGATTTGGCTCCTCCGCCGTATCGACTGACTTGACCAGGCCATCGGGATAACTCACCCGAAGGCGACGGTTGAGACATGTTAGCTCAAAGAAGCCACGTTCATCGCTTTCCGCCCGATAGCGGACGCCTGCGCGGTGGGCCACGTCCATCGGGTGCTGTTTGCCCAGGTGCTCGCGTGCCAATCGCAGAGCAAGTCCTTCTGTGCGCCTTCGATCGGCTTGGAATGGAGCATTCACAGACGTACTCTCGCAAGGGCGGCCAGTCCCACCAGTTGTCCTCCATTCTCATCTGAAACTCATTATAGTCGAGCAGATTGCGGCTGGCAAGGCGCGCTGGGCGCGCAGGGTCACGCAGTGCAAGAGAAAAGGGCCGCCCGCCACGAGGACTGCTCTCATGTCGCGCCAGAACGGCGGCATCGTGGCGGCTCCCGCTACTCTTTCGCCGCGATGAAGGCCTCTAGCCGACGGTGTGCTTCCTCGTCGTCAAACTGCACCGGCGGCGACTTCATGAAGAAGGCTGAGGGAGCAACCAGTGCGCCAGCGATGCCGCGATCGAGGGCGATCTTGCAGCAGCGCACCGCGTCGATCACCACGCCCGCCGAATTGGGCGAATCCCAGACCTCCAGCTTGAGCTCTAGTTTCAGCGGGACATCGCCAAAGGCCGTGCCGTCCATCTGGATGTAGCAGAACTTGCGATCGGTCAGCCAGGGAACATAGTCGCTTGGCCCAACGTGTATGCTGTCAGGGCCCATCTCATAGTCGAGCTGACTGGTGACGGACTTGGTTTTCGACTCTTTTTTCGACTGTAGGCGTTCGCGCTCCAGCATGTTAAAGAAGTCCATGTTGCCGCCAAAGTTGAGCTGGTAAGTGTCGTCAAGACGCACCCCGCGCATCCGAAAGAGGTGGGTCAGCACGCGGTGAGTGATGGTCGCTCCGAGCTGGCTCTTGATGTCGTCTCCCACGACTGGCAGACCTCTCTCCTCGAAACGTGCCTGCCAGTAAGGCTCGCGCGCGATAAAGACAGGGATGCAGTTCACCATGCCGCAGCCAGCATCGAGGGTCTGCTGTATGTACCACTTGGTGGCCATCTCGGAACCAACGGGCAAGAAGTTGACCACAACGTCGGTGCGAGTGTCCTTGAGGATTGCTATGATGTTGTCGGTGGGCCCAGGGGCCTTGGTGATTCGTTGCTTGAGATAGTGCCCCAGACCGTCGTGAGTCATGCCCCGATGAACGGGAACCCCCATGTGAGAGACCTCAGCGAACCTGATGGTGTTGTTCGGGCCCGCCCAGATCGCCTCGGATAGGTCCTTGCCCACCTTCTCCGAGTCGATATCAAAGGCTGCGCTGATCTCGATGTCGCCCACGTGGTAGTCGCCCAGACGTGGGTGCATAAGCCCGGGGATGAATTGATCGTCGGGCGCATCTTTGTAGAATTGGATGCCTTGAACCAGGGCTGCGGCGCAGTTCCCCACGCCAATGATGGCCACTCTCAGTTTCTTGTCATCCACGACAAAAGCCTCCTGTCGATGTAGAGTTGTCCTGCGCGTCCCCTGTTGGTCGGGCCGGGCGCTCAAGACCCAGAGTATAGCCGGGGCCACCTCCGCGTCAAACTGCACGGGCGGACACTATCGAGGAACCCTGTGTGAGCTCCCGTCGTTATCACTCTGATCGGAAGCTTCGCCCTCGTTGCGCTGCGGCTCACCTGTGACAATGATCTTTTTTCCACGCCTTGAACTCGAGTCGGGCTTGACAGCACAGTGCTGCAATGATACAAACTCTGCGCAATGGCGTTGGATTCGCGGGCACGAGGACGTTCGCACAAGACCAGAAGAGGATACAAAGCTGAGGAGGTGGGTCCCGTGGAATGGATTATGTTCACCAAGCATCTGCAGACCTATCCAGTCGAGCAGGCTGCTGACGTGGTCAAGAGCCTTGGGCTAGACGGACTGGACTTGACCGTTCGTCCTGGTGGCCACGTCGAGCCGGCTGATGCCAAGGACCGGTTGCCAGGGGTTTTCAAGGCTGTCAGGAGCAGAGGACTGTCGATCCCTTTGATCACAACGGCGATCACCAGCGCCGAGACTCCCTACGCCAAGTCGATCTTCCGCCTGGCGGCGGAAGGCGGCGCCAGATACTTGAAGCTGGGGTATTGGCCCTACGAGGGCTTTGGGAACGTGGTCCGGCAGCTCGATGAGGTCAGGGCCATGCTTGACGGCATCGAGAAGCTTGCTCAAGAGCACGGGGTGACAGCAGTCATCCATACGCACTCGTCCGCATTCATGACCGCCAGTGGCGCCATTGTGGCTGAGCTTCTTCGGGATCGCGACCCCGAGGCACTTGGAGCCTACCCCGATGCCGGGCACCTCACCGCTGAGGGCGGGGACGCTGTCTGGAAGATGTCTCTCGACCTGTTGGCGCCCCGGATCAGGGTCGTGGCGGTCAAAGACATGATGTGGGTCTGCCATCCCGATGCCGCCCTGGGCAAGATGCGCTGGAGGACCGTGATGTGCCCGCTCAACATCGGCTTTGTGCGGTGGCCCGAGGTCTTTGAGTGCTTGCGGCAGGCCGGGTTTGACGGAGTGGTCAGCGTTCACTCAGAGTACCAGGGCAGCCATAGTTGGCGGGACCTGAACACCGCGCAGCTCATCCAGCAAACCCGGGCCGACCTGGAATACCTGTGGGACGCCATCGGCGGCAAGTAGGCGGCGGACTCGGAGAGGGGCGAGGGTCTGGCCTGGATGACCTGCCCGCGCATCTTGCATGACTGTCAGGCATTGGGTATCATGGCTGGCGATCGGCGCCAAGATCGAGTCTCCGCGTTCGTGTGCCAAAGGTGGGAGATCGTGCCCAGGTTGAGACCAGGGGAAGGGGTGCAGGCCTTCCCAGAGTACCGCTGGTACCACAATATCACCCTGAATGCCTACTGGTTTGGCACCTCTTTCATGTGGAACTCGCTCCACCCCATCATCTTGCCCACGCTCTTGTTGTCGCTGGTGCCGGAGAACGCAAAGAATACGGGCTACGGTCTACTGACCTTTGCAGGACTCATGGTGGCTTTGGTGATGGAGCCGGTCAGCGGCGCGCTCAGCGATGGCAGTCGCCATCGCTTGGGGCGTCGGCGACCATGGGTGCTGGCTGGCACATTCCTCGGCCTGGTCTGCCTGTTGCCCCTGGCTCTGGCAAACAGCTTATGGATGGTTGCCGTCGGCTATGTGCTCCTTCAATTCGCCTCCAACCTTGCCCATGGCGCCGGTCAGGGCCTCATCCCCGACATTGTGCCCCAGGGAAAGCGCGGCATCGCATCGGGTATCAAGTACCTGATCGACATGGCGGGGGTGATCTGTGCTGCGCTGGTGGCCGGCCATCTGATGGGCGGTGGCCATCCCAGGCCCCTTCTTGCCGTGGGCGTCGTCGCCTGCGTCCTGTTGGGGGCCATGACCATCACCGTCGTGGGCTCCCGGGAGGTGCCAACCTCCCGCCCCGGCAAGGCCCGGCCCAGGGGACGAGCGGGCTTGGCCCAATTGCGTCAGCTTCTAAAGGTGAACCTTCGAGGCCAGCGCGACTATGCGCGGCTGTTGGCCGCCCGCTACTGTGTGCTCTTGGGGACCTATTCGGTGCAGTCTTTCGGGCTTTTCTACTTTCACGACGCCCTGCAAATGCCCGATGCGCCGACCGCGGTGGGCAAGGTGATGGCGGCTGTGGCTCTCAGCGTCACTCTGATCACATTCCCTGCCGGCGTCCTTTCCGAGGTATGGGGACGCAAGGGACTCAGTCTGGCTGCCTGCGCGATCACCGCCGTGGGCATGGGCCTGCTCTTGCCGGTTCGCAGCATGACCGCGCTCCTCGCGCTGGGCTGCACCATCGGCGTGGGCATGGGCATATTCGCCAGCGTCACCTGGGCCTGGGCGACCGATCTCGTGCCCAGCGCTGAGGCGGGCAAGTACCTGGGGCTTTCTAACCTGGCTACTGCCGGCTCGGCGGCCACGGCCCGCCTGCTCGGTCCAGTCGTCGATCTGGTCAATGCCCGTAGGCCCTATGTTGGCTACTCGATCATGTTCATCGTGGCCACGATCGGAGCCCTGCTAGGGCTGGTGATACTTATCGGTGTGCCCGACAAGGGAGCTGCCATGCGTTCGCGAGGGGAGACCGACCAGGCCTCAGGTCGGGAGGTGAGCCTGGGCTCCTCGGCCAGGGCTCAGCCAGCCACCAGGAGAAGATGATGAGAATCAAAGGCGTCTATCCACCCATCGTGACCCCATTCGATGAGCAAGGGCGTCTGCACGCCGACGCTCTGGCGGGCAACATCCAAAAGTGGGATGATACCGGATTGAGCGGCTACGTGGTGGCCGGCTCCAACGGAGAGAGCCCCCTGCTCACCTTCGACGAAGTCACCAGGGCCATTCGCATCGCCCGGCGGGCTGCCCAGCGCGACAAGCTGATCATCGCTGGTACGGGGCGGCAATCCACGGCAGCAACCATCGACATGACCCGAGCCGCCGCCGAAGCCGGTGCGGATGCGGCTCTGGTGGTCACTCCCTTCTTCTATGGCGCACAGATGACCGGGGACGCTCTTGTGCGCCACTTTGAGGCACTGGCCGATGCCTCGCCCATCCCGATCCTCATCTACAACGTGCCCAAGTTCACCCACCTGAACATCGCGCCCAGCACGGTGGCGCGCCTCTCTGCCCACCAGAAGATAGTGGGAATCAAGGATAGCGCCGGAGACATCGGCCAGGTCATCGATCTGGTTCGCCTCTGTTGCCCAGACTTTGACATCCTGATGGGCAATGGGCCAGCCTATCTGAGCGGGCTGCAGGCGGGAGCATCGGGCGGCATCCTTGCCCTGGCCAACGTGGCCCCTCGGGAGTGTGTTGCCATATGGAACCTGGTTCGTGCGGGACGAGCCGAGGAGGCTCTGTCCATACAGCGGCGGCTGATGCCTGTGGGACGCGCCGTCACCTCGGGGTATGGCGTTCCCGGATTGAAGGCAGCCATGGACCTCTTGGGGTACTCTGGCGGGGAGCCGCGACCGCCCTTGCTTCCAGCAGACGCCGCGACGCGCGAGGCCATGCGAGAGACACTCGTTGAGGCGGAACTGCTTCCGTAGGCACTCGTGCCCGGGGCCTGGCGCAGGGGTTTCTGTGGGGGCAGAAGATCGCGTCTCTGCTCCCCTTGCTTACTCCTGCTCTTCGGGCCAGACCACGTCCTGGGCCAGGCCCCGCATGAAGTCCAGGTAGGCCTCCTTGGTCATGGCCGGATGGTAATCCTCGAGGATGGCCTTTGCCCTGCGGGCACCATCGGCCAGCAGGTCGATCAGGGTCATGGCCGCCACCTTTGCCGGCGCGACATAGGCCGTGTCGGGGTCGCAAATGCGATAGTCGGCACCATGCCCTGTCCCGCACGCGCCCCTGGCATAGGCATGCACGGCCGGCATGAGGTGACTGACGTCACCCATGTCGGTGGAGCCCGCGCCGAAGGTGGGCTCCCACCATTCCTCCTCGCCCACCAGGGCCGTGGCGTTCTCCTTGTAGACCTCGACCAGTTTGGGATGGACCAGCCTTGGGAGATACCCGGGCAACGTCGTGATCTGGACGGTGGCACCCAGGGCCATGGCTCCCGCCTTGAGCGACCGATCGACCTTCGCGGCGGCGGACATGATGGCCTCCACGGTGGCTCCCCGCACGTAGGTCTCCATGCGAACGTCGGCGGGAATCACATTCACCATCTCGCCGCCCTTGGTGATGATGGGGTGCACGCGAATATGGTCCTTGTCTTGAAATGTCTCGCGGTTGGCGTCGATGGCTTGCAGGGCGAGCATGGCCGCCTTGAGGGCGTTGATCCCCTCATGGGGTGAGCCACCTGCGTGGCTGGCTTTGCCGATGTACCGAATGCGCTTGACCACGCAACCGTTGTTGGGTGCACCAGCGCTGAACTTGCCCTTTTCGTCGCGACACGACTGGTGGGTCATGAGGGCCATCTGCACGTCGTCAAAGGCCCCCACCCTGATCATCTCGGGCTTGCCCCCGAGGAACTCGATCTTGCCCGCCTGCTTCAACCTGAGGCGGTATTCGACCTCCACGTATTCCTCCGCCGGGACAGCCATGAGGGCGATGTTTCCACCAAGGTGAGACATGACCCCACTCTCGACCAGGCCGTAGGCGAGAGCGATGAGGTTGGCGATCTGGGCATTGTGTCCGCACCCGTGGGCGGCGCCCGTATCGGGGTCGGCATCTGGATGATCGCGCACCAGAACCGAATCCAGCTCACCGAGATAGGCCACCGTCACGTGGGACTCTGCGCCCCTCAACATGCCCTTCAGGCCAGTGATGGCGATCCCCGTGGTGTGGGGAATGCCCAACGCGGCGAACCGGTTCGCGACGATGCCTGCGGTGCGAGGCTCTTTGAAGCCCAGCTCGGGATGCGTGCGAATGTCCTCGCCGATGGACACGATCTCCTCTCGGTGGGCGTCGATGCACTCGCACACGCGGTCCTTCAGTCGTTGCACATCAATCACAGTGGCTTGCCTCCACGTCCAGATCAGGCTTCGACAGCGTTCTCGGCGATGACCGAGGCATAGTAGGCAGCGCTATCTTTGGGAATGCGCCGCTGCGTGCCAAAGTCCACGTAGACGATGCCAAAGCGACGGCTGTACCCGTAGCCCCACTCAAAGTTGTCCATCAGTGACCAGAGAAAGTAGCCTTTGAGCGGCACGCCTTGCTGGATGGCTCTGTGTGCCGCGGCAATGTGCTGGCGCAGGTAAGAGATCCGTTTGTCGTCGTGCACCTTGCCCTCGGGGGTGAGCACATCCTCGTAGGCACAGCCATTCTCGGTTATGTACATCGCCGGCGAGCCATAGTCCCTGGCCAGCCGAACCAAGAGATCGGTCAGTCCCTGCGGGTAGACCTCCCAGTCCATGGCGGTGTACTCGCCCTCGGGATGAAGCCTGATCATGTTCAGGAACTCACCCTCTCGATGAGCGACAAGAGCTCGGGCGTAGTAGTTGACCCCCAAGAAGTCGATAGGGCGACCGATTATCTCCATGTCCCCTGGCGCTACTCTGGGTGCCAAGAAACCAAAGATACCCGACATATCCAGGGGATACCGACCCCTGAACACGGGATCGAGGAACCAGCGGTTCGCATAGCCGTCGTGACGCCTGGCTGCCGCGACGTCCTCCGTTCGGTCGCTGGCAGGATAGGCGGGGCTGAAATTGAGCGTGATCCCCACGCGAGTGGTCTCATCACCTTGCTCGCGCAACACCGGCACTGCCAGGCCGTGAGAGAGCAACAGATGGTGAGACACCTGCAAGGCGAGGCCCAGGTCCTCCCAACCAGGAGCGTGCCTTCCCATGAGGTGGCCCACGAATGCCGCCACCCACGGCTCGTTCTGGGTGATCCAGTAGTGTACGCGATCGCCCAGGCGTTCGGCCACGATGGTCGCATAGTCTACGAACCGGTGGACCGTATCGCGTGCTGCCCATCCTCCCAGGCGCTGCAGCGCCGAGGGCAGGTCCCAGTGGTAAAGGGTCACGAAGGGCTCTATGCCAGCTCCCAGAAGCTCGTCCACCAGGCGGCTGTAGAAATCGAGCCCCTTCTGGCTGACCTGCCCCGATCCCTCGGGCAGAACACGAGGCCAGGAGATCGAGAAGCGATAGGCCGCCAGGCCCAGGTGTGCCATAAGGCCAACGTCTTCCTCATAGCGGTGGTAATGGTCGTCGGCCACCTCTCCCGTGTCGCCGGCCAGCACCTTGCCAGGCCACCGGCAGAACGCATCCCAGATACACTCTCCTCGATCCTCGTAGCCTCCCTCTATCTGGTAGGCGGCGGTTGCGGTGCCCCAGAGAAAACCTTCGGGAAAGCACAGCACTTGATTCATGACCGGGTTCCTCCTATGTCGGCACACAAAAGGGTTGGATCGAGAGGCATTATACGGCCAGGCGACTGCCCGATCAAGGGTGAATGGATGCCGAATCTTGACCAGGTTGCTGGAGTGGGCCAGGATGAAAGAGAGGCGGATGGGAAAGGAGTTGTGAATCATGGTCAAAGAAGGTGAGTCGGCGCCCGATTCCACCCTGCCTCCGGATAAGGGCAAGGAGGTCACCCTCTCTTCGTTTCGTGGAAAGAAGCCGAATGCGCCTGCGTACCGGATGCTGTGGAGAGCGCGACCGCAGCGTGTTGGCCAGTGAGGCTCCGACCTAGCGGGGAGCTGCGGTAGGAGTCTGCCTCTGCGGCTATGAAGGGGTTTGCCCGTCGGGAGTGGTTCCCTCCCGAGATGCGGTGCTCGTGGCCACCACCGCCGTCTCCTCACCCTCAGCGGGGGGCTTGCCGATGTCCGCGATTCGCGCCAGAATGACTCCCACTTCGTAGAGGAGGTAGAGGGGCACCATCACGATCATCATATTCACGGGGTCGGGCGTGGGGGTCACCACGGCGGCGATGATAGCGATTACCAGGACGGCATATTTGCGAAACCGCCCCAACTTCTTTGCCGTAACCAGGTCGAGCTTGGCGGCAAAGAACATGATCAAGGGCGTCTGAAAGACGATCCCCATCCAGAAGAGCACGCGAGTGACGAAGCTGATGTAGTTGTTCAGGGTCCAGCGGTTGTCTACGATAGTGTCGAGGAATCCCTGCATAAAGTTGATCGCTGCGGGCAGCATAACCAACGCGGCGAAAGCCACTCCCCCGGCAAAGCAGATCGTAACGCCGGGCAGGAGGAAGTAGAGGTACTTCTTCTCATCGGGAAGAAGCCCCGGCAGCGCAAAACGAACGACCTGATAGACGATGACCGGCATGGCCAGGGCCACACCCCCTATCAGGGCGATCTTGAAATAGACGACAAACGACTCGGTTGGGTGAATCGCTTGGGGTCTCACTTCTCCGAGAGGCGCTGAGAGTATCTCTAGACCTTGCTTGGCGAATATCACGCTGAACGCTGTGGTGATAACCAGCATCAGCGTCGCCTTGACCATGCGCGACCGAAGTTCGGTCAGGTGCTCGAAAATCGTGAGTTCTGCGTCATCGGTCATCAGGTCTACGCCTCGCCCTCTGTGGCCTGGTCGGCCATGTCCGCTTCGGCCACCAGCACCACTTCGTTGACCTCGACCGGCTCCGCGTCTGCGTCTGCGGGCACCAGCGTGGCAACCTCAACAACCACGGCCTCCATGCTGAGACTGGGCAAAGACCCCCCGTCTGCGCCAGCTTCCGCCCCCGCGGCGGCCGTTTCGGTCAATGGTCCGACCTCTATCTCGCCGTCAACCAGTTCGGAAGCGAGTTTCGCCTCCAGTTGCGCGGCTTCGGAGAATGGACCGGGAAGATCGGCAGGCTCCTCTGGCGAGCCGGCCTCGAGCGCCGGGACGACCTCCCCGACCACCTCGGCGCGGGCGTCCACCAGCCCCCCTGCAACTGTCGGGCTGCCCTGGCCGCTGCTCTCTTCTTCCTCGTCCAGTTCAAGCGAAAAAGTCTCCCGGAACTCTTTTGTCACGCTCTCGGTGATCTGGCGAAGCCTGGCCAGCGCCTTCCCCCCGTCGCGTGCCAGCTTGACCATCCGCTCTGGCCCAACAACCAGCATGGCGATTACCAGTATCAGCAATAGCTCTGAGGTGCCTACACCAAAGATGTTCACGGCTGGGGTTGACCTCCTGGCTGGGATACCCCTTCGTCCCCGGCTCGCAGTGGGCTGGCATCTGGGGTCGCGTCGGGGTGCGCATCACTCGGAAAGCCGGCCGCCAGTTGAGACCTTTGAGCAAAGAGCGTGCCCAACACGCCATTCACGAACCGGCTCGAGCTGTCGCCGCCAAACATCTTGGCCAGCTCCACAGCCTCATTAATGGCCACCTTTGGCGGAGCGCTGTGGTCGAGCATGATCTCATACGCTGCCAGGCGAAGTATGTTCCGATCTACAGGAGACAACTGCTCCACGGGCCATTCGGGAGCGATGCGTTGGATGATCGCGTCCAAGCCAACTTGCTGCCGCAAGACCCCGAACAGGAGCCTCCTGCAGAAACCCTCGGCCGCCTTTTGAAGGGGCGATTCCGCCAGGCGCCAACGCAACGCAGTGTGCGGATCGTGATGGGCCGTGTCAACCTCGAAAAGCGCCTGCAGAGCCGCGATCCTGGCCCGCCGTCTCGGCTTCAAGACTCGTCTCCGTCGCCCAACCTATCCGCCAGGGACACTCTCAACATCCTCGACGCGAACGTTGACCGCCAACACAGGCATGCCCACCATGTCGGTGATGGCCCGCGAGACATGAGCCTGTATCTCGCGGCCCAACTCGCATATGCTGATCTTGCGGGCGGCGACTACATGGAGGTCCACCAGCACCGCGCCATCCACAACCTCCACGAGCACGCCATCGCCGGCTCCCCTGCCCTTCAACAAGCGATCAACGCCACTGGGCAGAGTGCGAAACATGCGCACCACGCCTGGCACCGACAGCGTGGTGAGCCGCGCGATGGTGACTAATACCTGCCGTGAGATACGGACGGTTCCCAGTCTGCCCTTCATGGCATCTCCCTCCAACAAGGGATCCAGCAACCGAACCGGCTCCTCGTGCTCTGCACCAGTAGCACACAAAAGGGCCGTCAGGACGCATCCTCAGACGGCCCGACAAGACGAAGTAGGGCTAAGTTGCGGACTCGACATGCAGCGCAACCCGGCCCCGATATCTGCCGCAACTGGGACATGCCGTGTGCGGCAAGCGCATCTGATGACACGACGAGCACTCTACCAGAGCGACTGAGCGCAGAGCATGATGGCTTCGACGGCGGTGGGTGCGCCCCTTGGATTGTTTGCGTTTCGGTACGGCCATCTATGCGCCGTTCCTTTCCTTAGACCTGGTCTCCACGCCCGGCAGTTCCAGCAGTTCTGCCAGCGGGGCTAACCTCGGGTCAATTCCGATACTCTGACAATGACAGTGACCGAAGTTGAGATTCTCTCCGCAGTTCGGACAGAGTCCCTTGCAGTCAGAACGACAGAGAGTCCAATCGGATGCAGCCAAGATGGTGTGTTGCCGGAGCACCTCGGTCAAATCCAACAGGTGATGCTGATCGATGACCAGCTCCGAGGCGTGCTCATCAGTTCGCGGCAGCCGATCGCCAGTCCTGATGTCCGAGGAGGGTACGAACTCCTCCTCGAACTCAAAGCGCACCTCGGTCTCGGTGAGCTCCAGACAACGCCGGCAAGCCTGGACCAGTCTGAGACGAGCACTGCCGGCAGCCAGTATCCCCCTTGGAGTGCGCTGAAGGTTCACCCTGCCCCGCACACCGGTGGCTCCTGGATTCCTCTCGTCTATGTCGCGCAGCGAACCGTCGATTCCGAATTGACGAGAGGTCCCGATACTCTCTCTGAGCAACTGTGCCACGTTGTAGAGCATTGCTCTCCCTTGATGCAGCCTACACTGATTATACGTGACGGCGGCAGGCGTGTCAAAAAACCCACGCCCTCTGGCCCACGGGCGGGAGGTTTTCCCAGGCCTGGGCACGCCAACTCATGCCTGATCCGGCTCCTCCGGGCCAGATGGCCAACCGACTTGTTGGTGCACCTCGTCTGCATGGAGAAGGGCTCGTTCCCTGTCGGGAACGGCCTCCACCTCCTCGCCTTGACGCTTCTTCAGGGCCTCTATCCCGCGCCAGATGACCTCTTGCACCTGAGCAAGGCTCTCTGCCAGCTCCGTGAGCCTGTCCTCAGCGTATTGGTCGGCTCCAGCGCGAATCTGCGATACCTCTTCCTGCGCCCTCTTGAGGATGGATTCAGCCTCGGCCTCGGCAGCCTTGCGCAACTGATGCGAGTTCAGGTGGTGTGCCGCGTCTTCTCTGGCCTGGGCGATGATCCTTCTGGCCTCTTCATGGGCCTGGCCCACATACTTGTCCCTCTCTTCTCGAACTTCCCGGGCCTGCTTGATCTCTTGGGGAACGCTGATGCGCATCTGGTCTACGATGTTCAGGAAGGTATCCTCATCGATGACCACTCTGCCACTGAGGGGAAGCCGCCACCCACGCTCAAGTAGCTCCTCAAGACGATCGACGAGCTGTAAGATGTCGATTTCGGTCACCCCCTTCAGCAAATGGATGGGCGTCGCCGGGGCCTAGCCTAGCTATTCGCCGCCAAGCGAGCGAGCAACGCTTTCTCGACATGGGGAGGCACAAACCCGGATATGCAGCCACCCAGGCTGGCGATCTCTTTGACCATCGATGAACTCATGAAAGCGTACTCGAGACTTGTCATCAAGTAAACCATCTCCACGTCAGGCGCCAGCTTGCTGTTAGTCAGGGCCATCTGATATTCAATCTCGAAATCAGAGATGACTCGCAGACCGCGTACGATGACCTTTGCTCCCTGGCTCTTGACAAAGTCTACTGTCAGACCACCGTAGCTGACCACCCGAATCGCGGCCACTTCTTTCAACGCCTGGCGCATCATGGCCAGCCGCTCATCTGTCGAGAACAACAGGCTCTTGTCAGGTCGATCGTATACGCCCACCACCACGCGGTCAAAGATCTCCGCCGCACGCTTGGCTACGTCGATGTGCCCATGGTGGACCGGGTCAAAGGTGCCAGGATACACCGCCACAGTCAGGATCCTGCCTCTATCAGGGCACATCCCCGCTCCTCCAGAAACGATGCACACTCATCGCTATGGCCCGGTGCTCTGGCCTGGCAAGATCGGGGTCCTCTTGAAAGAGTCTCAAAGCTTCCGATCGAGCCCTTTCGAGAATGGCTGTGTCACTCAGCTTCGCCACCCTCAGCCTTGGCAAGCCGTGTTGACGCATCCCAAAGAAATCCCCAGGCCCCCTTAGCTGCAAGTCCTTCTCTGCCAATGCAAAGCCATCATGGGTCTCTGCGATGATCTCCATCCGCTTGAGGCTATCTTCCGAAGGGTCGTCGAACAGAAGGATGCAGTAGGACTTGTGCTGGCCTCGCCCAACGCGCCCGCGGAACTGATGCAACTGGGCCAGCCCAAACCGGTCAGCCCCCTCGATGAGCATGACTGTCGCATTGGGCACATCGATGCCTACTTCGACCACGGGTGTGGAAACGAGGATATCATACTCCCCACCCTGGAAACTGGTCATACTTTGTTCCTTTTCCTCAGCATCCATGCGACCGTGGAGCAGCCCCAGCCTCAGCCTGGGGAATACCTCCTCTTGCAGCCGCCTGTGTTCAGCCACGGCGGCCGTTGCCTCCACCCTATCCGATTCCTCAACCAGCGGGCATATGATGAATGCCTGGCGTCCCTGGGCAACCTGCGACTCAATGAAGGAATAGATACGCTCACGGCTCCCTCTGTCTCGCGCTGCGGTCTCCACCCGTTGTCTGTTCGGTGGCATCTCATCCAGGACGGAGATGTCCATGTCGCCATACACGGTCAAGGCCAGAGTGCGGGGGATGGGTGTGGCGCTCATCGCCAGAAGGTGTGGCACAAAATCAGTACCTTTGTCTCGCAGGGCAGCACGCTGGGCCACACCGAAGCGATGCTGCTCGTCAACCACCACAAGGCCAAGTCTGGCAAAGTCCACCGACGCCTGGATCAGAGCATGAGTGCCCACGACTATCTGAGCCCGCCCCTGAAAGATATCGTCACGAAGGCATCGCTTCTCAGCATCGGAGAACCTGCCGGTGAGCAACGTGCAGTGAGTATCTGGGCATCCTTCCAGCATTTCCGATATGGTACGATAGTGTTGCTCGGCCAAGATCGACGTGGGAGCCATCACGGCTGCCTGGAGGCCGTTGCGCACCGTGGCCAACATGGCAGCCACTGCAACCACGGTCTTGCCTGAACCAACATCACCTTGCAGCAGGCGGCTCATGGGCACACGTTTCTCCAAGTCGCCCAGGATATCCTTGATGGCTCTTCGCTGGGCTCCTGTGAGCTGGAATGGGAGCCCCGAGAAGAAGCTATCGATCTCGTGCCAGGGAACTGCCAGAGCTCTCCCCTGCTGAGACCGCGAGGCATGTCGCCGGCGGAGAAGGCCCAGTTGAACCAGGAAGAACTCATCGAAGCAGAGGCGCTGGCGCGCTTGCTGCAGGGAGATCTTGCTGGCCGGAAAGTGTATCTGCTCCAACGCCGTGCCCAGCTGCATCAAGCCGGTGGACTGTAGCATGGAGGGAGGTAGCGGGTCCATGATGAGCGGGGCCCAGTAGTCCAGGGTGGCTCTTGACAAGCGGCGCATCCACCCGCCTTTGATCCCCTCGGTGAGGGGATAGACGGGCACGAGACGCGCGGTGTGCAGGAGCTCGCGCCTGAGGGGCTCCCACTCGGGAGAGTTGAAAACCAGCCGACCAAGGTACTCTCCGACCTTGCCGCTAATCGCCACCTCGTCGCCCAGTTTGAGACGGCTCGCCAGGTGGGGCTGGTTGAACCACTGCGTCTCGATAGACCCCGTTCCATCGGTGACGATCGCCCGGGTGATGGCCTTGCCGCGCTCTGTGCGCCGAGTGCTCGTTGACTGGATGATACCTACGACGGTGACCTCCTCGCCCAGCGTAAGACGACTGATGGTCCTCAGATCGGTGAAGTCGTTGTAGCGTCTCGGAAAATGATAGATCAGGTCCCTCACCTTTTGCAGCCCCAGGCGCTCGAGACGCGCCGCTATAACTCGCCCCACGCCCTTGAGCCTGGTAATAGGAGAATCGAGGCTCAGTTGCCCTGGCGCACCAGATATGGTTTCCTGGCCGCCAGACCGAGCGGTCTCTACCTGGCTCGCGCTCCTGTGAGGCGCCCCTGGCCCGTCATCGCCAGCATCGGCCCCAGAGTCCTCGCTTGGTCTCGCCGGTCCCAACTCGGTCCCAGGGCCGCGGCGAATTCCTTCGTTGCCCAAGAGACTCAGCAGCCGATCCAAGGTGTCGCGGCGTGCCGCCAGAGACAGATCGGCGTAGCCTGACAGCATTCCCACCACCTCAGCGACCGCGGGTGAGCGCGCGATCTCCTCAGACTCCTCGCGCGCCTCTCTCTCCCAATAGGTGAGAAAACGCGATACCCCCCCCACTACTGCCCGATCTCTGTAGCCCTGTTCCTGCTCAAGACTCAGTATGCGCCTCAACTTGTCGTATGCCGACGCCATCTGCCTAGCTCGATTCCAATCCCGAGACCCTCGACACGACCTTGTCACTCATCAAAGCTCGCCCCGAACCTACCCTTCAAAAGCCACGATTCCCAGGGCCTCTGGTCCGATATAGGTCCCCAGTGCGGGACCATAGATGTGCTCTTCCGTGACCTCCCGGGGTAGCAGGTCAGCCAATCGCGCCTTCAGCTCCTCAACCTGCGGCATCAGACCGCTGTGAAGAATGGATAGCTTCTTTAACTCTCGGAACTCGGCAACGAACTCAACCAGGCGGTCCAAGGCGGTACCCCGCCCTCGCAAGCGACGAACAGGAGTGATCTCGCCTTCCTCCATGGTGAGCAGGGGGCTGGTGATCTTGTCACGCCTGGCACCCCGAGATCGCTGGGCGGCAATGGTGCGCCGCAAGTAGTCAGGATTCTGAACATAGAAGGCAAGGTAGGTTCGAGGGATCATCCCTCGCACCATACGCACAATCTCCTGAGCGGCTGCCCCGTTCCGGGCGGCCTCGGCAGCCTCAGTCACCAGGATACCCAATGCACGCGAGACAACCTGTGAATCGATCACGCTGACCTGGCAGCGCCCCAAGCAACCGACACTCCCCTCTCTCGCTGCCCGAACGGTGTCACTCAGGCACGAAGAAAGGTGGATGGACACGATGCGACTGGCCTGCCTGGCCAACCGGCCGTAGGCCTCAGCAAACCGGCTCGCCGTCGGCGGCACGGCAATCGCGATGGTACCATTCCTGGCTATGCGCCTGTGAAACCCGACTGAGCGCAGATCGGGACCCTCCACAAGCGTCTCGCGGCCCATGCGAATGCCCAGCGCCACGACCGTGATGCCAAGCTCCTCCACGGCCTCTGAGGAGAGATCGGCGGAACTGTCGGTAACGATTCTAGTATTGTTCATGCTAAAGCCGCTCCCACAGCCCTTTACTCAGCCGAGATGACATAGAAGTAGTGGGGCTGTCCGCCGTCAAGCAGCTCGATCTCGAGATCGGGATAGGCGTGCCTGGCATACTCGGCCAGCTCGGTCGCCTCCTGAAGAGAAACGTCCTCCCCGTAGTAGACGGTGACGATCTCATAGTCCTCAACATGCATCCGCTCCAACAGTTCCTTGGCCACTGACAAAACATCTTCATCCGCCGCGACCAAGTCGCCGTTGAGCAAACCGATGACATGGCCTTCAGCAATAGAGAGGCCGTTGATCTTCGCCGACCGCACAGCCCTGGTGACCTCGGCGGTTTCAACCTGCCGGGCGGCTTCCAGCATAAGCTCCGCATTGGCCTCCAGCCCAGCCTGGTAGTTGAAGGCCAAGAGTGCCGCGATGCCTTGGGGCATGCTCTCGGTTGGAACCAGGGTCACTTGCTTCTCCGAGAGTTCCTTGGCCTGCTGAGCGGCCAGGATGATATTGCTGTTGTTTGGCAAGACAAGGACTTGATCAGAGGCCACGCTTTCGATGCAGGTGAGCAAGTCCTGCGTGCTAGGGTTCATCGTTTGGCCCCCCGGCACGACCGCACTGGCCCCGAGGCTCTCGAAAACACGGGTGAGTCCCTCCCCTGATGCCACAGCGATGACACAGATATCGCTCAGACGCTCCGGTTTGGGCGCTGGCGGACGGAACGCCGTCAGTGGCAGGGACCCCTTCGCCGACGGTTGAGAGCTTGCCACGAACTCCTGGTACTGAAGCTGCATGTTTTCGACGATCACCGAGGTGATATCTCCACGTTCGATGCCATAGTCCAGCACCTGGCCGGGATGGTCACAATGCACGTGCACCTTTACCACCTGGTCATCGCCCACCACCAGCACCGAATCTCCCATGCTCGCGATCTGCTGTCGGATCGCCTCCAAGTCCAGGTTTTCGCCCTTGATGACGAACTGGGTGTCATAGTTATACTCACCCTGAGGAGCAAAGACCTGTTCTGGCTGCACTTCAGATGGCACTACACCCACAACAGGTTGTCCCCGCATCTGGCGGAGCATGCCCTCCAGAATGAGCACAAACCCTTGAGCGCCAGCGTCTACCACTCCCGCTTCGGCCAGCACAGGCAGCAAGCTCGGCGTGCGTGCCAAAGACGCCTGCGCTTCGGCCACTGCGCTGGCAAGCACCCACTCTACATCATGTCCCGCCGATGCTGCCCGGCTCGCCGACTCTGCGCATTCCCTGGCCACCGTCAGGATGGTGCCTTCGACGGGCCGCATGACCCCCTTGTAGGCGGTGACTGCGCCCTGCTGAAGCGCCTCTGCAAGATCGACGCCACCAAAGCTATCCTTGCCCTGCAGCACACGAGCAAAGCCTCGCAGGATCTGCGAGAGAATGACTCCCGAGTTGCCCCGGGCTCCCATCAAGGCCCCCCGGGCCACCACCTGGGTCAACTCTGAGACAGACGAATGTGACTCGTCGCTCAGCTCGTCGAGCGCTGCGCGCATTGTCAGTGACATGTTTGTCCCGGTGTCGCCATCGGGCACGGGAAAGACGTTCAGCGCATTCACGCTGGCGATGTGATGATCCAACCAGCAACTGGCCGCTCGCAGGGCCCCCAGAAGCTGGTCGCAATCGCAGACCGCCTGCGAAGATGAGCGGGTGAGAGTCTGGGTCGATCCCGCTGCTGGCGCGTCCTGCCTTGCTCCATTCTCGTGGGAGATCACCTTGGTGGGCACGGTGTTCTACCTCCCTGGACTACCGCGCCGTGGCTCGCCAAGGCAACGCTAGCTATCCTGGTTGCTGACCCTGAGCCCCTGCACATGAACGTTCACCTGGGCAACCGGCATACCAAGGGCACTCTCCACGCCAAACTTGACGCTTTCCATCACATTCTGGGCGACTTCTGATATGCGGGTGCCATACTCGATGACCACATAGAGATTGACCACGATGTCGTCATCGACCACTTCGATCTCGACACCCCGGTTGTAGTTATCAACTTGTAGGATTTCGGCGATTCCATCGCGCAGCGTTGCCGCTGACATGCCCACCACTCCATAACAGCTCAGCACAGCTTCGGTGGCGATGCTCGCTATGGCCTTGGGCGATACCTCGATCTTGCCAAGGGTAGAACCTTTCTCCATGAGACCACTCCCAGTCAGAACCTATTGAGGGATTCGCCGTGCAAAACACCGGAAAGCCCGGCTGCTGCGCGGGTATGCCGTCTCACCGACGAGCCTGGGTCGCCCCCTCCCGTGCTCTCGTTCGTCTGCTCTTTTGCACATATCTACTCCCTATGGTATCATATCTATCGCATTCAGGCCAGTCTTGCAGGCGCGAGTACCCAGGGGGCACCAGTGCCCAGGCCTGATGCCAGCAAGAGGTGATATTGATGGCAAAGTGTGATATCTGCGGCAAGGGACCCCAGTTCGGGCACAACGTCAGCCATTCCAAGCGCCGAACCAACCGCTCCTGGCTGCCGAATATCCAGACAGTCACCATAATGGTCGATGGCCAGCGCAAGACAGTCAAGATGTGCACACGCTGCCTGCGGACCCGTAACAAGCTCTCGTAGAGCAGCCAGCGGCCACCCGTCAGGCGTGATCTCGGCTCAGGCACTCGGGGCCAGCTCTGGCAACGCAGGGCTGGCCCTGCTCCTTGCCCTGGAGCGAGAGACTCTCCAGGATGGTTGCGAGCCGGCGCATCCCCGCTTCCACTCCGTGCTGGTGGGAGAAAACCGCTGACCCCACAACCAGAATGTCGGCTCCAGCCCTCACGACGTCGGCAAGCGTATCAACGTTGATCCCGCCATCCACCTCAATCTGGCATTCCAACGCGCGTTGCCGGAGCATCCGCCTCAGCCGACGCACCCTTCCAAGAGACGCGGGGATAAAGTCCTGCCCTCCAAACCCCGGGTCCACGCTCATGATCAGCACCAGCTCAACCTGATCGAGAACCTCATCCAGCAGCAACAGCGGCGTGGCAGGATTCAGGGCCACGCCAGGACGTGCCCCAGCCAGGCGGATCTGGGCCAGCGTCCGGTGCAGGTGTGGACAAGTCTCCACATGCACCAGGATGGGGTCTGCGCCCGCCTGGGCGAATTCGTCGATGTACCGCTCGGGTTGCTCGATCATCAAGTGCACCTGCAACGGCAGGCGCGTC
Organism: Anaerolineae bacterium; assembly: GCA_035529675.1. GTDB lineage: Bacteria > Chloroflexota > Anaerolineae > UBA1429 > UBA1429 > DATKWG01. Next base: position 24,001 of record DATKWG010000031.1, read on the forward strand.
ACCCCACGGAGGGCCCGCACAACCAGCGGGCCAACGGTGATGTTGGGCACAAAATGGCCATCCATGACGTCAACGTGAATGGCGTCGGCGCCCGCCTCCTCCGCCTGCCTTACCTGCTCTCCCAATCTGGCAAAATCGGCTGAAAGGACAGACGGGGCGATCTGAATGCGACGGCCACCTGATATGATCACGGGATTGCCTGCCTGGTTTGATGAGCCAAGGCACGGCCGCGCAATTGCCCACAACCCGCCTGGATGCTCAGGCCACGGCGCGCCCGCACGGTGGTTTGGATACCCCTCTTGATCAGTATCTCCTGAAAGCGCAGAACTCTCTCCCGAGAAGAAGGCCTGTGGACGCAACCGGCGGTGGGGTTCAACGGCATCAGGTTGACATGACAGTCCAACCCCAGCAGTAGCTCGGCAGTGTGGTGAGCCTGCTCGTCCGTGTCGTTCACTCCATCGACCAGCGCGTATTCGAAGGTGACCCGCCGACCGGTACGCTCAATGTATAACCTGCTGGCCGAAATGAGGTCTTCCAGAGGATAACGTCGGTTGATGGGCACGAGCTGATCTCGCAGGGCGTTGTCTGGCGCGTGGAGAGAGATGGCCAGGCCGACGCCACGCCCTTCGCGGGCCAGACGTTCGATGCCTGGCACGACGCCCGCCGTCGATATGGTGAAGCGCCGACTTCCGAGCGCAAGGCCCTGGGGATCGTTCAGATTGGCGATCGCGCGCCACACCGCGTCGTAGTTGAGCATCGGTTCGCCCATGCCCATAAAGACCACGTTGGTCAGGTGAGCTTCCTCTTTGCGCAACTGGCGAGCAAAGTGCAAGACCTGGCCGGCGATCTCGCCGCCGGTCAGGTTGCGAACGAACCCGCTCTGTCCTGTTGCACAGAAGGCGCAGCCGACGGGACAGCCAATCTGTGAGGAAGCGCAAACCGTGTTGCGATTAGTGTAGCGCATGAGCACCGACTCGAAGCAATGCCCATCCACAGCCCGAAACAGGGTTTTCTCGGTGAGACCATCGTCGGGCACGGACAGGCCAACTTGCCTGATGGTGCCCACGCAGGTTTCCTCTGCGAGGCGACGGCGCAACTCCTTGGGCAGGTTGGCCATCTCACCGGGGTCACTGGCCAGCGTACGGTAGATCCAACGCCAAATCTGCGCTGCTCGAAACCGGGGCTGCCCCCAGTCGAGGACCATCTGGACCAGGTCATCGAAGGATAGATCCAAAAGATTGATGTTGTCAGGTGTCATGTCTCGATCAAGCCCAAAACTTGCCATCCATGTGGGCCGCCTGGTGGAGAGGACGGTTGGTGAGGAGAACTCGATGCCAGGCGTCAGTCGCGGCGGCGGTAGCCACCCAGCAGAAAGACGTAGTAGAGTATGGTTGACAGGGCCTGTGTGGCTGCGGCGACGTAGGTAAGCGATGCCGCCGACAAGACCTGCTGCACTCCCCTCTCATCGACGTCGCTCATCATGCCGCTACCCTGAAGCATCGACACCGCGCGCCGGCTGGCGTCGAACTCGACCGGCAAGGTCACCAGCGAGAACACTAGGGTGGCCGAGAAGAAGAGCAGGCCGATGAAGGACATGTTCGGGATAGGCAGCACCATGCCGCCGAGAAAGATGATCGGCCCCAGCCACGACCCGATCCTCACGACCGGCACCAGACCGCTGCGCAGCTTCAGGGGCAGATACTCCTGGTGGTGCTGAATGGCGTGCCCCACCTCGTGGGCGACGATGCCCAGAGAGGCGACAGACGCCGAGCGCGCGACGCCAGAGGATAGGGCCAGAGTCTTGCTGCGCGGATCATAGTGATCGGAGAGATGCCCTAGCTTCTCTTGCAGATTCACCTGCTCCAATCCGCTGATGGCAAGCAGGCGCCGGGCCGCTTCGCAGCCCACTATTCCACTGCTGTTGCCAACCCTGCTGAACCTCCTGTAGGCAGAACCTACCTTGTACTGGGCATAGAGGCCCAGGATCAAGGCGGGGATTGCGAAAAGATAGTAGATCGGATCGAACATTGGCCAATACATAGACGACTGATTGCCTCCTGTTGCGCTCGTCAGTTCAACTCCCCCAAAGTATACTACGAGCACAACGCCAAGTAAAGCTGTCTCTGCGGAGAGTATCGAAAGACCCTGCGCGCGCTCCGGTCATTGTCACTCTGAGGGCAGGCCGAGGGCCTCGACAGTGCAAAGCAGAGATTCCTCGGCCTCGCCCGAGGGCTACCCTACCGCCCGTCCAGAGCCTCTCTCCAGGCGCTGGTCAGCGTGGGCAGGTCGTCGAAGATGAGGTCGGGGGGCGCATCGCAGGCAGCGGCCTCGGCCTCGGTGGAGATACCGGTCAGCAGCATTATGGTCAGGATGCCGGCGCGATGACCGCCAAGAATGTCTGTGTCCAGGCGGTCGCCGAGTATGGCCGTCTCTTCAGGTCGCGCTCCCAGCACCCGCAGTGACTGCTCGATCATGATAAGCTCGGGCTTGCCCACTACAATGGGCTCGACATCCGTGGCGGCGGTCAGGGACGCCAGGATGCTCCCCGCGCCCGGAATGAGGTCCTTCTCCAGAGGATAGGTCTTGTCTGCGTTAGTGCCAATGAAGGTGGCCCCATCGCGTATGGCCAGGCAGGCCGTCTTGAGCTTGTCGAAGTTGATCCCCTTGTCCCAGCCACACACCACGTATTCGGCGTCGCGTCCGGCGATGACAAAGCCTCGTCCCTCCAGCTCTTCGATCAATGCGGCCTCGCCCACAACGTTGACCTTTGTGCCTGGCGGTGCCAAGGTGGCCAGATAGGCAGAGGTGGCCACGCCAGAGGTCATGATGAGATCCGGAGATACGTCGATGCCCATCTTGCCAAGGCGCGACACGAACTGAGCGGGAGTTAGGGTCGAGTTGTTGGTGACCAGCAGGTAGGGTATGCTTCGCTCCCGTAAGAAGGCGATCAGCTCGGGGCCTCCGGGAAGCCCGGTTCGCCCACGGTACAGGACGCCGTCCATGTCGATCAAGAGACTGCGAATATCGGCAAGTACCCCATAGCTCAGGGGCACAGGTATCCCATAGCTCAGGGGCACGTGTTCCACACTCATCCTCCGTTCCGCGGTCAACGTGTCAATGGGGCCTTGGCAGTCGCCAGCCCGCCGGGAGGCGCTGGTGCTCTCAATCGCCCGGATCTGGGCCCGCCCCTCAGTCTCGCACTCGATAGCGCGATTATACCACAGGCCAGTTCGTTGGCCTAGAGAGAAGTCGCGTCCTGGGGAAAGCCTGGAAGGCGAGGAATCTCTGTTTCGTCCGGTTTAGACTCTTCGCCTGTACCCCTGAAGTTGGGGGCACTTGTACCCCTGAAGTTCGGGGCACTTGTACCCCTGAAGTTCGGGGCACTTGCGCTCAGAGTGACAACGACGGGAGGTCACACAAGGTTCTTCGATACTCTTCCTCGATCCAATTGACAGATACGTCTTTCTGTGGTATACTCGGATCAATCGATAGGGAGAAAGACTGAGATCAGGAGTAGTAACTGCCAAGGCGAGGCCAAGAGAGCCGGGGTCAGGTGAGAGCCCGGTGCCAGCGCAGGCGGCGAATGGACCTGGGAGTTGCGCGGCTGAACGCATTGGTCAGTAGGCCACGACGGAGTCGCCACCGTTATCTGGGCAGAGGGTATCGGTTGCTTGTTGCATCCTGTACCTGCAAAGAGTGAGGCTGGCTTAGGAGATGCACCCCGCCATCATGGCGGGGCTTTTGTTTCCGGCGCCAGGCTAATGAGGGTGGCACCGCGGGGGCCAAGGCTCTCGTCCCACAAGGGACGAGAGCCTTGTTTGGTTTGACGCGGATGGAGTGCCGTGCGTCAGCCCTACGCTGCCGATGAGTACGTTCTTGGCAAGATCAACGGGGATCCCAGACTGGTCGCGAAAGGAGGTGAGGCAGAACGAAGAAGAGTATGGGCCAACACTGCACCATCAGTGTCTGGTCAGCTCCAATGGCTTCTCGAACCGCGCCCTGCACATGGAGAAACAAGAGAGGAAGACATGGACACCAAGATCCTTCTAAGCGAAAAAGAGATGCCCACGGTGTGGTACAATATCCAGGCAGACCTGCCGGAGCCACTGCCGCCACTTTTGCATCCCGCTACCGCTGAACCGACCATCTTGCCACCGCCTCTGTTCGCGGGGGCACTGAACGAGCAGGAGTTCAGCACCGAACGCTACATAGAGATCCCCGGAGAAGTGCTGGATGTGTTGCGGCTCTGGCGGCCCACTCCCCTGTTCAGAGCCTTCCGCCTGGAGAAGGCATTGGGGACCCCGGCCAGGATCTACTACAAGTATGAGGGAGTCAGCCCCCCAGGCAGCCACAAGCCCAATACCGCCGTGGCTCAGGCCTACTACAACAAGGTGGAGGGCGTGAAGCGTATGGCCACTGAGACCGGAGCTGGCCAGTGGGGCAGTGCCCTCTCCATGGCCTGCCGGTTCTTTGACCTGGAGTGCAAGGTCTACATGGTCAGGATCAGCTACGAGCAAAAACCCTACCGTCGCATACTCATGGAGACCTGGGGCTCCAAGGTGGTCCCCAGCCCCAGCCCCGATACTCAGTTCGGCCGCCAGTTGCTGGCGGAGGACCCGGAGAACCTTGGTTCGCTGGGCATCGCCATCAGCGAGGCCGTAGAGGATGCAGCCACCCATGACGATACCAAGTACTCTATCGGTAGCTGCCTGAACCACGTGCTTCTCCATCAAACCATCGTCGGGCAAGAGGCGATGCTGCAGATGGAGAAGGCCGGCGACTATCCCGACATCGTCATCGGCTGCATCGGGGGCGGCTCCAACTTCGCTGGGGCCAGCTTCCCCTTCGTGCGCGACAGGCTGGTGGACGGCAAGGAGATTCAGTTCATCGCCTGTGAGGCCAGGGCTTGCCCCAGCACCACCAGGGGCACGTATGCCTACGACTATGGGGATACGGCCAAGATGGCCCCCATCGCCAAGATGTACACCGTTGGCCACACCTTCGTGCCCGCGGCCATCCATGCCGGAGGGCTACGCTACCATGGTATGGCACCGCTCATCTCCTACCTTATCGAGAAGGGCGTCATGGAGGCCAGAGCCTATCACCAGAACGAGGTCTTTGAGGCCGCCGTGCAGTTCGCCCGGGCAGAAGGATACCTTGGCGCTCCCGAGACGGCGCACGCTATCAAGGCCACCATCGACGAAGCCCTCAAGTGCAAAGAGACGGGAGAGTCCAAAGCCATTCTGCTGGCCTTCAGTGGTCACGGCCACTTTGACCTGGCTGCCTACGATGCTTACTTGTCTGGCCAGTTGGAAGACTATGCCTACCCAGAAGAAGAGATCCAAAAGGCCTTGGCCAGTCTCCCAGAGGTGCCTGCAACCTGAGCGGCCCTGCAGGGATGGGGCAGAGGGGAGCACCCTCTGCCCCACGCTTCGATCGCACTCACAGACAACCTTGATCGAGAGGTGCTTATGACCAAGAAGGTGCTGGTGGTCGGATCTCTTGCCGAGCCGGCCATTCGGCTACTGCAGAAATCATGCCAGGTGGAGGTGCGCCTTGGGCTCTCTCCTGAGGAGTTGCTGCAGACCATCGGAGATTACCACGCACTGATTGTGCGCAGCGGCATCCAGGTCACGGCGCGGCTGTTGGCATCTGCCAAGAAGCTGGTTGTGGTAGCAAGGGCTGGCACGGGGGTTGACAACATCGATCTGGACGCAGCGACCCGCAGGGGGATCGTCGTGGTGAACGCCCCAACCAGCAATACCGTGGCTGTGGCCGAGCACACTGTGGCCCTGATGCTCTGTCTGGCGCGGCACATCATCCAAGCCGACAGTGACATGCACACAGGCCGGTGGCAGAAGAGACATCTGACGGGCACCGAGTTGCGAGACAAGGTGCTGGGCCTGGTTGGCCTGGGCCGTGTCGGCTCGGCGGTAGCATCGCGGGCCAGAGGGCTCGAGATGAAGGTAATCGCCCACGACCCGTTTGTGTCGCCCGACAGAGCAGCGAAACTCGACGTGGAGATGGTTGGTCTCGACGATCTGCTCTCTCGAGCCGACTATGTTTCGCTGCATGCGCCGTCCACCGAGCGCACTCGCGGCATGATCGGGGCACGAGAACTGGCCTTGATGAAGCCGCGCGCTCGCCTCATCAACTGCGCGAGAGGAGATCTGATAGTGGGCGAGGACCTGGTCGCGGCCCTGCGGGAGGGCAGGCTGGCCGGCGCGGCCCTGGATGTGTTCGTTGATGAGCCCACTATCGATCCAGCCCTTTGCCAGTGCCCGAACCTGTTGCTGACTCCTCATCTTGGGGCCTCGACGGAAGAGGCCCAACAGGGCGCAGCGCGACAGGTGGCGCAGCAGGTGATCGACGTTCTGGAGGGGCGCACTCCCCGCTACCCAGTCAACGTGGTGGCTCTCTCCCCCAAAGAGTTAGAGTTCCTCGAACCATATCTCGTACTTGCCCGGCGAATGGGCATGTTCTATGCTCAGCTTGCCGAGAACAACCTGAGTCATCTGGAGTTGACCTACGTCGGCGACATCGCTGAGCACGATACGACGCTGATCACCGCAGCCGCTCTGGCTGGCCTGCTCGGCGAAGCCAGCGAGGAACCGGTCAATCTGGTCAATGCCCGTCTGGTGGCCCGCGATCGGGGACTGGTGGTGAGCGAAGTGCGTACGCCCCAGGCTCAGGGCTTTGGCGATTCGGTCACGATCCGCGCTCAGACCACCAGCGGCACCCGTCTGCTCAGTGGCACCGTCATTCGAGGCCAGGCACACATCGTTCGTATCGATGCACACTGGCTCGATTTCGTGGCCGACGGCCTGCTTCTGGTCACCGAGCACGTCGAGCAGCCGGGTGTGATTGGCCAGATGGGTACCCTGCTGGGCCAGGAAGGTATCAGCATCAGCTTCGTGCAGGTGGGAAGGCAGAAGAGAGGCGGGCCAGGACTCATGGTCGTTGGGCTGGATGATCCCATCACCGAGGAGACGCTGGCTCGGATCATGACCATGCCGAGCATCCGCTCGGCCCGGGTCATCAGACTCTGATCCTCTTAGTAGACTCCTGGCGGGTCGCTGGGAGGTGGCGGAAGACCCCTGAATTCAGCCCAGGCCTCTCTGGCCTCGGCGACCACGAAGAGAGAGCCTGTAACCAGAACCAGGTCGTCTTCTGTAGCCTGGTGCAATCCCTGCTTTAGCGCCTCACGCACGCTACCCACGGTGATTGCCTCGTGCTCTAGGCCATCCGCCATCAGCTTCAAGTCGGCGGCGGGCGTCGCCTTGGCATGTTTCGCTTGGGTCACATAGGTCACATCGACGGCGGGAAGGAGTAGTGCTAGCTGCCCCTCGGGGCTGTGGGTGTGGCCAGCCCCAAAGATGAGAATGATTCGTCGCCATGAGAGATACTCTCCCGCCGCTTCCAACAGGCGTCGCACAGAGTAGGCGTTGTGGGCGCCATCCACAACCACCAGGGGAGCCTGTCCCAAGACTTCCATGCGTCCCGGCCAGTGGACGGTGGCCAGTCCGCGACGCACTGCGTCCTTGCCAATAGACACGCCACTCCTCTGCAACACGTCGATGGCGGCCACCGCGGTACAGGCGTTCTCCAACTGGTGAGCGCCTAGCAACGGTATCCACAGCGCGGGGAACTCGGCCGCTTCTTCGTTGCCCGGAGTGTACACTGTCAGGCTCTGCCCAGAGAGATCAGACCCCTCGAAACGCCAGCACCAGTCCAGGCCGGCCACGGTCAATGGCGCGTCGTGGCTCGCACACGTATCCTGGATGACCTGCATCGCCTCCGGACGCTGTGGCGCGGTCACCACCGGGATCTCGGGCTTGATGATCCCTGCCTTTTCCCGGGCGATGGCCTCGATGGTATCACCAAGAACCTTTGTGTGGTCGAGGCTGATGGAGGTGATGACCGACACCATTGGACGGAGAACGTTGGTTGCATCCAGGCGTCCACCCATTCCCACCTCAAAGACGCCAAAATCGACTTGCCTCTCGGCATAGTAGCGCATAGCCAGCGCAGTGATGATCTCAAACACGGTAACATCAGGACGCGATTCGAGGATGGGAAGCATCCCCTCGATCACCCTGGCAACGTCTTCCTCCGGAATGAGCTCTGCCTCGATTCGGATGCGCTCCCGAAAGGTGTGCAGGTGAGGCGAGGAATACATGCCCGTGCGGTAGCCGGCTGCGCGCAACACGGAATCGATCATGGCCGTGGTGGAGCCCTTGCCCTTGGTGCCGGCAATGTGCACGGAACGAAAGGCCCGGTGAGGGCTACCCAATCGCTCCAGTAGCTGTTCCATTCGCGCAAGGCGATAGACGCGCTCGGAATAGGGCGGTTGCCCTTGACGCTCGTAGTCAGTCCGTTGGAAGATGGCTCGCAACGCGTCTCGATAGGTGAGCATGGGCAACTCCTGGGTGAGGCACGAAAGACGATGGACTCGCCAGAGATTCTACAGCAAGACGGCCGCGGCGCAAAAGCGGAGCATCTGCTCCACCCACAGCTTTCGAATGATCGTGCGGACCATCTCCTGCTGCAAGCACTTTTGAGGCTGTTGAAAAAGCAGCTCCGAATCTGACCGGAGGTGCATCGGTGGCGTGTTGCCTGGATACTGCAGCCAGCACGACGTAAACGAAAACAAAGGACGGATATAGGCCTTGGTGTAGTAGGGGCGATTCGTCGCAGATCCTGGCGAAGCCGGGGCGAATCGCCCCTACCAGGTGACGGCTACCCTCTCGGCGTTTTTCGATGCTCTCACTTTCTTTGCTTGCCTGGAGGTCGTCCAATAGGTAGAATGACCGGCAGTCTTGTGGAGCTCGCCGACAGCATCACGTTGCCTGGTCATCGCAAAGGAGTCAGCAACATGCCAAACCCCATCGGTCCTGAACTGACCCAGTTGGCGGTCAACACCATCAAGATGCTGGCCGTGGATGCAGTGGAGAAGGCCAGGTCAGGCCATCCGGGGATGCCCATGGGAGCCGCCCACTACGCTTTCACTCTCTGGGCGCGCTATCTGCGCTTCAACCCGGACGATCCGACCTGGCCCAACCGCGATCGCTTTGTACTTTCGGCGGGCCACGGCTCCATGTTGCTCTATGCCCTGTTGCACCTCTCTGGATACGATCTCCCCATGGAAGAGCTCAAGCGCTTTCGCCAATGGGGCAGCAAGACGCCAGGCCATCCCGAATATGGCCTGACTCCGGGTGTGGACACCACCACTGGTCCGTTGGGGCAGGGATTCGGCAACGGCGTGGGCATGGCCATCGCGGCCAAGATGGCCGCTGCGCGATACAACACGGCCGACCATACCATCGTTGACCACAATGTGTATGGCATGGTCAGTGACGGGGACCTGATGGAGGGGGTAGCTTCAGAGGCTGCATCCCTGGCCGGACATCTGGGCCTGGGGAACATCATCTACTTCTATGACGACAATCGCATCAGCATCGAGGGCTCAACCGAACTCACCTTCACCGAGGACCGGGGCAAGCGGTTCGAGGCCTATAACTGGCAGGTGATACACATCGATGGCCATGACTGCGAGGCAGCGGCCCGTGCCATCGAGCGAGCTCAGGCTGATCCCGAGAGGCCGGCTCTCATCGTAGCTCGCACTCACATCGCCATGGGCAGCCCCAACAAGGTGGATACGGCTGGGTCTCATGGCGCTCCCCTTGGACCGGACGAGGTGGCGGCCACGAAGAAGGCTCTGGGCTGGCCCGAGGAACCAGGCTTTTTTGTTCCGGATGAGGTCCGCCAGGTCTTTGCTGACCGGATAGCCGAGTTGAAAGGCATCTACGACGCCTGGCAAGCCGAGTTCGCGGCCTGGGGCAAAGCCAATCCTCGCCTCGCCGCGAAACGTGAGGTTGCCATGGCCAAGGCGTTGCCCGATGACCTGGAACAACAGCTTCTATCGGCATTGCCGGCCAAACCCAATGCCACGCGCCGTCTGAGTAGCGCGATCATGCAAAAGATCGGCGAACTCGTGCCCGGCCTCGTGGGTGGCTCGGCAGATTTGGCCCCCTCGACCTCAACCCTGATAGATGGTGCCGCCGACATCGCTCCTGGTTCTTTTGGCGGGCGGAACTTTCGCTTTGGCGTGCGTGAACATGCTATGGGGGCCATCCTCAACGGCATCGCCCTCTATGGTGGCCTGGTCCCCTTTGGTGCCACCTTCCTCGTCTTTGCCGACTATATGCGGCCACCCATCCGCCTTGCCAGCATGATGCGGCAGCAGGTAGTGTACGTCTTTACCCACGACAGCATCTTTGTGGGTGAGGATGGCCCCACTCACGAGCCGGTGGAGCAGATTGCCTCGCTTCGCCTGATCCCGGGAATGACCGTGATCCGGCCAGCCGATGGGCCAGAGGTCGCCGCTGCCTGGGCCTATGCCCTGCGCCATCAGGAGGGGCCCACCGCCCTGGTCTTGACCCGGCAAGGCGTGCCCGCCATCCAACGCCAGGAGCCCTTTTCCTTCGAGGCCTTTAACCGGGGCGCGTACGTTGTGACCGAGACTCCTGACAGGGAGCCCGACCTGGTGCTAGTGGGCACGGGTTCGGAACTGCAGCTGGCTCTGGCCGCCAAGCCCGCCCTGGAGCGGGCTGGTTATGCTACACGCGTCGTATCTATGCCCTGTCGAGAACTCTACCTGCAACAGGATGAAGCCTTCCGCGTGGCGCTCGTTCCGGCTTCGACCAAGAAGGTGCTCATCGAGGTGGGTGTCCGCTTCGGCTGGGATCGAATCGTTGGCCACGACGCGCTGTTCATCACCCAGGAAGGGTTCGGGCACTCTGCGCCCGGCAAAGTGCTGGCAGAGAAACTGGGCTTCACCGGCGAACGGGTGGCAACCAGAGTGCTGGCCTGGATTCGAGGGCGATAGTGTGCCGCTGTCAAAAGGGTGCCCGGCTTCATGAATCTTGGGCAAGGGTGCACGCTTTGGGATACTCGAGAGCATGGTCGTCCGGGGCTATTGGTCAGCTACTACTCGGAGTCTTCTGAAAGCCATGCTGGCCAGCGCGCGGATTCCGCCCGTCAGCATCAGTACGGTGCCAATGGTGGTCACATCGGCCAGAGCCGTGCCGAGCATGGGAGCCACGAATGCCGCCAGATTGGTCAGGAAGCTATTGGCGGCCACAAAGGTTGGGCGCTGCTCCTCGGGCGACACCCGGAATAGCAGGTTGGTGAGAAAGAGATTCGTCCCCGCGCCGAATATCCCTCCCATGACGGCCGGAACCAAAAGCATCTCGGGAGTCCTGGCCAGAGCCATGGTGAAGGGATACAGACCCGCTCCGGTGCAACTCAACCACAGCCAGCGGCGATACTTCCTGCGGGTAAGCAAGCGCCCCAGGGCAAAGTAGGCAACAACTCCCACAAGCCGCTCCACAGTGAGCAGCACGCCGATCCAAGAGTCAGAGACACCGAGGGTACGCACCCGGTAGATGGTGTAGAGTGCCGTGGGCATCGACATGCCAAGGCGGAACAAGAAGGCGGCCATCGCGTAATTGCGGAACGCGGGTGTCCCCTTGATGACAAGCAGCATCTCGCGCAGCCCGCCGCGTTCTTTTCGTCTCTCCTCATCCTGTGGCGGCGCAGCGAGGTTTAGTTGAGACAAGGCGCATACACTGAGAAGCCCCACCACAAAGGCGCTGAGAAAGAGCATCTGGTAGTTGAGCGGGTAGGGCGCATAGTCCAGCCAGTATCCAGCAAGAAGCCCCACCGGGACGGCGACCAAGCCATTCAAGGCTCTGCGCATGCTGAGCATACCCAGACGCCTCTCTGGGGATGTGGCCTTTCCTAGTATGGTGGTGAAGGCGATGTTGAACGCGGAGCCCGGCACCGCCATCAGGCCGCCTGCCCCTACCAGGACGAAGGGTGCGATGGTTGGGGGCAAGAAAGGCAACAGCCCGAACAGGGCAACCATCGACCGAAAGAGCATGCGTCCCCAGTTTGCGGTAGCCGCCAGGCTCCTTCGGCGCTGCACAAACGAACCCATGGGCAGCACGGTGAGCATCAGGACGAGAGCCGGCAGTGCGGTATACAGCCCAACCAGCCAGTTGGGCGCGCCCAGCCTCACCAGGAACACGGAGATGAAAGACATGGCGCCGGCCATGGAGACGGCCTGGGTTGCCGCCTCAGCATAGAGGACCCGCTCGTTGTGCCTCGTCGCCGACGGCGCAGCTCTTCCCCTTCTGGATAGCATGTGTCGCAGGCGATGCCTCAGTCGTGCTGGGGCGATGGCGAAGCAGGATCTGGCGACGAGTCCCTTGCTTTTTCTTGGTTTGCTGTCTGGTGCTTTGGTCTGCGCGTTTGACTTGTTCAACACTGATCCCCCAGCCTGGTAATCTGAGCCCGAATCGCCTCGACCATCGGGCAGGTTCTGGCCGCGCCTGTGCATCTTGCTCTATCCAAAAGAGTAATCGCGACCCCAAGGATAATGGTGGGATGACGACTGGAGACCACCGTGAACGTCGCAGGCGCTCGCAGCATCTCTCGCGCATGCCCCATCGTATCCACTCCCATACAGCCCCTCGGCACAGCGCCAAATGGGGCAACGGTCGATTCTCTGCTCCGGGTGGCGCAAAAAACACGGATCAGAACCCGATTCTGACCCGCCAAGAGTCTGCCATCACCGCCAAGCCGTGTCAAGTCGGATGACCATCCTGCCAACCTTGCGCCACATGCAATCGTGTGCTACTCTCAGACCCGCGCCCGCCAGTATCCTGCACCCATTGGCCCAGGCTTTTGGGGTGCGTACGAGCGAAGGAGGGATTGGATTGGAGCTGCCAGACAGTCGATTCAGGAACCAGGTTGTCGATGTGCTGCGCGACCTTGTGCGCATCGATACGACGAATCCGCCAGGGAACGAGACTGCGTGCGGCCGGTATCTGGCCCGGCTCCTTGCGGATGCAGGTATCGCCACGCGCATCGTCGAGTCCAAGCCCGGCCGGGGCAATCTCATCGCCCGGATACCCGGCTCTGGTGAGGGCAAGCCCTTGATGTTCATGGGCCACCTCGACGTGGTCTCGGCGGATCCCAGCGAATGGCAGTATCCTCCCTTTGCGGCAGAGGTGCACGACGGCTTCGTTTGGGGAAGAGGCACAACTGACATGAAGAACATGATTGCGGCTTGTGCCGTGACCATGCTGGCGTTGGCCAGTCTGGGGCAGCCTCTGAAGCGCGATCTCCTCTTTGTGGCCACGGCAGATGAAGAACACGGAGGACGACATGGGATGGGCTGGCTGACGCGCGAGATGCCCGAGCTCTTTCAGGTGGCCTGCGCGATCAACGAGGGGGGTGGCAAGGCCATCAAGGTGGGCGACAGACTGTACTACACCTGCCAATCGGCCGAGAAGGGGATCTGCCGCACCGTCTGGCGTGCGCAAGCCAAGGGAGGCCACGGTGCCTATCCCCGCCAGGACACCTCCACCATGAAGCTGAGTCAGGCTCTGTGCGAATTGGGCGACGGCCACTTGCGGCCTCATGCGACGGATACCATGCGCACGGCCCTGCGCGCCATCGCTGGCTCACATTCGGAAGAGGCCGCTCGCCGCGTTGACGGTCTGCTCGAAAGCGGCCAAGTGGAAGAGGCGATGGTGGAGGCGGGTTTCGGTGCTGACGATGTCGTGCGTCACCGAGCCCTCTTCTACGACACAGCTTCGATCACTTCCCTGCGGGCGGGCGACCCGGCCAGCATCAACGTCATCCCGGCTGTGGCCACTGCCTACGTGGACTGCCGCATCCTGCCCGGGCAGACCCGCGAGGGCTTTCTGAGGTTGCTGCGCGAGCGTGCGGGTGGCCAGGTAGAGATCGGTCTCTACGCAGAGCAGTATTCGCCGGGGTTGGAGTCATCCACGGAAGCACCGATCTTTCGTGTTATATCCCAGGTGATCGCCGACCACGTCGAAGGGGCAGTCGTCGTGCCGTGGCAGTGTGCTGGCTCCACCGACGCCAAGCACCTGATCCGTCTGGGAGTGCCCGTCTACGGCTTCGTGCCCACCAACCCCCTGCCAGATGGAATGGAGGGCGCGGGAGCTCACGCAAACAACGAGAGGGTGTGGATCGAGAACCTGCACTTCTCCCTGCAAGTCCTATATGAGATCGCCCACCGCTTTTGCACCCAGCCCCAACAATAGCCGCGGAGCGGCCAAGTCGCTCCCATTGAGTTCGGGTCTGCAGTGCTAACGGAGGCGCGGGAGCCAGGAATGCTTGGCTGGCTTGCGCACCTCATCACCTGTGATATAATCCTCAAGGGTCTACCCTGGCACTGACCTCTCCGACGGGTTAGTGGAGGAGGAACGCTCTGGAACTGACAGACATGGCCCGGATCATCACCGATCTGATCGTGGACAAGATGGGGTCTGACGTCCTGCTGCTTGACCTCTCCCAGATCACGCTGATCGCCGACTACTTTGTCATCGCGACCGGAGACAGCGAGAGACAGCTAAGGGCAATGCAGGAGGACCTCGTCTACGGTCTCAAGAAAGACTACGGCATCAACCCCCTGTCGGTCGAAGGCTCAGGATCATCGGGCTGGATACTCATAGACTATGGTAGTATTGTGGTGCACCTCTTCTCCCAAGCTCAGCGCAGCCGCTATCGGCTTGAGGACCTGTGGGGGGAGGGGCGCACCGTCGTGCGCATAGCCTGAAGCCGCCATGCACGGCAAGCCGTCGCGCGCGAGATGCCGGAACAACTGAGGGCCACTTCCCACGAAGTGGCCCCCCTAGGTCATGGTTCCAAGACCTGGCTATCCAAATGCCCACCGATCGGTGTCGCGTGGCCAGCTCACCAGCTCGTTCTCGCCAAAGAAGAGGGCCACCTCTGTGCGGGCAGTGTCTGGCCCGTCGGAACCGTGAACAAGATTGCGCAGGATATCCAGGGCATAGTCTCCTCGAATGGTGCCAGGTGCGGCGTTGACCGGATTGGTGGCACCCATGGTGAGGCGCACTGCCTCGATCGCCTTTGGACCCTCCACCACCATCACCACTACGGGTGCTGAGCTGATGTACTCGACAAGCCCCTCAAAGAACGGCTTTCCCCTGTGTACGCTGTAGTGGCGCCGGGCCAGCTCCTCATCTATCTGCATCAGCTTCATGCCCACGATCTTCAGGCCGCGACGCTCCAACCTGGAGACGGTCTCGCCGATGAGTCCGCGCTGCACTGCGTCAGGTTTGATGATGACCAACGTCCTCTCCATCTGCTGTTATCATCCCTCCCGTGCTGCTTGTTCGTGGCTGGAGCTTGGGCCGCTCTACTGCCACTGCGGTGGCTCGCGATGTCCTTTCTCCCGAGCGGCGGCGAGCAGTTGCTGAACGGCCGGGGTGCGTGGGTAGATCCTGCTGAGGAGATCCAGATCGTGGATGACCTCGCGAAGGGTCCCATAGTCCTCCTCAACCAGTCCAGCATAGTACTTTAGGGCGTCGTTGAGTTTGAGGGCATCCCGCAGTCGCCGAGCCAGATCCAACTGAGCTTGATAGTCCTTGGTATGATCTTTTACATACTGTCGCCGGACGTCGATCAACGACATCCCCTCCCAGTCAATGGCCCTGGCCAGCTCCTCGACTCTTCTATGCCTTTCTGCCTGGCGCTCTCTCTCCTTCTCGGCTGCGAGGCCATCCGCGCCCCCCGCCTCCCGCAGAGTGTCTTGGGGCATCTCTCGGGTTGGCATGCTCGGAGGTGCACCCCGCACCTCGCCCGCGATCGTCGTTCTCGTGCCTGCCATGGCCCCGGTATCTGCGAGACCCTGTTCGGCGAACGACGACGTTTCGCCACTCCGGCTTGCCGCCTGGGGGCCACGCATGCCCTCTCTGCCGGGTTCGGCATCCGCCGTCCCGACACCGTGAGCCTGGCCCCGCGCGGGAGTGTCGCCCCGCTCTCCAACGACTGGGCGATAATCTGACTCTGGACCTTCTTCGTCGTCAGCATAGGGCAGATCGATGGCAGGAACGTCTTGATCTCTGAGAGGCAGCCGGCCCACGCGGGGAGGCAAGGGCGACCGATCGCCAAGAACCGCCTGGGCGGTGACGTTCTCCGGGTCGAGGGATTGCGCTCGTTGCAGGAGGGCCCTGGCCTGGTCGTCCCTTTCAGTGTTCAGCCAAATCTGTCCCAAGATGAGGTTAGCCTTCAGGCAATTCGGCAATTCGGCAAGCAGAGCCTGACACACGGTCTCAGCATCCTCATAGAGCCTGCCGAGCCACAGGGTCTCGGCAAGAGCCACGCGCAGATCGAAGCGATGCTCCTTGGTGGCCAGCAACTCGCGCAACTCGCCAGTCGCTTTGGAGTAGAGCTGCCCACGCATGTAGGTCCGCGCCAGGGCGGCTCGCGTCAACTTGATGCGCTCGATAGCCGACAAGCCACGCCCCCTGTACAGGCGCTGGAACTCTCGGCGTATCTCTTCGTTGCCAGGCGAAAGCTCAAGAGCCCGTTGCAGGTGCCCCAGGGCCTCCTCTGGCAGGCCCTGCTCCTCACAGATCGCCGCCAGGCTGACATGAGACTCCACATGCTCCGGATCGGCGCTGAGAACCCTTTGGAGCAGGTTGACCGCCTTTGCGCGTTCGCCCAGCAGAAGATAGGCTCGCGCCAGCAGGCTGCAAACGCCGATGTGCTTGGGGAACGCTTCAAGAATGCGGCGACACACGGCAACTGCCTCGGCAGCTCCGTCTGCACTGATCAAGTCCAGGGCTCGCTTGCACTGACCCCGCAGGGTGAGGTCTGCCATGCTAGTCCCCCTTCACCGAACAACAAGTCAACACCTGCACGGCACAGGACGCCGCCAGAGTCCAGGCCCTTTCGAGCATCAGTCAGCGAGCAAACACAAGGCCCGACTCTGGCAGGCGCGTTGCGCGTGCGGGCACGATCAAGCTGGCCATGCGCCAGGCGCATTATGCAGCCGATCCACACCGGTGTCAACAGCAGAGTCGAGAGCATCCAACAAACGCGCAACCTCACAGGTGAGCCGTAGCACAGCGAAGGCGAATAATCTCGGTCTTTGTGGAGTTGAGACTTTTCGCTTCGCTCAAACTTGCGCTCAGGGTGACAGACGTGAGCAGAGTGTCGATCTTTTTCGACGGCCTCGAGTCTGTAGGCGGCTGACGCATGACGGGTGCTGCTGTGAGAGAGCTACGAGGACTCTCATTTGTACTTGGGACATACTCGAGGAGCGCCGATGGCTGGATGTCGGTCGATAGGCGAGGAAGGGGATCATCAAGCCTCAGTCGCACCAGTGGGGTGGCTGGCAATGGACCGATTCCTGCCCAACAACACTCGTGAGCCAAAGTCTCTGTGCAGACCCCCGAAACTAGGGCGGCTGGATCTTTTGGGAACAACAGACTATGCAGATCACGCAGCACTCAACTTGGGTTCGAGGATGACCGACACCGCCCGTTTCAAGACAGGTGTAGAGTCACAATAGCAGCATCCCGGGCACAGAGTCAGTCGTCCAAGCTCTCGAGTATTTGTTTGAGCTGTCGGCATTCTTCCTCTGATGCTGGCAGCAGCGGTCTCCGAGGCGAGCCGACGGGTTTGCCCAACATCTCCAAGCCGGCCTTGACCAGCTGGACATATCTGCCCGTTGATTCCAACATGTTGAAGAGAGGGAGCAGTCCGAAGTACAGATCCCTTGCCTGGCCCATGTTCTGCTCCACTACCGCCAGCCTGTAGATTCTAACGCATAGTTGTGGTATAAAGTTCGCGGGCGGAGCAACCCATCCCTGAACGCCCATGGCGAACATCTCCAGAGCGAGATTGTCGCTGCCACAGAAGATCGTCATCTTGTCACCACACAGACGCATGATCTCGGCAACACGGTGCATGTCACCTGAGCTCTCTTTGACGTAGCGTATCGGGTCGAGTCCCGCGAGGCGAGCGATCAGAGAGGGCTGCATATCGACGCCAGACGTGCCCGGATTGTTGTACACCATGATGGGGATGTCTATGTTGGCAGCGAGGGTCCTGTAGTGTTCATAGAGCTCTTCCTCTCCGGGATGGCAGTAGTATGGTGCCACAACCATCAATCCATCGGCCCCGGCTTCCTGAGCGTACTGCGAATAGATCACGGTGTCCCTTGTCGAAACCGCCGCAGAGCCGACTATCACGGGAACTCGGCCGCCGATTTCATCGATCACGACATCCACAACGCGCTTCCGTTCTTGCTCCGATAGCGCGGCGAACTCTCCGGTGCTCCCCGTGGGAATGATGCCCTGTACGCCGCCTTCATCCACCAGAAACCTGACGTGGGATCTCAGAGCGACCTCATCTACCTCTGCGGACTCGCCAAAGGGCGTGCAGATCACTGCATATACCCCTCTGAATCTCTCGGTCACGATACAGCTCCTTGTGATTCGATCACTGAACGGTATACATCTTGGCGAGGGGTGCGGCCAGCCTCTTGTCTGTTCTTCTATGCTGCCTCGCCGGGTTCACTACGCAACCGATTCAGCCTTCTCTCGATCTCCCTAGAAGTTCTGGTGACGGAAAGTCCGCCAAGCGCCGTGCATCGCAGTTCGACCGGGATACTCCTGCCAACCTTATCCATCGTGTCGATGACTTCGTCCAGCGGTATGACGGCATCGAAATCGGCCAGGGCCATATTGGCGCAGGCCAGGGCATTGCTGGCGGCCAGGACGTTCCTGCCGAGGCAAGGCACTTCAACCCGGTTCGCCACCGGATCGCAGATCATTCCCAGGATGTTCTGCAGCGCCATCGAGGCGGCCCCTGTGGCCTGCTCGACAGTGCCTTTTGCCAATGTGACCAGCGCTGCAGCGGCCATACCCGAGCCAGCACCGCATTCAGCCTGACATCCACACACCTCGGCGGCGAAGGTCGAGTGGGCCGCGATGAACACACCGATCATCCCCGCTGCAAGCATGGCCTCTGTCATGTCATCCAGAGAAAGCCCCATGGCGCTGGCCGCCCCAATACATGCTCCGGGAAGCCCGCCACAAGCCCCCGCTGTAGGGGCTGCGACGATGATGCCCATCGAGCTCTTCATCTCCATCATGGCCGTCACATAGAGGATCATCCGGTTGAGCAGGCCAGCATCGAGAAGGCGATTGTGCTCCATCCTCGCGGCAAAGCGCCCGGACTGATACCCGAGGATTCTGTCCGCATACTCGGTGCCTTGGAGCCCTACGAGTATGGATTGCTGCATGATGCCGACGATGTCCCTCATCGTCTGGAACACCTGCTCATGAGACATGTTGCCGCGCGTGCTCTCATAGTGGATGGCTAGTTGCCACAGTTCGAGACCTCGGGATTTGCTGTAATCGAGCATCTGCTCACAGGTTATGAACGGTACTCGAGTCTCCCTGCGCGACATCACCGGCAAGACCGGTCCGAGCCTTTTGATCGCCCGTACTCTGTAGCTTGCGCAAAGACCGGCAATGACCTGCTCATCTAGAAACCTCTGGGCCTTGATCTCGATGAGTTGTGTATCTGGTCCCCTCAGGAGCCGGATTTCGTCAGCATCGTCACGTTCCTTCAGGTATCGGAGTACCTGATCTGCACCCGCATCAAGATAGATGAGTGTCTCATAGTAGTCGCCGGTCATCGATACTCTGATGCCGTCGATCTCGATAACCTCTATCATTCCTCCGCCCGTAGAGACGGCGATCATCTCATGCTGTGTCGCTGCGTTCTTGAGCGTCAGCTTGTAGGTATTGGGGTGTTCGGCGCCATAGTCCGAAATACTGATGGTGGTCTTGATGCCGGCCTCCTGGAGGAATCTGGCAGAATCGACGAGTCTTTCGTCAGAGGCCTCCCAACCCAGAAAGCCGCCAAAGAGTCCCATGTCAGATCCCTGCGTATCGTGGGTTGTTGCCAGCGAACCCCTTGGGTCAAACTCGATGCGAATTTCACTTAAGTCGCCCTCCATTAGGTCTCTGGCCATTCTTCCGATCCGCACCGAAGCCGCGCAATGGGAGCTGGATGGCCCTCTCATGACCGGGCCGATCACATCGTTAAAGATGCTAGGATAGTACACTGGAGGGGTGCTCGAATCTCCTCTGGGGGCCGCTTGATCCTGTTCGCTTCTCATCATTGCCCTTTGCCTGCGAAACCGGCTTTCATCTTGGCCATCATCTCAAAGTAGCTCAAAATGATCTGGGGTACGTCCCAAATACGAAAGGTCCGGAGGCTCTCTCACGGCATCATACTTCATGCGGCGACCTCCTGCAACCGAATCCAACAGCACGCGCCTGGAGCACAGATTGCCTGCTCTGCGCAAGCTCTCTCGGTCACCCGCGACAAAGAAGGCTGGTTCTCTCTAGGTTGCGCATCGCCTGCGCCGCCGTTGAGGCAGTTCTCTACCGGGCGCATCATGCACTGGGTCGCGACCAGTGTCAACAGCAGGCAGCATCTCTCAGAGTGCAAAGTGAGGGCGGGTCAACATCCGTTGCCCACCGACCTCTCTAGGTTCCTGCAGAACATCTCATGGCGAATGGTGGCCGAAAGATCGGCTGGCCCCCGGGCAAGACCACCACCGAGGTAGGAGGCACGGGCTGCTTTGAGCGCATCCTCTGGTGTGCTATAATCGCTCCGAAGACGCAGATCGCTCCTCATGGGGTTGTGGGCAGGGCGCCTTTGCGCTTCGGCCAAGAGCACCACCTGGGCGGTGTGCCCAGAAGAGGCCATCTCGTCTGGCTGGTGCCCTGCAAGATACTTTGCCGCACGTGAGGCCGGCCATAGGGGAGGATCGTCCCCACAAGCCAGGCTGGCGACCAAAGGCAGTGAATGGTGTGGTCAAGACTGTTTCTCAGAGGTCCGGCGGCAGACATAGCCAGAGCACGCCGCATTGCTGAGGTGCTCATTCGCAATGGCCTGGGTTTCTTGGCCGAGAGCACTGCGCTCACCCGCTTTGTGCCCCGTTGGCGAGCACGAACAGTGGCAGCGGATGCCCAGACTGCAGCCATGTCTGTTCCCGAAAGGGTTCGTCGCACGCTCGAAGAGCTCGGTCCCACGTACATCAAACTGGGGCAAATCCTCAGCACACGCCCGGACATTCTGCCGCCCCGGTTCATCGTTGAGTTGAGCAAGCTCTTGGATACGGCTCCCCCCGTTCCCGCAAGTGAGATCACCTCAGTCGTAGAGCAAGAGCTGGGTGGTTCCTTGGATCGCTGGTACGCCGACTTCTCGCCAACGCCCATTGCCTCGGCGTCGATAGGGCAGGTCCACAGAGCGACGCTGTTGGACGGGACGGAGGTGGTCGTCAAAGTGCAACGTCCAGGTGTGGAACACACGATCCAGGCCGACTTGAACCTGCTGGCCGCTCAGGCTCGTTTCCTGGAGGGGCGATCGGCGACCCTTAGGTCCTATGGGCTTGTGGACATCGTGGAAGAGTTCTCACAGGCGCTGCTCAACGAGATCGACTATACCGCTGAGGGGCGCAATGCCGACGCCCTGCGTCGCGTGGTTGCCGGCGAAGGAGTGCTCGTGCCCGAGGTGTACTGGGACCTGACGACAGGGCGGGTGATAACCCTGGCCTACCTCAAAGGAATCAAGCTCTCCCAGATCGACGAGCTCAAAGCCCAAGGCTACGACCTGGCCAGCATCGCTGAGCGCGTGGCCAAAGCCTACCTGCGGCAGGTGTTCGTTCACGGCGTTTTTCACGCCGATCCTCATCCGGCCAACGTCCTCATCTGTGAGGGCAAAGTCGGGCTGGTCGATCTGGGAGCAGTAGGCTACCTTACCCCCCAGATGAGGGGGGTCTTGGGCGACCTGCTGTTCGCGCTGGTCCAACAGGACGCCGACGAGATGGTGCAGATCATCATCCGGATGGGCGCGACTGGACCCGACGTTGACCGTGACGCCTTGCGGCGCGCCGTGCAACGGATGATCTCGCGCTACTATGGAGCCTCCCTGGAGAGTGTGCCCATCCCCCAGTTCCTCGACGACGTCATGATCATCGCCTTCAAGCATCGCGTCCGGCTCCCGGCTGACCTGGCTCTCCTGGCGCGTACCGTGGTGGTGCTGGAAGGCGTGGCTTCCAGCCTGGATCCCTCTCTCCTTTTGACCGCCCTGGTTGAGCCCTTTGTGGTCCAGTTGATGAAGGAGCGTGTCTCCATCAAGCGCCGCCTTCTGGAGGGCGTCCAGACCTTGCGCCAACTCGAGGCTGTGCTACGCGTCCTGCCCCGACGTATAGACACGCTGACAGAACAACTGGAACGAGGCAAGCTGACCCTGGGAATGGACGTGCTTCACCTGCCCGATGCCCTGCGCAAGTTAGATGCCATGGCCAACAGACTCTCCTTCAGTGTGATCGTGGCCGGGATCATCGTGGGATCAGCGCTGGCCATGGTAGCAGGCAAGGAGGCGACCTTTCAATTGCCCTTCACCAACATCAGCCTGCCTATCCCGCAACTCGGTTTTGTGATGGCTGGCCTCTTGGGGACCTGGCTGCTGTTTTCGATCGTGCGCTCCAGGGGCCCATAGGTGGCACCTGCTCCTTTCCGGGGCATGGTGAGATTCGCTCGAAGGGTTGCCAGGCGCTCGCCCAAGGCATCACTTGGAAGGAAGGGAAGTCGATGAAGATCATGGTCACTGGCGGAGCCGGGTTCATCGGATCGCACGTCGTCGATGCGTGTCTCGGCGCGGGGCACGATGTCTCGGTAGTTGACGATCTCTCCACTGGCAAGCGCCAGCATGTAGACACCAGGGCCAGGCTGTACGTGGCCGACATCTGCGATCAAGAAGCTCTGGAACGGGTATTCGCCCTCGAACAACCTGAAGCGATATGTCATCTGGCGGCCAAGGCCGACGTGCGTGAGTCCGTTGACCACCCAGTGCTCTATGCCCAGGTGAATATCATCGGTTCTCTGGTGCTTCTCGAGCTGGCTCGGAAGTACGGGTGCAGGAAAATGGTGTATGCTTCGACCGGCGGCGCAGTATACGGAGAACCCGAGTATCTTCCCGTGGATGAGGAACATCCCGCCAATCCGCTGGACCCTTATGGCGCCAGCAAGCATCACGTGGAGCACTATCTCGACATATACCGCGCTCTCTACGGCCTGGACTTTACCGTGCTTCGTTCCGCGAACACCTACGGCCCACGTCAAGACCCCTATGGTGAGGCGGGGGTTGTGGCCATCTTTGCAGCTCAGATGCTCACCGGTGCCGTGCCGGTGATCAACGGCTCCGGAGAGCAGGAGCGCGACTTTGTCTACGTGGCGGATATTGCTCGAGCCAACATCCTGGCCTTGACGCGCGGCAGCGGGGAGACTGTGAACCTGGGTTCGGGAGTGGGGACGTCCATCAACAGCATCTTCTGCCAGCTCAAGGAGATCACCGGCTGTGACTGCGAACAGGTGCACGGCCCAGCAAAACCGGGCGAGGTGTTCCGCACATACCTTGATGCCAGCAAGGCCAAAGCGGCCCTGGGTTGGCGGGCGGAAGTCTCGCTGCGAGAGGGACTGGAGAGGACGGTGGCCCACTTTCGGCGAGAGATGCAGATTCTCGGTGCCTTTGCGCCAGTCGAGAGGAGGTTCCCCCAGCCAGGCCCAGAGAACATTCGAGCGACTGGGGAGTCTCGTAGATGTGAGAGAGGAGGCGGCGATAGCCCTCGATTGACGTCCGGGCCGAATGATGGTACAATGACTGGTGCGAAAGACGGTGAACGGGAGGATTAGGCGATAGCGAGCTGAAAGAGAAGGGGGGTCACCGGCTGAAAGCCCCTCGCAGCGCACTTTGCCGAAGGTCGCCTGGGAGTCGATCGGTCGAAATCGCAGTAGGCCGATACGGGTGCGCCCGTTATGGCGCGACGAGAGCGGCTTGCACCTCGGATGGGGTGTGGGCCGAAGCGGAGTGGTACCGCGGAAGGCAGCTCCTTTCGTCTCCGAGTGACGGGAGGAGCTTTTCTGTTTCCCGGGATGATCTCGAGGCTCGGCAAGGATGTGGGCTATCCGCCTGGAGATGGCCGGTTGCGGGTGTGACCCACGGAGGAACGACATCATGGGGAAGACTGCACCACTGCCCGATCAGATGAGCAAGACCTACAATGCGGGCGAGATAGAGCAGCCTCTCTACCGCTGGTGGGAGATCGAGGGCTACTTTAAGCCGAGAATAGATCCCTCGCGAAAACCGTTCGTCATCTCCATGCCCCCGCCCAACGTGACTGGCGCTCTCCACCTGGGGCACGCGATAGTCTCCTGCATCGAGGATGCCCTGATCCGCTACCACCGCATGACTGGCCGGCCCACCCTGTGGGTCCCAGGCACCGACCATGCAGGCATCGCCACCCAGAACGTGGTGGAGCGAGAGTTGGCCAAGGAAGGCCTCACCCGGCACCATCTGGGTCGCACCAAGTTCGTCGAGCGCGTGTGGGAGTGGAAGCGAGTGTTCCATCAGCGGATCACTGACCAGCACCGACGGCTTGGAGTCTCTTGCGACTGGGATCGCGAGCGCTTTACCATGGATGAGGATCTCTCCCGCGCCGTGCGAGAGGCCTTTGTCCGGCTCTATGAGAGGAACCTGATCTATCGCGGGGCCTACCTGGTGAACTGGTGTCCCCGGTGTGGCACGGCGATCTCAGACCTGGAGGTGGAACACGAGGAAGAGGACACCAGCCTCTGGCACGTTCGCTACTGGACCGAGGAGGGGGACAGATACATCACCGTGGCCACCACGCGTCCCGAGACCATCCTGGGCGATACCGCCGTCGCGGTGAACCCCTCAGACCCTCGCTATGGCGACATGGTGGGACGCAAGGTGCGCCTGCCGGTCATCAACCGGCTGATTCCGGTCATCGTCGATGAGGTGGTGGACTCGAGCTTCGGCACCGGTGCCGTCAAGGTCACGCCGGCCCACGATCCGGTGGACTATGAGATGGGGATCAGGCATGGTCTGCCGGTGATCAATGCCATGAACGATGACGCGACTATGAACCGAGAGGCTGGACCGTATCAGGGGCAGGACCGCATCGAGTGTCGCCGCAACCTGGTGGCCGACCTGGAGGCTATGGGCGATCTGGTGAAGGTGGAGCCCTATCATCATTCGGTGGGCCATTGTCAGCGTTGCCACACCATTGTGGAGCCGCGCATCTCAACTCAGTGGTTTGTGAGAACCAAGCCCCTGGCCCAACCGGCCCTCCAGGTAGTGCGCGACGGGCGCATCCGCATCATCCCCGAACGCTTTACCAAGGTATACTACGAGTGGATGGAGAACATCCGCGATTGGTGCATCTCGCGTCAGCTCTGGTGGGGGCATCGCATCCCCGTCTGGTACTGCGATGGTTGTGGCGCCCAGACCTGTAGTCGCGTGGACCCGACCGAGTGCCCACACTGCGGCAGCCACGCGATCCATCAGGATGAGGACGTGCTCGATACCTGGTTCTCGTCGGGACTGTGGCCCTTCTCGACCCTTGGCTGGCCCGAGAAGACTGAGGACCTGGACTACTTTTACCCGACGTCGGTGCTGGAGACGGCCTACGACATTCTCTTCTTCTGGGTGGCCAGGATGATCATGTTGGGGCTGGATATGACCGGCGAAGTACCTTTCGACACCGTGTATCTACATGGTTTGGTTCGCGATGAAGAGGGCAGGAAAATCAGCAAGTCGTTGCCTGACGCCTGGCGCTACGATCCCTTGCTCGTGATCGAGGAATACGGGCAGGACGCCCTGCGCTTCACCCTGCTCACAGGTTCAACTCCGGGCAACGACATGAAGCTCTCTCAAAGCCGGATAGAGGCCAACCGCAACTTTGCCAACAAGATCTGGCAGGCCGCACGCTTCGTGCTGGGGAACCTGGACGGTCGAGCCCCAGAGTTCGTGCCGCCAGCAAAGCCCCTGGCCCCGGATGCCCAGGTGAACACAGCGGATCGCTGGATTCTGAGCCGCTATCACCGGCTGGTGGGCCAGGTGACCCGCCTGATCGATGGCTACCAGCTTGGAGAGGCTGGCCGTCAGGTCTACGAGTTTCTCTGGGGCGAATACTGCGACTGGTACATTGAGATGACCAAGGTGCGTCTCAGGGACCGGGACCAGGCTTCAGCAGACGCAGCACGCAGGGTGTTGGTCTATGTTCTGGAAGGGTGCTTGCGGCTGCTGCACCCCTACATGCCTTTCGCCACTGAAGCAATCTGGCAATACCTGCCCCATCGGGGCCAGGCTCTCATCGTGGCTCCATGGCCGCAGGGAGGGGCTGTGGATGATGCGGCCGAAGAACAGATTGGCACTCTCATGGAACTTGTGCGCACCATCCGCAACGCACGGAGCGAGTATGGCGTTGAGCCGGGGCGTCGCATCGCCGCGATCATCGCTGCCGGCGAGAGGCTGCCTTTCCTCCAGGAGCAGGCGTCCATCCTGGAGGCACTGGCGCGCCTGGATGGCGGCCGGTTGCGCCTGGAGGAGAGCCTCGACAGCACGCCCGACAAGGCCCTTGCGCTGGTGGTCGGAGGACTGGATTGCTACCTGCCTCTGGCTTCGCTGCTGGACTTGGACAGGGAGAGAGCCAGGGTGCGGACAGATCTCGAGCGCCTTGCCGCAGAGACCGCGCGCTCTGAGAAGCTCTTGGCCAACAGGGACTTTGTGGCCAAGGCTCCGCAAGTGGTGGTGGAAAGAGAGCGCGACAAGCTGGCCGGCTATCATGAGCGGCGAGAAAAACTGCAGGAGCAACTGCATAGTCTGAGCTCGTGAACCGCCAACCGGAGGTCTGGAGGATGGCAACCTGATGACTACGGATGATTGGGAAACAAGGAAGGAGCGGTCAAATGAGATTCCTGTTTGGTGTTCTTGTGGGAGGCATTCTCGGTTGGGTGGTGGGCGTTCTCTTGGCGCCCCAATCGGGCCAGGAGACTCGAAGCATGATCGGCGAGAAAGCCATCGAGCTGCGCCGGAAGGCAGGGCAAGCTGCGGGCCAGGTGAAGGACGAAGGGCAGGGATCATAGAACCGGCAACGCTACGGGGACCGTCGCCGCCCCGAGAGATTCCAGCCTGGTGTGGGTGCCCAGGGGGCTTGCGTGAGAGAATCCTCGGGCCAGATGCAACCTGGCGAGACCCGACGGCCCGTCGAAACGCGCAGGACAGGGCTTGGAGCTTGCGGGCCGGCGTGCGAGAGTCAGAGCCACCGGTAGCATCCGGGTGGCTCTGACTCTCAAGAGAAGGCGGAACCGGACTATTGGCTCTTGGGAGTTGGAGCGGCTCCCCCGCGTCTCTTGCGCCGCGCGCGGCGTACCAGCAGCCAGATGATGACCGCCGGCACCAGCACGAACGGCGAAAAGATGGCCAACCAGATGCCGACGTCAACGAACCCTTTCAGAACGTTCAGGAAGGATCGCGCCGCCTCGGTGACCGTGACCAGAGGGTTCCATCCCTTCTCGAGGACTGCCTTGGGGACCTCCTTGGGCCGGATGGACACGGTGATCGTGGCCAGGGCGGTCATGCGCTCCAGGTACTGACTGCGTCCCTTCAGTGACTCGATCTGTTGGCGAATGCCGGTCAATTCGCGGTGGACGGCCAGGATGTCTTCTGCCTTCCAGCGCATCTCGCGTGCTTCGGTGAGCAGGGCCAGGAGCTCTTCCTCCGCGGCCTCCAGATTGCCGAGCCGTGCCTGGATGTCGGTGTACTCTTCGGTCACGTCTTGGCCGGAGATGTTCTCGTTCTCCACCTTGATGGCCATTCCCCGGATGACATCCAGCACCTCGTCCAGCGATTCGGCCGGCACCCGCAGGGTGACGTTGGCCATCGGCGTGTCGTCATCGACCAGCCACCTGTTCGAATCCGCGATATAGCCATCGTGAAGCTTGGCAAGAGCGTGGAGATCGTGCAGGGCCTCATCGGCGTCCTCGACGACCATCGACATGCTTACGGTGCGAACGATCATCCGCTCCGTCTCGGCCGAGATCGCGCGGGCCTTCTCCTCGTCGGCGACGCCCCCATACCCGCCGCTGTCGGCTGCGGGGGCCGCCGCGGGCATAGCCACCTCCCTCTCGACAACCACACTCTCCACCGGAATCTCTTTCATTACGTCCGCGACTTTTGGTGCGCTGGCCGCGCAGCCCGCCACGAGTGCATGCACAACCACCAGGGTGATCAAGGTAAACCACTGTTTCCTGTTCATCTTACCTCCTATGGCCTTCTTGTTTTTCACCGGCTAGACGCTGACAGAGGGCGCAAAGTTCCGGGGCTTGGCCAATGTCTCTACCAGCCAAGGGCCAGGCGCATACGGTTGCTCCTCGGCAGGCCGACGGCACCTATCTTTTTCTGGGTCTCTGAGACCTCATAGCCGATTCGACGGTGCTCGAAGGTCATCACTTCCGTGTCGAGCAACAGATAGGACGCGCGTGGGTCGCCATCACGAGGTTGCCCCACCGCACCCGGGTTGATAATGCGGCGCGAGTTGTCCAGGCGGACCGGGACCCTGTCCCGTGCCCGCAGCGCGACGCATTGGCCGCCATCGGGGGCAAAGCGAAAGATGAGTGGAGCGTGGGTGTGGCCCACCAGGCACACGGCGGTATCATAGTAGGAGAAACTGAGCTTTGCCTCGTGAGCATTGAGCAGGTAATCCCAAACGGGATTGCGGGGACTGCCGTGCACCAAGGTGAACTCGCCCTCGACGCGAGTTTCAGGGAGTTCCTCGAGATAGCTCCTCGATGCGGGGGCTAGCTGCTCCCTCGTCCAAAGGTTAGACCGACGCGCATCGGGGTTGAACTCGGTCATCTCTATCTTCCCCAATACAGCCCAGTCGTGGTTGCCCGCGACGGCCAGATGCTCGTACTCGCTCAATCGGGCAATGCACTGGTTAGGCTCTGGGCCGTACCCCACGATGTCGCCAAGCGACCAGACGATGTCGAACTGGCCAGCATCGGCCAATACCGCGTTCAGTGCATCAAGATTGGCGTGGATATCAGAGAGCACCAAAACGCGCATGGGCTCCTTCTCCCGCAGTGTCTCCAGGCGAGTCTACCACATGGGGGGGGTGACGTGCAAGTTTGCGTATGAGAGTATCGAAACACCCGCTCCGAACGGGGCCGGAGGCGCATCGGCGGCGTGTCGCGTGGATACTCTGGCTTGCATGGTGTAAACGAGAAGAAAGGACGGATATGGGCCCTGGTGTAGGGGCGATTCGCGAATCGCCCCTACCGGATGACGGCCACCCTCTCGGCGTCTTTCAACGCCCTCCGTGTGCGCGAGAAGCATCGACCGTTTGACTGCCATGCTCCCGCCGGCTAGAATGTCCGCGTCGGCACTAGTCTAGGCAGCTCTGGGTTCGTCCATCAAGCTTGCCATGGGGTAGGATCATGCCTGTGATCGTGAGTATCGGCGAGGCACTGGTGGAGATCATGCGCACTGGTCGTGATCAGCCCCTCGACCGCCCGGGCGGCTTCTCGGGCCCATATCCGAGTGGTGCTCCAGCGATCTTTGCCAGCGCCGCCGCCCGACTCGGCGCAGAGGTGGGTTTTGTGGGCACTGTGGGCGACGATTCTTTTGGCGATTGTGTGACTGACCGGCTGCTGGCCGATGGCATCGATTGCTCTTGCCTACAGCGTACAAGAGAACGTCTCACAGGCATCGCGTTCGTGGCCTACCGGTCGGACGGGAGCCGCTCTTTCGTGTTTCATCTGGCCCAATCGGCAGCGGCCCTGGTGAACGTCGCTCAACTTGCCGAGGGGTTTCTTGATGAGACCCGCTACCTCCACATCATGGGGTCTTCGCTCTCCATAAGCGAGGAGATGCGAGAAACCTGTTACCACGCTGCTCGCCTGGTTCACGAGCGCGGGGGCACGGTGAGTCTCGACCCCAATCTTCGCCCTGAGCTCATGCCAGTCCAGCGCATCAGCGCTGTTTGCGAGCCCATTCTTGAGGTAGCCAGCATCGTCCTGCCCAGTGGTGAAGAGGCCACCGCTCTGACCGGCACACAAGCGCCAGAGGAAGCTGCAAGATGCCTGTTGGCCAGGGGAGTTCGCCTGGTGGCCCTCAAGCAAGGCGAGATGGGGTGCACTCTCTTCGCGCCCAGGGCGACAATCCATATTCCGGCATACGCGGTTGACGAGGTTGACCCTACAGGGGCGGGAGATTGCTTCGATGCCGCGCTGCTGGTGGGACTCTCCGAGGGTTGGCCGATTGAGGCGTCCGGGCTCTTTGCCAACGCCGTGGGCGCTTTGGCCACCACTCGGCTGGGCGCCATGGAGGGCACCTTCAGCCGCGACGTGGTGTACGAGTTCATGGCCTCTCAGGGGCGCAGTCTCCCCTGATCCCACTACGCCGCCGCCCGCTTGGCCTATCCTCCACGGGGATCGCCACCGCCTGGGATCAGAGAGCTGCCCGGGAAGGCTCTTCCGGTGCTCGCCACGCTGGGACTTGAGTTCCCGCCGATAGCGAGAGTCCCTCAGACTGTTGTGTGCAACACGCTGCCGGCCCCCTCGGCGGAGCGGCATATGAACACGCTGGGCTCGATCCCGGTCTGCTCGCGATAGGCGCGGGCCACTGCTCCTTGGAACGCATCGCTGCTGTCCTGGGACACGACGGCAACGATACATCCACCCCATCCTGCACCAGTCAGGCGTGCGCCGACCGCTCCTGGGGCGGCATTGGCCAGACGCACCAGGGTCTCGATCTCGGGCGTGCTTATCTCATAGTCGTCTCGTGCGCTGGCATGGGCCTCGCGCATGAGCTGTCCAAAGGTCTCCATGTCTCCTGCTTCCAATGCCGCGACGGTCCGCAGCACTCGAGCGTTCTCTGTGATCACGTGCCGGCACCGCCTACGCACGAGGAAGGTATGGGCCTGGCTGGTCACGCCGCCGTCGAGTATCGCATCGGGGTCGATGCCCATCTGCAGCAGAGCCCCCCTGGGGATAACGTCGGGCAGCAAGGGCTCCAAGTCAGACCAGGGCAGGTGGCTCACATCGCGCAGGTGGGTTATGCTCGGATATCGTCGCCGCAAGAGTCGGACGCCGATGCGCCCCTCAGCGACCCGTGTGTTAAAGAGGGGGCCAGTGTTCTTGTGGCGCACTCCGCTATCGACTACGATGATGTCGTAGCCGGTGGGCAGAGGCACGTGCCTGAACGTGTAGCCAGATGCACCTGCTGCGGGTCGGCAGTCCAGGAAAAGAGCGTGGCCGTGCCGGGCCAACACCGAGACAAAGTGGTCCATGATGCCTCCCCGCGTGCCTACGTACCACTCTGCCCGGCTGCACGATTCTGCCAGCTCTGCTCCCGACAACTCGATGCCATTGATAGCCACCAGGGCCACTGCGCTGGCAACAGTCAGGGCCGAAGAGGAAGACAGCCCGGCTCCCCGAGGAACGCCGTAGGGTGCGGCACCGTCTATCCAGGCGTCAAAGCCTCGGAGACCGGGGCCATACTCCCGTTCCAACAGTTGCGCAGGCCCCTGCAGATAGTTGGCCCAGTCGCCCACGGCACGCGGAGGGATGTCTGGGGCGATGGCAAAGCCTCTTTCGCCGAACTCGGGCTCGCCGTTGGCCAACCTCACCAGCTGATCCGATCGCGCCCTGGCGCAGATCAGCACGTCTCTGTCTAGCGCCACGGGCAAGACGTAGCCATGATTGTAGTCGGTGTGCTCTCCGATAAGGTTCACCCGTCCCGGGGCGCGGTAGACCGTCACCTCCCCGGGGCCATATCGTGCAGCGAAGGCTCGCACGGCGCGTTGATACCGGGCCGACTGTTCCTTCACCCTCTTTGGGTCATCGCCATAGATATGGCGCAGAGTCCCAACCAAGTAAGACGACATCGGTAATCAGCCCC
Organism: Anaerolineae bacterium; assembly: GCA_035529675.1. GTDB lineage: Bacteria > Chloroflexota > Anaerolineae > UBA1429 > UBA1429 > DATKWG01. The sequence goes on from DATKWG010000031.1 coordinate 55,699, forward strand.
CCGCATGATAGCGCAGTATAGCATCCGCAATCTTGTGGGGCAATGACACGTGTGCTTGAAAGTCAGCCAAGCCTGTGGCATACTGGGGGAAGCATGAGCGGATACGTGTCTCCCCCCGGGGATCACATCGGCTCGGGCCGAATGGAGGAAAATGGAGGATCAGGAGATCCTGGCAAGCATCGTGGTGCCAGCCCACAACGAGGAAGAGGCCATCGGAAGCGTGCTCGACGAAGTCATTGGCATAATGGTGCCGCTGGGCATCGCCTACGAGATCATCGTCGTCGATGACGGTTCGACCGATGGCACTCGTGCCGTATGCGAGCGTCGCCAAGGCGTCAAGGTCATCTCGCACCCCTACAATCGCGGGAGCGGGGCAGCGCGGAGCACCGGAGTTCGGGCTGCCAGGGGATGCTACGTGGTCATGATCGATGCCGACGGTAGCTACCCAACCGCTGCCATTCCCTCGATGCTTGACGATCTCGCCGAATACGACATGGTCATCGGCGCGCGGGATAGAGAGATGGGCACCTTGAGGTGGCTGCGTTCGGCCGCCAAGAACTTTATCAGGGCACTGGCTTCCTATCTCACCCAGACCAGAATCCCCGATCTCAACTCGGGGTTGCGTGCCATGAAGAGGGAGCAGGTGCTAGAGTTCCTGCCCATCCTGCCCACCACCCACTCTTGGGTGAGTACCATCACCATGGCCTTCTTGAGCAACGGCTACAGCGTGGCATGGGTACCCATCGCATATCGCAAGCGCATCGGCCGTTCCTCGTTTCACCCTATCGCCGATACCTACAACTATCTGTCGCTGGTGGT
>DATKWG010000032.1:0-28672 GCA_035529675.1 Anaerolineae bacterium
GGTCGTCGGAACGCACCATGCTGCGCAGGGAAGAACACCCAATGGGCTGGCGCAGGGCCTCCCTGATGGCAGCCTCCTCGTCGAGCAGACCTGGCACCTGACGGGGCAGCACTATGGTGGCATCCTCGGGGACCTCCACCACCAGCCCCTCTCTCCCGTAGGCAAGCTCAACCCTCATGGTCCACGTCTCCCGACAAAGTCACTATGCACATCCTACACGCACCAGGCTACCCTGGCAAGCGCCCTGGGAATCCAGACAGATGAGGAGACCTTGAGGGCGCACCGCGAGCATGATAAAATGCTCCCTGGGGAGCAGACGACGGAGGCTTGAGGATGACGCTCGGCCCAGGATGATTCCCCGGGGCCAGCGATACCCGGGCGTGCTTCTGGCGTCTTCACAGACGTTGCGGATACTCGCGGGAGTTCCGGGAAAGGAGTAGCAACACCGAAGATGAAGATCGCCACACGCATCGCCGCCAGGGTTGGCAGGCTTCTGGTCGAAAGAGGATGGACCCTGGGCGTGGCCGAATCCTGCACTGGCGGCCTCATCGGCCACTGCATCACCAACGTTCCCGGAAGCTCCGAGTTCTTTGTCGGCGGCGTGGTGGCCTATGCAAACGAAGTCAAGCGCGACGTTCTCGGAGTGCCCCAGGACCTGTTGGCCAAGCACGGTGCGGTCAGTCGAGAGGCAGCTCTGGCGATGGCCAACGGGGTCCGAGAGCTGCTGGGCACCGACATCGGCATCGCCGCGACCGGCATCGCCGGGCCTGCTGGCGGCACCCCCGCAAAGCCCGTGGGCACCACGTTTGTTGCCGTGTCAAGCTCACTGGGGAACCAGGTCCGCCATCATCTATGGAGCTCGGACCGCGCAGGCAACAAGAGGCGTTCCGCCGAAGCGGCCTTGAGACTGCTTGAGGAATGGCTGGCACGCTAGAAGCCCTACGGTGCCTGGGTGAGCCACCTTCGCTGGCGCTGCACCTCAAAGAGCATGACGGCAGCCACCACCGCGGCGTTGAGCGATTCGGCCCCTTCGGTCATGGGCAGGCGTACACTCAGTTGGGCCATCGCCCGGGCCTCAGCACTGGCCCCGTGCGCCTCGCTGCCCAAGATGAGAGCAACGGGTGGAGCCCAGTCGAACTCCCAAGGGGTTGACTGCCCATCGGCATCGGCCAAGACACAACGCTTGCCGATGACGAGCTTCTCGATTGCGAGCCAGGTGACGTCGTGGAAGAGGGGAAGATCAAAATGAGCGCCCATGGCGGCTCGTACAACCTTGGGCGAGTAGGGATCTGCGCATCCTCGGGACAGAACCACGACTTCAACATGGGTTGCCTGCGCCGTCCGCAAGATGGTGCCGAGGTTGCCAGGATCACGGATATTGTCCAGTATCAGCAGCAGAGTTGCCCTGAGGGCCAGCGAAAAAGGGGTCTCTTGCATGGATGCAACGGCCACGACGCCCTGGGGGGTGACAGTCTCACATATGACCTTCATCACTCCGGGAGTCACACACCATACGGCAGTGTCCTCCCGGCTCACAAGGCGCTGTACGAGGGAGCTGCCTCGTTCTGTGGCCGCGAAAGCCTCAGTATGAAACACGAGAGCGGGCCACCTACCTCTTTGAAGCGCATGGGCCACCAGTCGAAGACCCTCTATGAGATAGCGCTTCTCGCGGTAGCGGACCCGCTTTTTGTGCAGAGAACGTGCGTACTTTACCTTGGTATTGTCAGGGCTGGTGATCATCCCAGAGAATGTCACAATGCTCCTGCCCTCACGGGCAGTCAGGCTTGTGCCCCTGAACCACGGGGTACTTGTGCCCCGTTATGGGATACTTGTGCAGCCCTCGCCTCGCGTGCGATCTGCACCAGACCAGAGAAGGCACCCGCGTCTGTGATGGCCATGTCAGCCAGGATCTTTCGGTTCACCGATACGCCGGCGAGGCGCATTCCCTCAACAAAGCGGCTATAGCTCATGCCGTTCTGCCGCGTGCCGGCGTTGATACGCGTAATCCACAGCCTGCGCATGTCGCGTTTTCGGTTGCGACGGTCGCGCGTCGCATACTTGAGGGAGTGCAGCATCGCCTCATTGGCGCGACGAAACAAGGCACGCCTGGTGCCACGCTGACCTTTGGCCAACCTCAGGATCTTTTTGTGACGTCTGCGAGCGGTGACTCCCCTTTTGACTCTAGCCAATCCCGAATCCTCTCTTTACCCAGTCCCGATTGCCTGCAATAGCTCCGACAGAGCTGGGATTCGTCAGCGCTTGCGCTTCTTCAGATAGGGCGCCAGGCGCTTTATCCGCTTGACTTCGCCCGCGGTTTCTACTTCTTGCATCAGCCACGCGGTTCGCTTTGCGCGCTTGGCCCGTTTCCGCCGCAGGTGACGCTTCTCGCCCTTTGTGCGCATCAGCTTGCCCGAACCGGTCACCCTGAAACGCTTAGCGGTAGCCTTGTGAGTCTTGAGCTTCGGCACTATTGACAACACCTCCGAAAAACTGCAACGCGCTATGATGTCTTGCTGGATGGCCCCAAGATCATCAGCATCGTATAGCCTTCCATGGCTGGCCGTTGCTCCACAACAGCCACATCGCTCATTTGCTCGGCTATCCTGTCGAGCAGCGACCGAGCGATTTCCTGGTGGGTTATCTCCCTTCCCCGGAAACGGACCCGCATCCTGACCTTGGCCCCCTCGGCGAGGAACTCACGAGCCCGATTTGTCTTGACCATCACGTCATGTTCGGCGATCTTGGGCCGGAAGCGGATCTCCTTTATCTCGGTCTGTTTCTGAGCTTTGCGTGCCTCCCGGTCCCGCCTGGCCCGCTCGTACAAGAACTTGCCATAGTCGAGCAGGCGACACACCGGAGGGTCTGCATCAGGAGCCACCTCCACGAGATCCACACCCCGCTCCTCAGCGAGGCGCAGTGCTTCCCCCGTAGGATGGACACCTAGGTGCTTGCCCTCCTCGTCAACTACTCGGACTTCCTTGACTCGAATCTCTCGATTGAGTCGGTGTTCCCTTCTCCTGATGTTACCACCTCACTCGCACCGGGAGCAACGGTTTTGTGCCCCCGCAACACCAGAGAACGCTCAGCCCGGTCCGATCAAGCCGCCGGAGTGTATCATACTTCCCAAGCACTGTCAAATATAAGGGTAGCGAAACACCTCCGCGCGAGCTGCCTTGGCTGCGCTACGCCTCACCCGTGCCTGTGCCAAACGCGCAGGCGCCCAACAAGGAGCGCTGCCCGGGCCCCCGTGTCCCCCTGTGCGAGCCATTCGCCATGCGTTCGCTGGCCAGCGCCTGCTGGTCGGTTGTGATCAGAGCTGCGAGCAGGTGCTCGGTAGGTATGGTTCTGCCCGTATGGCTCCCAGCTTTGCAAAGACTCGGGCTCAGTTTCCCACAGGCCGTAGCGTTCAGTGAAGCCAAGTTTCTGCACGATGCGCTGGCAGGTTTAGTCTCGCGGCTCTCATCGGGCATCGGTCGCTTCCGTGGGGTCGAGGTCTGACTTGTCAGGGCATGCGGCATTCCACTCTATGGGCCGCTGGAGGCTCTCACCGATCAGTCGGCGAATCTCCGGAAAGTGCTCCATGACTGCGCGGACGAATCTCATGCCAGGGTGCCTCTGACCACTGAAGATCATTGACAGATATCCCGTGGATATACCCAGCTTGCGGGCCAATCCGCTCAAGCTCAGATACCGCTCCGCTTCGATCTGTCGAAGGGCCTCCACCATCGCTGTCATCTCACTCTCTCGCATCTTCTCTTCCTTTCCTGCCAGCCCGGTGACTGGTATGAGTATAGCACAAATGTTCTATTGAGGCAACATCGGCCAGATGGTAGGGTTGCAGCCAACGAAGCCTGGTTGTGAGCACCGATGCCAACTGCAATCGATGGACGGAACCGGCGCCTCGAAGGAGGGTCAGTCGCCGCGCGCGAGGAGGTGGCGGTTGCCAATACGCACATTGCGCAGGCCCGCGTCCCAGGCAACGGCCACAGCAGCCTCGGCCTGACCCACCGTCGTGGTGGGCAGGTCTGGCATCAAATAGTTGGGAGCAAAGCCTAGCAGTGCGTAGGGGATGTGGGGGTTCAGCATGGCGATGAAGGTCGCGATGCGGCTCACCTCGGTTGCCTCGATGTATCCGGGAATCAACAGGGTGCTGGCCACCAGCAAGGGCGGGTATGTTCTTTCGGGGAAGCGGCGTGCAGCTCGGGCAAAGTTGTGCAAGGTCTGAGCGTTGGGACCTCCGGTCAAGGCATAGTGCAGGCGCTCGTCGTACGCCTTGAGGTCGAACTTGACCGTGCCTCCCGTCTCCAGCGACAGCCACACCGCTCGATCCATGAGGGAGGGCGCAGCCGTGCCCGCTGTCTCCCAGCACACTGTTACTCCGCCCTCGGCCAGCAGGCCGGCTGAGGCCAGCGCGTGAGGCATCTGCGACGCGGGATCGCCTCCAAAGTAGCAGACACAGAAGGTGCGAGGGTTGGCCAGACAAGCCAGCTCCCTGGCCGACATCTTGTGCCCCGTCACCGGGTCCGCTTCCCGATAGTGCCAGTTCTGGCAGTAGAGACAGTCGAGCGTGCAACTGGCGTAGAATACGGCCAGGTTGTGGTATCCCAGCCGATCGTGTCCTGCACAGACCCAGTCGGCTACGCAGTTGGTGGGGAGCGGATCCCGATACCAGTGGAGGAGACCCCGCGCAGGCGTGCCAGCCAGATGGATCAAACGACCGTGGCGCACGGTGCGCAGCCCGCAGAAACCTCTCTCGCCCTCGCCGATGAGACACTGCTGAGCGCACAGACCGCAGTGTCGCCCCCCGGCCGCTCGAGGTGGCGCCTCCGGAAGGTCAAAGAGTCTGCGGCTGGCCTGGTGCGCGCGCCCCGCGATGACCCGGGCTTCCCGAGTGTGCACGAAGAGGCAACGTTGGCACACTCCCAAGGCGGCGGCAATCCGCCGGCTGCTCTGCCCGCAAACTGCGCAGAGCTGTTCTGGCAGTCCGTTGCTTCCGCTCATCATTCCTATCCGAATAGGCTTGGCAGAGTGAGCATCTCGCCATGCGTCCAGAGTGGCAAAGACACGCCATCAGCCCGGTTACCCGCGGGGACCGGACATCAGGATCCCCCTCCGCATCGGGCCGGGGCGGCCGGGGGGAGCCCCATCGCTTGCATGCCATAGATTGGGTACTGCCTCGAATACAACGTTACTGCTTTGCCGCACGGATAGCAACTCTGATAGCTCTCCTTCGTCCCACTTGTGGGGACCAAGGCTATCTCGCCGGCCGAATCGGTGTTAAGGACAGTGTGAAAGGGAGAGAGCAATCAGAGATCTTTTTCATACCACCTATCCAGCTATCCAGTGGACAGCTTTTGGTATATAATACTGGAGGAGGGGAAGATCGCCTCTCCCACGGCCACCTATCACCCTTACGCCAGAGGCGCGCAATAGAGATGCGCGCCGGGCACACAGGAAAGGAGATCCCTGAATGCTACAGAAAATCATCGCGCGCATCCTCCGTGTGGTCAAGCTGGACCGAACAGTCTGGGGCGAGATCGAAGCGGATGAAGCGGCCAACACCGAGGCTGTGGCCATCGTCGTGGTGGCCTACCTTCTCAGCGCCCTGGGTTCCGCCCTGGCGGTGTGGCTCTACGGCGGCAGGTTTGGCACGGGGCTGGGTACGTTCTTCCTCCGTCTCATATCGGGCGTCCTGCTAAGCTGGTTGCTTTGGGCCTACGTGACCATGCTTGTGGGCACCAAGCTATTCGGGGGCGAGGCCACATTCTGGGAGATGGGCCGGACGCTTGGCTACGCCAGCGCCCCGGCAGCAGTCGGCATCCTGGCCGCCATCCCCTGTCTTGGGCCGATCATCGGCCTTGTCGCCGGGTTGCTGTCTTTGGTTTTGGGCTTTTTTGCGATCCGAGAGGCTCTCGACCTTCCGACGGACAAGTCGATCTTCACCATCCTGATCAGCTGGGTGATCGTCTTCGTTCTCAGCTCTGCGGTGCTGCTCATCATCTAGGCGCCCTGGCTTCTGGTCGAGACGAATGGGCTCCCTGAACCCTCGAGCTCACCTTTCTCCGGCGGGTGGGCGATTCCGGCGAGGGAGAGGCGAACGCGCCTCCATGCGGCGCGCTCGTCTCAATCCGTGTGGGGCCGTACCATGGCCGGCGTGTTGCGGAGATACTCCGGCCAGCACGGTGTAAACGGACACAAAGGACGGATATAGGCCCTGGTGTAGGGGCGATTTGTCGCAGATCCTGGCGAAGCCGGGGCGAATCGCCCCTACCGGGTGACGGCCACCTTCTCGGGGTTTTTGGTGGCCTCCAGGCCAGGAGGGTGTTGAAAAAGCCAGCCCGGCCACCATGCCTGTCACCCTGAGCGCAAGTACCCCGTAGTGAAGGGGCACAAGTGCCCCGAACTTCAGGGGTACAAGCGAAGGGTCTCAACCACACAAAACGGAGATTCTTCGCCTTCGCTACGCTACGGCTCGCCTGTGCGTGCGCCGCAGGTGCAGGCAGAATGACAATCGGCGTCTTTCGATGGCCTCAGGCCAGGAGGTTTGACAGGTGGAGTCCTCTCGATCCAAGATGTCGTGGCGATTGGCGTTGACATCTTTGGTACTGGGCGTGTTGGCACTCTTCTCCCTCGTTCCGGGAGCGTGGGCTTCACCGAATGAGCGTGGCTTGCGGCAGACCGTGCCCACTCGGACGCCCACCAAAGCGGCAATGAATACGTCGGTGCCAGCTTCGGCGACACCCCAGCCCCCGACAGCGACACCGGTGCCCCCGACAGCAACGCGCGTGCCCCCGACAGCAACACCGGTACCCCCGACGGCGACACCTGTGCCTCCGACAGCGACTTCGCCGCCCAGCGACGCGTATGCGTCGCCACCATCGCCCACCCCAAGGCCTACCAGTACCTCGATGCCACCCACGGCCACGAACGTGCCAACCAGTTCGCCCACGGCCTTGAAGCCGGCGCCCACTCCTCTGCACACGCCCGCGTCGGCTGCACCCACTGCGGGGATGCTCGCGGCCACGAGCAGGCCCCAGTTGGCGGCATCTTCACCCCCGGCGACAGAGGCCGAGATGCCGGTCCCAGTTGTGGAAGCACGCGCAACGATCGACACATCGTCTCAGGATCAGAGCGAGGCCGAAGAGGAAGAGACTGCCCTGCTGCCATATATTGTCTCAGCCGTGGCGCTGCTTCTCCTGGGTGGCGCGGTCTATGTGGTCTGGCGTCGCCGGGCTAGTTCTGACCTATGATCCTCCAAAGGCCCCCACACCTATTCGTCCGGTAGGTTGACGTCACGTCTTCTCGGGGCGTTGCCAGATAGACCGCGCGCTTTCCCAGGTTGGTGGAGATGAGCTGCGTGAGAGACGCTCTCGTTTCAAGCTCGCCAGACGAGGGATGGCGCTGGTTGATCTGGGCAATGTACCAGTCATAGCGTATCAGGTCTCCGTCGATAACCAACAGGTCTTGACGGCGCTGCTCCACCCACTGGGCATAGTCAAGGGCGAACGTATGCCGGTCTTGGCTGGTTATGAGCAATGCACCCTCAGGAAGCTGGCCCAACACCTCATCGGTCCATTCCTCTGCCGTTCGGTCGTCACTGACGTCGAGTCTGTCATAGTGGCGCAGAGTCGAGTAGAAGGGGATTGCTGTCAGAACCACGAGGCTGAGGGCGATTCCGATGCCCCGCCTCTCGGGCCTACCACCCATCAAGTCAAGGGCGATTGTCCTGGCCCCTTCGGCCATCCAGAGCGCCGCAACCAGATAGGTGGGGATGAGGTAGAGGTACGAGTCGGCGGCATCGTAGGCGATCGCGTAGACGGTGTACGCTATGAAGGTAACTCCTGTGGCCAGAGCCCAGTTGCTCCATCGCTGCTCGATCCACGAGCCGAAGCCAAGAGCCGCCAGGGCTACGCCGAGCACGGTATACTGCTGGACGAGAAGCCGAGCCCAGGCACCGACACGCGAAAGCAGGTGGCCAGGGGGCAAAGCAAAAGCATAGGAGTGGTAGAGCTTGCCACTGAGTACCCACCAGAAGCCAGACCATGAGGAAGGGTCGCCCCAGTTGACCAGAGGATGCCCTCGGGCGGCAAGAGGCAGATAGATGTAGATGGCCAGTCCGAGCGAGGTGCCCGCCGCGAGAGCAAGGAGATGCCGCCGGGTTCTCTTTTGCCAGACCAGAAACGCGAGTCCGGGCAGCATCAGCAACAGGGTGAGGTGCACCCCCAGCCCCAATCCGAAGGCGAAGCCGAGAACGCTCCAGTGCCGTGAGTGAATCAGGAGGTCATCGCGCAGTCCCAAGTACAGGCACAGAGCAAAGAAGAAACTGTGCAGCGTGTAGACCTCGGCAATGGTTGACTGCGACCACAATGTGGGTCCCGCAGCAGAGGCCAGAGCGGTTGCCAGACCGATGCTGGCATCAAGCCATGTGTCCCGGCCCGACGCTCGGTGCAGCACTCGAAGCGCGCAGAGGCAAACCAAGGCTACCGCTGCGGCGGCCATCGTAGCGGAAAACAGGTTGAAGCGGCGGGCAATGGGCCCCAGGGGCAGCAGGGCATAGAGCCGGGCAAGCAAACAGTAGGTGGGATACCCGCTGGGATGAGGCACGCCCCAGTTCATCCCGGCCGCGATGAGGTCGCCTCCATCGGCCCCCTCGTTCGCCCAGCTCAGACCGGGAGCTGCTGTGGATACGTAGAGCCAGAGGGCAAGCGCACCCACGGCCAGGGGAAGCCATGATGCGCGAGCGAGCCGGGCCAGGCTTGTCGAGCTTTTCCTCATAGGGTCGATTATACTGTTCGCGAGACCCACGCCGCAAGATGGCCTACGTCTTGATCACAAGCGTGCTGGACCATCGTGATTCGACGGGGCGGCGGTTTGGCCGATGGAAACAGGGCAATGAATAACATAACCGACAACTTTGACAGACCCAAGGGCGGCCAATACAATGCTCTGGCTACGCGAACCGCTGACCTCGGAGGCCGACATCGATGACCGTCCTGCGTTTCCTGGGCAACCTGCTCCTGGCCATCGTCCTTATACTGGTCATTGCCTCGACCCTATTCACGGCCTCCGCGATCGTGCTTTCTGAGACGTGGGAGGAACTTGGGCTGGATGATGGCGTGGAGGATGGTACCTGGGCCTGGATCGACGAACAGCCCATCTACTACAAGACCTTGGGGCCGGAAGAAGGTCCTCTCGCGGTTCTGGTACACGGGTTCTACGTCGAGGGCTCCCAGACCTGGGAGGGCAGCGTGGAAGCCCTGACCAGGTCGGGCATACGGGTCATTGCCGTAGACCTGAAGGGGTTTGGCCACTCTGCGCGTGACACGTCGCCCGCCTACACGTTGCGCAATCAGGCGATCCTTCTGGCAAAGTTGTTGAACCAGCTCCACGTCGGGGGTGCCACTGTCGTCGCCCATGGCTGGGGTGCCTCTGTGGCCCTGCAACTGGCCAGCGAGCAGCCTCAATTCGTGGGGCAGTTGGCCCTCGTGGCGCCTGTGGTGTATCAGGAGCATATACCGCTCTGGGAACCTGTCGCCCGAGTGCCCTATCTCGGGTCTGCGGCCGCATGGTGCATAGACTCTGGCGGTCCCCTATGGACCTTGCTGCGAAGGCACGGGTTCTACGACAAGTCGGCAGTCACTGGGACGTATCTGGCCGACGTGCGTCGCCCGACGTACATCGTTGGCACGATCGAGGCCCTGCTGGCGATGGCCCGCTCGCCTAAAGACAGCGACTTGCCCAAAGCCATTGCAGACATCGAGGTCCCAACGCTCATCCTATTGGGGGGAGAGGACCCGTGGGTGCCCATCGAGGACGCACAACGCCTGAAGAGAGACCTGGGCGACGCCAGGCTGGTGATCATTCCCGAGGCTGGACATTATGTCCACATCGAGCAAAGCCTTCAGGTTAACCGCCACCTCGCCGAGTTCTGCGCGCAAAGCGCCCGTTGACCCCACGAGAGCCAGGCGCACATTCTTGGAGGCCCAGCAGGGGCGCATCGCCCCGGGCTGGGCCGGGATCTGCGACGATGCGCCCCCCCAAGACGCAGCCAGTGAGACAAGATCTATACGACAGTAGGGCGACTGCGGCGGCAAATGCGCGTCCCCCGAATTCTCCAACAGCTTCCTGGCCGATTGATCCGGAGGCCAGATTCTTGGGCCTCTCAGTCTTCCCGATAGTGGCAGCCTCGGCTCTCGTGGTTCTCCCACGCCGCTTGGGCCACCACGATGGCAGCCAGGCCTGCGTTGCGCAGACCGATGATCCCAGGCGAAAGTCGTGTGGTGCGGTAGAAGGCGTCGATATCCTGGCGCAAGTTGGTCAGATCACGCAGGGCCCGTTCCAGTCGCCGTCGCCGGCGCACCAGGCCCACGTAGTACCACATGGTGTGCTTGATGGTGCCCATGTCGTGCTCTATCAGGACTGGATCAGCCGGATCAGTGGCTCGTTCGGTTTGCCAGCGAGGGATGTTCCTCGAATCAACGGCTTTCCAATCGGGCAACCCGGCTCTGATACTCGTTGAGGCTCGCACTCCCCAGACCAGGCCTTCCAGAAGAGAGGCGCTCCCCAGACGGTTCGCTCCATGCACGCCAGTGCAGGAGACCTCACCTATAGCGTACAGATGTCGCAGGCTGGTCCGTCCCCACTCGTCCACCCACACACCGCCACACAGGTAGTGGGCTGCCGGAACCACAGGGATCGGTTCCGCCGTAGGGTCCACGCCATACTCCCGGCAACTGCTGCAGATGTTCGGGAAGCGCTCGGTGATTGTCGCTGAGGGCATGACCGAGGCCAGGTCCAGGTAGACGTAGGGAGCGTCAGTACGCAGCATCTCCAGATGAATGCTGCGAGCCACTACGTCGCGGGGGGCCAGATCTCCCCATTCAGGAGCATAGTGGTGCATGAAGGGTTCCCCGTGCGCGTTGAGCAGGCGTGCCCCCTCACCTCGCAGGGCCTCGCTGATGAGAAACCGCGCGCGCCCCCGTTGATAGAAGACGGTGGGATGGAACTGCACATACTCTGCGTTGATGATGCGGGCCCCGGCACGGTCGGCCATGGCCAGGCCATCTCCGGTGGCGGTTGCTGGATTGGTGGTGTGCATGAATACCTGGCCCAGACCGCCGCTCGCCAGAACGGTGACCTTTGCCAGGATGGTCGTCACCTGATCCTCAACCTGGTCGAACACATAGGCACCGACACAGGACAGCGGTTCGTAGATGGCCAGACGATCCAAGGAATGGTGGCTTGGGGTCAAAAGGTCCACAACTGTGTGCTGGGTGAGCAGTTGGATGTTGGGATGGCGGCCGAGGGCCTCGACCAGTTTCTCCTGGATGGCTCTTCCGGTGGCATCGTGGACATGCGCGATTCTGTTGGTTGAGTGGACCGCCTCCCGGGTCAACTCCAGTCGATTGTAGCCATCGACGGTAAAGGGCACCTGATACTTCTGGATGAGCAACTCCCGCACTAACTCCGGTCCTTCTGTAGCCAGGATCTCGACTGCTCTCAGGCTGTTCATGCCATCGCCAGCGCGTATCAAGTCCTCGACCAGACGCTCGGGGCCGTCATCCTCGCCTCTGTAGATGATCCCCCCTTGCGCGTAGTAGGTATTGCACTCCAGCGGATCGCGCGTCTTGGTGACCACGGTGATGCGGCAACCTGGGTCCCGAGCCAGCTCGAGGGCCACGGTGGCCCCCGAGATCCCGCATCCGATAACCAGGACATCGCAAACGATCGTTTCAGATATGTCGGACACGCTAACTCACCACCAGCATTCTCTCTAGGGCCACTCGCGCGGCCTCGGCTATTCTCTCCTCAACGACGACGATGTTGCGCGGGTTACCCTCCAGGATGCTGTCCAAGGCGAAGAGCAGGTGCCTCATCGAGGTCATGCTCATTGCAGCGCAAACGCTCCGTCGTAATGGCAAGATCGTCTTGTCCCGGTGCTCCTGAGACAGGCGGTTGACCAGGTGCCACTCGGTGCCGATGAAAACGGTCGAGCCAGCAGGTGCCTGCTGCACAAACCTGATGATGCCCCTCGTGGAGCCGGATGAGTCAGCCAGAGCCACGACCTCGTGCACGCACTCGGGGTGCACTACCACCAGACCGTCGGGACAACCATCACGGGCTTGGCGAACGTCTTGAGGAGTGAAGTTGGCGTGCACGCGGCAGAAGCCCTTCCACACCACGACGCGACAACTCGCCAGGGAGTGAGGATCGGGCGGGTGAGCCGGATCCCAGATGCCGATCTCCTTGGGAGGGATTCCCATGGCCAAAGCCGTGTTTGTGCCCAGGTGCTCGTCAGGCGTGAAGAGAATGTGGCCCGACCGGCTCAAGGCCCACTCAAACAGCCTAGCCGCGTTGGAGGATGTGCAGACCGCACCGCCATGCTCTCCCACAAACGCCTTGAGATCGGCAGTGGAGTTCTGGTAGGTGAGGGGCACCAGATCGCCATCCCAGACGCCAGAAAGGGCCGTCCAAGCCTGGGCCACGTCACCTGCATCGGCCATGCGCGCCATGGGGCACAGTGCCTCAGCAACGGGCTGAACGACCAACTGCTCGGGCGTGGCGAGCATCGCCGCAGTCTCGGCCATGAAGCGAACGCCGCAGAAAACGATAAACCGGGCTTGCGCGGCCTCAGTCGCTCGCTGCGAGAGACCCAGCGAGTCTCCGCGAAAGTCGGCAAACTGAATCACCTCGTCACATTGATAGTGATGGCCCAGGATGGTCAGCGATTCTCCCAAACGGGCCTTGGCCTGGGCGATCGCGGCCGCGACCTCGGGGTCAGGCATCGAAGCATACCTGGGCGGCAGCTTCATCACCTTCCCTCCGCCTGGCCTGGGCCAGCCAGAGTGACCTCCAGACTGATGTCCAGCGAGGTGACCGAGTGAGTCAAGGCTCCGACCGAGATGAAATCCACGCCCGTCGCGGCCACCGCGGCGACACTGTCCAAGGTGATGCCGCCAGAGGCTTCGAGAGCAACTCTGCCAGCGGTGCGCCGCACCGCCTGGCGCATCGCTTCGAGGTCCATGTTGTCGAGCATGACCCTATCCACATCCAGGCCAAGCACCTCGTCCAGTTGCTCCAATGACTGCACCTCCACTTCGATGGCCAGAGTCTTGGCCTGGGCGCGCGCCAGCCGAACCGCCTCCGCAATGCCTCCAACTATGGCAATGTGGTTGTTTTTGATGAGCACCATATCGTACAGACCCGACCGATGATTCATCCCACCACCGAGCGTCACGGCCTGTTTGTCCAGCGTGCGCAGCCCTGGCACGGTCTTTCTTGTATCCAGGATTCTGGCCCTGGTACCGGCCACGGCCGCGACGTAGCGGCGGGTCATGGTGGCGATGCCAGACATACGCTGCAGGAAGTTGAGTGCCACGCGCTCGGCTGTGAGTATGCTCGGCCCACAACCCTCCACCCTGGCCACGATGTCGCCCACCGCCACGACACTGCCCTCTGGCACAAGGGGCGTGTAGACGATCTTGTCGTCTAGGAAGCGAAACACTTGGCCAGCGATCTCCAGCCCGGCGACGACGCCTGGCGCCTTCACTATGAACTGACCCAGAAGACACACAGAAGCAGGCACTATGGCCATGCTGGTCACGTCGCCCGGGCCAACATCCTCCTTCAGCGCATTCTGGATAGCGCGATCAATCTCGTCCATAGTCGCCATAGGATCTCCTCAGGCCTGGGCCTGGCCTCGTCATTGCGTGAGAGCTATTCTACACCCAACACCAGCAATGGGCAAAGTGTTGAAGACGTCTTAGAGCGTAGGGCGCATATGCCCCGGCTGTGCCCGGATCTGCGACCATGCGCCCCTACCAAGAGCAAGAACACAGCACTAAACTGGCTCTAGTGGATAGCTCCTACTGCGCATGTGCGATTGATTCCCCGAGCGACTGCCATTTCGTCTGTTTTTCCACATCCCAGGCCCCTTCTGCTCCTGCAAGTGCAACGGCGGCGCTTGTGGCGCCGCCGCTCTAGAACACACAGGCATGAGCCGGATGTCCTACGCTCCCGGCACGTGGGTGAGCCAACGGTGCCGGTCGGGCGCTTGACCCGACACGATCTTGAAGAACTCGGACTGGAGCTTGGCGGTGATCGGTCCCCGGCGCCCCGATCCAATGACAATGTGGTCAACTGAGCGAACTGGCGTGATCTCTGCGGCCGTGCCAGTGAAGAATATCTCGTCGGCAACATATAGCTGTTCGCGGGTGATGAGGCCCTGCTCGGTCTCATACCCCAGATCACGCGCCAGGGTCATGACGCAAGTACGCGTTATGCCGCCCAGAATGGACGCCGACAGAGGAGGCGTATGCAAGACGCCACTCTGAACGACAAAGATGTTCTCCCCGCTCCCCTCGCTGACGTAGCCATAGATGTCAAGAGCGATGCCCTCCGCATACCCGTGCTCGGCGGCCTCCATTCGGATGAGCTGCGAGTTCGCATAGTGTCCACCGACCTTGGCACCGACAGGGACCGTACCTGGCGCCAAGCGTCGCCACGACGAAACGCCCACATCAACGCCCTGTTCAAGGGCCTCAGCGCCCAAATAGTTGCCCCACTCCCAGGCGGCGATGGCAACCTGAACGGGACAGGTGCGTGGCTCAATACCAAGCTGCCCGTAGCCGCGAAAGACCAGCGGCCTGATATAACAGGAACGCAAGCCGTTCTTGGCCACGGTATCCAGGATCGCCTGGCAAAGCTCCTCGGACGAGTAGGGGATCTTTATGCGATAGATCTTGCAGGAACGAAACATTCGCTTGATGTGCTGAGACAAGCAAAAGACGGCCGGCCCATTGGACGTCTCATAGCAGCGAAGGCCCTCGAAGACGCTCGACCCATAGTGCAGTGCATGGGAGAGAACGTGGACCTTGGCTTCATGCCAGGGGACGAATCGACCGTCGAACCAGATGAACTCGCTTTCCTTGATGGCCATTGTCTGCTCCTTGTGCCTGTTGTCTCGCCTCAATGAAGGAGGGAGAGAACTCATGCCAACGGCGCCTTTGCCACCAGCTCACTGATTAAATCGCCCATCGCCTTCGTGCCCACCAGGAGAGAATCCTCTTCGGCAATGTCGTATGTGCGATAGCCTTGCGCCAGTGCCCGATCCACGGCATCTTCGATGGCTTTGGCCTCCTTCTCAAGGCCAAGAGAGAACCGAAGGAGCATAGCACCGCTAAGGATAGCTGCCACTGGGTTGACCACATCCTGGCCCGCACGACGTGGTGCAGAACCATGAATGGGCTCATACACTCCAAAAGTCCCTTCAGCCAGCGAGGCCGACGGAAGCATGCCCATCGAGCCGGCCAGCACCGAGGCCTCGTCGGTCAGGATATCGCCGAACATGTTGCAGGTGACGATGACGTCAAAAATCGAGGGGCGGCGGATCAGGTACATGGCGCAGGAATCGACCAACTGATCCCAGTACTCGACGTCGGGATACTCGGCCGCGATCCGATTGGCCGTCTCTCGCCACAGGCGAGAGCTCTCCAACACGTTGGCCTTGTCCACCGAAGTTAGCTTATGACGGCGCTTGCGCGCCAGCTCAAAGGCCATCCTCACCACGCGCTCGATCTCCGGGATCGAGTAAACCATGGTGTCGAAAGCGACCGACCCATCGTCGCTGCGACCCCGATCTCCAAAGTAGAGCCCGCCGGTCAGCTCTCGCACGACGAGCAAGTCGGTCCCTGCGAGGACATCGGGCTTGACCGGAGAAGCGCCGATCACGGCAGGATTGATCTTGACCGGGCGGAGATTCGCAAACAGCCCCAGCTCTTTCCTCAAGCCCAGGAGGCCTTGCTCAGGACGCACCTTTGCCCTGGGATCGTCCCACTTGGGGCCGCCCACTGCGCCAAGGAGCACAGCATCCGATGCCCTGCACAGGGATAGCGTCTCCCGGGGAAGGGCCGTGCCGGTCGCGTCGATGGCCACGCCACCGATGAGTGCCGTCTCAAAGTGGAGGGTGTGCCCGCTGGCCCGGGCCACAGCCTCCAATACCTTTCGCGCTTCGGCGATTACCTCGACTCCGATTCCATCGCCAGGCAGTACCGCGATCTTGGCTTCCATGATGAATGCTTCTCCCTGCGACCCGCTCCCGGCTTGTAGCTAGTGCTCGACTACGTCAGACGCGACCCAGGCAGGTCGAGCACGCGGATACGACCCAAACACACGCACGAAAATGGCCATCTCTTTCAACTGTTCCAGCGCCCGGCGACAGCGCTCCTCAGCCAGGCTGCCCGAGAAATCGAGGTAGAAGACGTACTCCCAGGGCACTCCCCGAATGGGCCGCGACTCTATCTTGGTCAGGTCGATGTTGCGCAGCGCAAACGCGCTCAGGCACCGGAAGAGCAGCCCGGGCTCGTTCTTGCCCGCGAAGGCCAGCGAGGTCTTGCTTTCCCCCTCCGGGTTGACCGACTCTCTGCCCAGAGCCACAAAGCGGGTGTAATTGATCGTTTCGTCCTCGAACTCGCGACGCAAGATGCCCATACCGTACAGAGCGGCTGCGCCCTCGCCGGCGATAGCCGCAGCATCGCGCAGGCCCCGCTCCTTGATGAGCCTGACACTGCCAGCAGTATCGTGGGTGGCAATGACCTCGACCTCACCCAACTCACGGAGCGACTGCTCGCACTGGGCCAGGGCTTGCGGGTGAGAGTAGACTCGACGTATCTCAGCCAGTCTCACCCCTGGATGAGCGATCAGGCAATGAGAAATGCGCAGGTTGCACTCGCCCACGATGTGCAGATCATGCCTCAGCAGCAAGTCATAATTGCGGTGAATGCTACCCGCCAGCGAGTTCTCCACCGGCACAACGCCATGATCGCAAGCGCCGTCCTCAACCGCAGAGAATACCGCATCAAAGGTGGGACACGGTTCAACCTCGATGTCCTTGCCAAACAGCGACCAGGCCGCTTGCTCACTGTAGGCACCGCGCTCCCCCTGGTAGGCCACCTTCAGACGGCTACTCATGCTCTTTCTTCTCACCTAGCTTTCGCCGAGTGTACTCAACCAGTCCGCCCGCGTCAATGATCTCCAGCATGAAGGGAGGATAGGGCCTGGCGTGATACTCCTCGCCCGTATCGACGTTGCGAATGCTGCCCCTGGCCAGGTCGATCCGAAGGGCCTGACCAGGTTCCGTGGCCCTCACGGCGTCTGGACATTCCAGGATGGGAAGCCCTATATTGATGGCGTTCCGGAAGAATATCCGCGCGAAGGTGTGGGCGACGACGCAGCTCACCCCGCAGCCTCTGATGGCCAGGGGTGCGTGCTCGCGCGATGATCCGCAGCCAAAGTTCCTGCCGGCCACGATGATGTCGCCAGGTCTCACACTCTTGGCGAAAGTGGAGTCAATGTCCTCCATACAATGGGCAGCGAGTTCGGCTTCAGCGGAGATATTGAGATAGCGTGCGGGGATGATCGCATCGGTGTCCACATTGTCCCCATATTTCCAGACCTTGCCGGCAACGGTCACGCTGCTTCTCCTTCTTCTCTCAGGAACGGGTCGCAAGTCAGGACAGGGGGGATCAAGCAGATCTCTGATCCAGGCCGTGCAAGATGGCCTCTCTGACCGTGGACGCGTCTGGTGGAAGCTCGATCGGGCGGTTGCGTCGGATGGCATCCACCCCGTTCAGCGAGCCCTGGTGATACCCTATCTTGAAATCGGTGAACTTTAGTCCGTGTGCCGTGGAAAAGACCACCACGCGATCATGGGGACGAATCAGACCGCGCTCCACCAACTTGAACAGCACAGCCAGGGCCACACCGGTATGGGGGCAGGCGTACATGCCAGTAAGGTCGGCACGAGCGACAGCATCAGCGAGCTCGTTCTCGCTTGCCTGCTCGACGATGCCGTCAAAGCTTCGCATGACCTTGACGGCTCTCTCATAGCTCACCGGATCGCCGATCTGGATCGCACTGGCCAGCGTCTTCTTGGCCGTCACCGGCACATACTCCTGGAAGCCAGTCGCATAACTCAGATAGAACGGGTTGGCCCGCTCCGATTGCGCGGCCACCAGCCGGGGAAGCTTGCTGATGAGTCCCAGCTCGGCCATGAGCAGCAAGCCCTTGCCCACCGCGCTGATGTTGCCCAAGTTGCCCGAGGGGATGATCAGCCAGTCGGGCACCTGCCAATCGAATTGCTGCACCACTTCTATGCCCACCGTCTTTTGCCCCTCGATGCGCAAGGAGTTCATCGAGTTGGCCAGATAGATGGTATTGTCCTTGGTGATCTCCTTGACCACGGCCATGCAGCCATCAAAGTCGGTGTCCAGCGACAACACCATAGACCCGTTGGCGATGGGCTGGATCAACTGGGCGGCGGAGACTCTGTCGCGGGGCAGAAACACGATGGACTGGATTCCCGCAGCGCCGCAGTAGGCGGCCAGCGCAGCCGAAGTGTCGCCAGTGGAAGCGCAGGCAATGGCGCGTATCGGTGCGCCATCGGCTATCATCTGCCGGACGACGCTGACCAGGACGGTCATCCCCAGGTCTTTGAAGGAGCCACTGTGGCTGTTGCCACACATCTTGACCCAGAGATCCTCCACCCCGATCTGGTCGCCCAGCCGCTGTGCCCAGAACAGGTTTGTGTGGCCCTCGTACATGGAGACGATGTTGTCATCATCTATCTCTGGGCAAACCCACTCCTTCTTGCCCCAGACCCCACTCCCGTGGGGCCATTCGTTGGAACGAGTCCGAGCGTCGAACAGCCGCTTCCACTCGGTCGCATCGCGCTTTGCCAGAGCGCGTACGTCGTGCCCAACCTCTAGTAAGCCCCCGCACTTTGGGCAATGGTATATGACGTCGAAGATGGAGTAGCGCCCTTGGCAGCCGCGCACGCACTGAAACCAGGTCCTTGTCTCCTCCATATGGTCCCCCTCGCCGCCTGTGACGCAGCTCGCCCCCGCCCCACCAAGAGACTGCTGCAACAAGGGCTGGTGGTGTAGGGGCGGGGTGACCCCGCCCCTACAAAAAGCAAATAACTGAACTACAGCCTATATCACAGCAGCGCCGTTGCGGCGGCAAACGCACGTTGTCCGAACTCTGCAACAGGCTCCGAAGGCTGCGCAACTACAGCCGATCGGGCCCGGCGACGACACCCAGCACCGCGCTGGCCGCGGCAACAGCCGGTCCTGCCAGATAGACCTCACTCTCAGGGTGGCCCATGCGCCCCACGAAATTGCGGTTGGTGGTGGAGACACAGCGCTCGCCCGCAGCCAGCACCCCCATGTGCCCCCCAAGACATGGACCACAGGTCGGTGTGCTCAGAACTGCGCCCGCCTCAACAAAGATCTCTGCCAAACCCTCGCGTACCGCCTGCAGATAGATCTGCTGAGTTGCCGGGATGATGATGCACCTCACATCGGGATGCACCTTGCGGCGCTGGAGCACCCAGGCAGCTTGCAGCAAATCGCTCCAGCGCCCATTGGTGCAAGAGCCGATCACGACCTGCTGGATCTCGATGTCGCCAACCTCCCCCACGGGCCTGGTGTTGCTTGGCAGATGGGGAAGCGAGACCTGAAGTTGGATGGCACTGGCATCGACCTCGATCGCCTCAGCGTACTCTGCAGTCCCGTCGGGAGCATAGGCACGATATGGCCGCCGTGCCCGCGCGGACAGATACGCCTCGGTCTTTGCATCCACTTGGAAGAGACCTGCCTTCGCTCCGGCCTCGACGGCCATGTTGGCCATGGTGAAGCGGCCATCCACGGGCAGGGCATCGATGCTGGGGCCGGTGAACTCTATGGCCTGATAGAGGGCACCATCAACTCCGATGAGACCGATGGTGTGCAGGATGAGATCCTTGCCGCCAACCCACGGCTTCAGGGCACCCCTGTAGACCAGCCTCATGCTCTCAGGCACGCGCATCCATGCCCGACCTGTGGCCATGGCCACGGCAGTATCGGTGGAACCCACGCCGGTGGCAAAAGCGCCGAGGGCACCATAGGTGCAGGTGTGTGAGTCAGCCCCCACGATGACCTCTCCCGGCAGCACCAGGCCAAGCTCGGGCAAGAGGGCGTGCTCGATGCCCGCACGTCCCACCTCAAAGTAGTTGGTGATGCCATGCTGGCGGGCAAACTCACGCATGACCTTGCACTGCTCGGCCGACTTTATGTCCTTGTTGGGGGTGAAATGGTCGGGCACCAGAGCGATGCGCTCAGGGTCAAAGACGCGCTCCACGCCCAAGCGGGCGAACTCTTTGATGGCCAGAGGAGCGGTGATGTCGTTGGCCAGCACCATATCCACGCTCACGTCGATGAGTTCGCCGACCTCCACTCTATCCCGACCCGAGTGTGCGGCCAGGATCTTTTGGGCCAGAGTCATTGACAACGTACGCTCTCCTTGTCGTGAGCCATCACAGAGAAGGTGTGGGCGCATCGCGATGCGCCCCTACTCGTTCCAAGCGGGAGTCAGCGATCCCTATGAAGCGCCTTGGCGCATGGCCAGAAGCTTGTTGAGGGCGCTCATGTAGGCGCGACCGCTGGCCACGATGATGTCGGTGCTGGCACCATGCCCGCTGAAGACCCGGATCTTGGCCCCAGTCTGTGGATTGATGGGCAGGCCATTGCCTTCCTGTGTTTCGGCGTCAATGCGGATGGTCACCTCGCCCACAGCGTCGATGCCCTCGGTAACGGCCTGGACTGAGAACTCGGTGAGCTGATTGGGCACATCGATGATGCGGTTTATGGCCTTGTACATGGCATCAACCGGGCCCGTGCCATGTGCCGAATCGGTGAGCAACTGGCCATCTGGCCCCCGCAGGCTGACCGTTGCGGTTGGGATCGAGTGATCGCCGCAGGATACCTGCAGATGCTCCAGTCGATAGACCTCTTGGGGCTGGAACACCTCGTCGGAGACTATCGCCTCGACATCGCGGTCCGACACCACCTTCTTCTTGTCAGCCAGGTCCTTGAGTCGCACGAAGGCGCGATTGAGCTGGTCCTGGTCGAGATGATACCCCATTTTCTGGAGTTTGTCAGCAAAGGCATGACGGCCCGAGTGCTTGCCCAGCACCAAGGTACTCTGCGAAAGCCCCACGGTCCTGGCATCCATGATCTCGTAGGTCAGCCGGTGCTTGAGCACGCCGTCCTGATGGATGCCTGCCTCGTGGGCGAAAGCGTTGGCCCCCACGATGGCCTTGTTGGCCTGCACCGAGAGCCCCGTGTAGCTGGAGACCATGCGACTGGTAGGATAGATCTCGCCAGTGTTGATGTTAGTGGTCAAGCCAAAGTGTTGGCGGCGAGTGTAGAGGGCCATGACGATCTCTTCCAGAGCTGCGTTGCCGGCCCGCTCTCCCAGCCCGTTGATGGTACACTCTACCTGTCGGGCCCCCGCCACCACCCCTGCCAGGCTGTTGGCCACAGCCATGCCCAGATCATTGTGGCAGTGTACGGAGACGATCGCCTTCTCTATCCCCCGGGTGTTCTGGCGAATGTAGCGGATCAGCTCGCCAAACTCGGGCGGCGTTGCGTATCCAACGGTATCTGGGATGTTGACCGTGCTTGCTCCGGCTTCGATGGCCACACCCAGCACGTGGCAGACGAACTCGAGATCAGACCGCGTCGCATCCATCGGAGAGAACTCGACGTCCTCGCACAGCGATCTGGCACGGGACACCATGTCGCGCGTAGCCTGGACGACCTGTTCACGGGTCATGCGTAGCTGGTGCTTCATGTGGATGTCAGACGTGGAGATGAAAACGTGAATGCGCCCTTTTTCAGCATGCTTGATCGCTTCCCAGGCAGCATCGACATCGCCTTTCACACAGCGCGCCAGGCCACAGATCACCGGGCCATGAACCTGCTGGGCGATGCGCAACACCGCTTCCAGATCGCCTGGCGACGCAGCGGGAAAGCCGGCCTCGATCACGTCAACGCCTAGCCGAGCCAATTGCTTGGCGATTTCAAGCTTCTCGTGGGTATGCAGCGTGGCGCCGGGCGATTGCTCGCCATCACGCAGCGTCGTGTCAAAGATGATTACTCTATCCATTGCAGAACCTCCTGGTTCATCGCTTCCCACGGGACCACTTGGGCCAACAAGCCCGGGGTCGCATGGAGAAGCGTGATGCGTGTAAACGGTGTGACAGGTCGAAGATGCAGCTTTGCTGCCAAATCAACATCCGGCTTCTGGCGGACCTCCCGCCCTTCGGCGCCACGGCCTGCTGCGACGCCGGGGCCTCAGGAGGAGGCCCGCCTGAGTAGGGGCAGCTCCAGGCTATCGAGTAGGGCCTGGAAGCTCGCCTCGATGATGTTGGTCGAGCAGCCCACCGTTGTCCAGGAGTGCTCCCCGTCGCTGGCGTCGATCAGCACGCGGGTAAGCGCCGCAGTGGCCGCCTTTTCGTCCAGTATTCGGACCTTGTAGTCGGTCAGTTGCACTTTGTCCAACTGAGGATAGAATTCTAAGAGTGCCTTGCGCATGGCTGTGTCCAGGGCGTTCACCGGGCCATTGCCTTGGGCGGCGGTGTGCATCACCGTCCCGTCCACCACAACCTTGACCGTGGCCTCGGACAGGATGTCCCTCTCGGATCGCTTCTCGACAAGCACCAGAAAGTCCTGGACCTCAAAGGGTGGCTCATAGCCTGGCCGGGCGCGACGCAGGAGCAGCTCAAAGGATCCCTCTGCTCCCTCGAACTGAAAGCCCCTGCTCTCCAGTTCCTTGAGCCGGCGGATCATCTGGCGCATATCCTCGTCGCTGAGCTCGACGGCCAGGGGCAGCTCGCCCAACTTGTGGGCGATGCTCGCACGCCCCGAGAGCTCCGAAACCAAGACGCGCATCCTGTTCCCCACCTGGTCGGGAGAGATATGCTGGTAGCTGTTCGCCACCTTGCGCATGGCACTGACGTGGAGTCCCGCCTTGTGGGTGAAAGCGCTGTTTCCGACGTAGGGCGCGTGGTCATCGGGACGCAGATTGGCGATCTCGCTCACGTAGCGGGATACCTCGGTCAGCAGCGTGAGATCCCCACCAGCGACCGCCCGATAACCCATCTTGAGCTGAAGGTTGGGGATCACGGTGCACAAGTTGGCATTGCCGCAACGTTCACCATAGCCGTTGATCGTGCCCTGTACGTGTGCTGCGCCAGCCTCGACCGCCGCCAGGGTGTTGGCCACGGCCACGCCCGTATCATCATGGGCATGTATCCCCAGCTCTACGCTGGGCAGCGCCCTCCGCACCGCCGCCGCCACACGCGACACTTCCGAAGGCAACGTCCCGCCGTTGGTATCGCAGAGCACGACGCAATCGGCTCCGGCTTCGGCAGCCGATCGAGCCGTCTCCAGGGCGTATTCTCGGTCCAGCTTCCAGCCATCGAAAAAGTGCTCGGCATCGAATACCACCTCTAATCCGGCAGCCTTTAGATAAGCCACCGAATCCCGGATCATGCGGAGGTTCTCTGCCAGCGAGGTACGCAACACGCCGGTCACGTGCATTGTCGATGACTTGCCCACCACAACAGCCACTGGTGTGCCCGCCTCGAGCACTGCTCGGAGATTCGGGTCCTGCTCGGCCATTTGCCCCGCACGACGGGTGCTGCAAAACGCCGCTATCTTTGCATGGCGAAAAGACAAGCCTTTCACTCGCGAAAAAAAGTCCGCGTCCTTGGGATTGGAGCCCGGCCACCCGCCCTCGATGTAGGCCACGCCGAGTTCATCCAGCCTCTGAGCGATGCGCAGCTTGTCCACAACCGAAAGGGAAACGCCCTCCATCTGTGCGCCATCCCGAAGCGTTGTGTCGAGTATGGACACGCGTCGATTCATGGTTGGTTGCAGTCTCCTTGCACCCCGGGTACACGCCGTCACGGGACTGGCATCGCCGCCTACTTGGCGTCGAGCCAGGGCATCATGGACCTCAACTGACGGCCCACCTTCTCAACAAGCGTATTCTGCTCGCGCTTCCGAATCAGGTTAAAGCTGGGGCGGCCAGCCTGGTTCTCCAGAATCCAGTTGCGCGCATAGGTGCCATCCTGAATCTCGGCCAACATGCGCTTCATCTCGGCCCTGGTATCATCGGTGATGATTCGGGGACCCCCGGTATAGTCGCCATGCTCGGCGGTGTCGCTCACCGAGTAGCGCATGTACGAGAATCCACCCTGATAGATCAGGTCAACGATGAGTTTCAGCTCGTTGACGCACTCAAAGTAGGCGATCTCTGGCTGATAGCCGGCCTCCACCAGCGTGTCGAATCCGGCCTTCATCAGCGCGGTGACACCACCGCAGAGTACTGCCTGCTCGCCAAAGAGATCCGTCTCGGTCTCCTCGGCGTAGGTGGTCTCGATCACCCCCGCCCGCATGCACCCAAGGCCCTTGGCGTAGGCCAGGGCGAGGGGTTTGGCCTGGCCAGTTGCGTCCTGATAGACGGCCAACAGAGCTGGCACTCCCTGTCCCTCTGGAAAGATCTCGCGCATCCTGTGGCCTGGAGCCTTGGGAGCGATCATGGCCACATCGATATCCTCGGGGGCCACAACCTGCCCGAAATGGATGCAAAAGCCATGGGCAAACATCAGCATCTTGCCCGGAGCAAGATTCGGCGCGATCGAGTGCTTGTAGACAGCGGGTGCCTTGTTGTCGGGCACCAACATCATGATGATGTCGGCCTCGGCGGCGGCTTCGGCGGACGTTTTCACCCTCAAGCCAGCCGCCTCTGCCGCGCTCCACGACTTGCTCCCCTCGTATAGGCCGACCCGCACGTCGCACCCACTGTCTCGCAGGTTCAAGGCATGTGCGTGTCCCTGGCTCCCGTAGCCGATGATTGCGATCCTCTTGTCCTTGATGGCCGACAGATCGGCGTCCTTGTCGTAGTAGATGGTGGCCACTGATGTTCCTCCTGTCTTGAATAGTGTACTGAGAGGCTGGCGCCTCGATCGCTTGGGCGCGCCAGTGCAATGCCAAGTTGAGTGGGCAACATGCCCCTGGCGCCAGGGCAAGCCACTAGTCGCTGTCGTTGGTGTTTGTGGCTCCCCTGGACATCGCCACCCGCCCGGTGCGAGCCATCTCCTTCAGGCCAAAGGGCCTGAGCATGTTGACGAGCGAGTCCACCTTGTCCTCAGTGCCGGTGATCTCGACGGTCATCGACTCGGGTGAGACGTCGATGATCTGGGCGCGAAAGATGTCCACCAGTTGCTTGATCTCGCCGCGAGTGCTGGAAGTGCAATGCACCTTGATCAGGGCCAGCTCACGGATCACCGCCACGTCGTCGGTGATATCGGTCACCTTGGTCACGCTGATCAACTTGTGGAGCTGCTTGATCACCTGTTCGACGACAGCATCATTGGCATTGACCACGACCGTCATCCGGGAGATCCCCGGCGTCTCGCTGTGCCCAACGGTCAGACTCTCGATGTTATAGTTGCGCCTGCGGAAGAGGTTGGAGACGTTGCTCAGGACCCCTGGCTTGTCTTCCATCAGGGCAACCAACGTCCGTCTCGAGTAGGTTTCGCTCTGTGGTCCCGTGCTCATAATCATCCTCTCTCAAAGGTGTGCCCTTCAGATGGCCTAGTGCCGCACCGCCGGACGCCGGATCATCTTGTCGATGGGCTCCCCCGATGGCACCATGGGGAGCACGTTGTGTTCCCTTTCGATCCGAAAGTCGATGAGCACTGGGGCGTCCATGGCCTGCGCCTGGCGCAGGGCCTCGGTCACTTCTCCCCTCTTTTCCACGGTGATGCCGTGAATGCCGTAGGCCTGGGCAAACTTGGCGAAATCGGG
The DNA here is from genome assembly GCA_035529675.1 of Anaerolineae bacterium. Taxonomy (GTDB): domain Bacteria; phylum Chloroflexota; class Anaerolineae; order UBA1429; family UBA1429; genus DATKWG01. Next base: position 25,695 of record DATKWG010000032.1, read on the forward strand.
GCCCGATATCGGCGTCCCAGAGTAGTTCTTTTGGAAGAAGAGCTCCTGCCACTGGCGAACCATTCCTAGATAGCCGTTGTTGAGGAGGTTGATCTTGATCGGGAGCCCTTCCTGCACGATAGTGGCCAACTCCTGGCAGGTCATCTGAAAGCCCCCGTCGCCTGCCACGACCCAGACGTCACGTTCCGGGCAGCCGACAGCCGCTCCGATGGCTGCGGGCACAGCGAAACCCATGGTGCCAAGCCCGCCTGAGGAGATAAGGCTACAAGGTCTTTGGTGGAGATAGTATTGGGCTTCCCACATCTGGTTCTGCCCCACATCGCTCACCATGAGGGCGTCGCCTTTGGTTACCTCCCAGATACTGCGAATGACATACTGAGGGAGTAGCGCGTCGCTCTCTTGCCATACCACGTCGCGCGCGCGTGCCTCGGCACGCCATTCTTCGATGCGTTCGATCCAATCAGGGTGCCCTCCTGATTCTACCAACGGAAGCAACTGGCTCAATACGTTGCGCGCGTCGCCCACGATGGGCAGATCCACTCGCACGCGCTTGCCGATCTCGGCTGGATCTATGTCGATGTGAATGACCTTGGCCTTAGGTGCAAACGTTTCGGCGGTGCTGGTTAGGCGGTCATCGAAGCGCGTGCCAATGCCCACGATCAGATCTGCCGTCTGCAACGCATAGTTGGTGAAGGCTTCCCCGTGCATGCCACCCATACCCAGGCACAGAGGGTGCGTCTCAGGCAGACTACTCTTGCCCAGCAGGGTCGTGACCACGGGAATCTGAGCCTTCTCGGCCAGCTCCCGCAACTCAGCGCTGGCCCGGGAGATGATGATACCCCGTCCGGCGATGAGCAGGGGTTCCTTGGCCTGATTGATCATCAGAGCCGCTTGCCTGATCTGCCGGGCGTTGCCGTGCAGGTGAGGCTTGAATCCCGGCAGGTTCACCTCAGCGGGATACTCGAACTCTGTCTCGGCGAGTTGGACGTCCTTGGCAATGTCAATCAGAACAGGCCCGGGCCGCCCCGAGCTGGCGATGTAGAAGGCCTCTTTCACTGCGCGGGCCAGGTCCCCTATGTCGGTAACCAGGTAGTTGTGCTTGGTGATGGGCATGGTGATGCCGGTAATGTCCGTCTCCTGGAAGCTGTCGCTGCCCAACACCGACGTGCTCACCTGCCCGGTGATGGCCACGATAGGCGAGGAGTCCATTGCAGCGGTGGCGATGCCCGTGACCAGGTTGGTGGCTCCAGGACCCGAAGTGGACATGCAGACGCCCACCTTGCCCGTGGCACGGGCGTAGCCGTCGGCGGCGTGAGCAGCCGCCTGCTCATGGCGCATGGTCACGTGACGGACTGGGTAGTTGGGAAGCTCATGATAGACGGGCATGATGGCCCCCCCAGTGATCCCAAAGACCACATCCACGCCCTCGCGCACCAGGCATTCCCAGAGGATCTGGGCTCCGTTCAGCTTCATGGTCGTTCCCCTCCTACCCCACGGCGACGTCTAGGATCGCTCCAGAAGGCCATCGATCACGGCTGCCCCCTCCGAGCAGCGCGAGACCAGCTCTCCACCACCTTCTTCTATGGTCGCATTGCCAGAAACCGCCATGAGGGTGCCGCTGCCCCGCACGACCTATTCCTGGAGAACTGCGCCCCTGCTGGCCGAAGTCACCGCCCTTGCATACCGGCGCAGGTAGCCTCCTCGCACCTTGAGCTCAAAGGGTGGCAGGGCCTCCAAGCGAGAAGCGATCTCTGAGTTCTCTACTGCCAGTTCCAGGCGTCGATCGGGTATGTCGATGATGATGGTGTCGCCATCTTGCACCGCCGCCAGCGGGCCGCGAGCAGCAGCTTCTGGCGAAATGTGCCCGATTGCTGCCCCGCGCGATGCCCCCGAGAAGCGACCATCAGTGAGCAGTGCGACGCGGTCGTCCACCCCCATGCCCGACAACAGGGATGTGGTGGTCAACATCTCTCGCATGCCCGGGCCGCCCTTTGGCCCCTCATACCGGATGACGATGACATCGCCCTCCCCAAAGTCGCCTGCCATGATAGCGGCAGTGGCTTCCTCTTCCGACTCGAAAACCCGCGCCGGTCCCGAATGCCGCATCATCGAAGGAGCCACGGCGGCAGCCTTGACCACGGCGCCCTCGGGTGCCAGATTGCCGAACAGGATGGCCAGCCCTCCCGTGGGCGAGTAGGGATTGTCGCCGCTGCGCACCACCTCGCGATCGATGGCCCCGTAGTCGGGCGCCCACCGCGATCCTCGCTTGAGGTTCTGGCCAACGCTCGCACCCGTGACGGTGAGGGCGTCACGCCTCAGAAGGCCGAGCCCATCGAGCTCGTGCATGATCGCCCCGATGCCACCGGCATAGTAGAGGTCCTCGATGTGCTGGTCGCTCGCCGGGGACAGCTTGCAGATGTGCGGCGTGTTCTGGCTGAAGGTGTTGATCTCATGCAAGTCGAACTCCAGGCCGGCCTCGTGCGCGACAGCCAGCAAGTGCAGGACCGAATTGGTAGACCCCCCCATGGCCATGTCGGTCGAGAAGGCGTTGTGAAAGGCATCTGCCGTCAGGATATCGCGCGGTCGGATGTTGCGTCGCAGCATCTCCATCACTTGCATGCCAGCCAGTTTGGCCAAGGCCACCCTTCGGGAGCTGACCGCGGGCGTGGCCCCGTTGCCAGGCAGGGCGATGCCCAGGGCCTCACAAAGACAGCTCATGGTGTTGGCGGTGAACATGCCCGCACAGGAGCCGCAACCAGGGCAGCAGGCTCTCTCGATGAGCCTCGCTTCCTCCTCGGTCATCTCACCGCTGGTCACAGCGCCAACCGCCATGAAGGCGCTGCTCAGGTCCAGGACCGTTCTTCCGCGATGGCCGGCCAACATCGGCCCCCCAGTGACCACCACCGCGGGGATGTTGACTCTGGCAGCAGCCATGACCATGCCAGGGATGATCTTGTCGCAGGAAGGCAGCAGGACCA
>DATKWG010000033.1:0-13132 GCA_035529675.1 Anaerolineae bacterium
TGGAGCGTCGATGGCCTGTGCCAGCTCGCCATAGGTGCAGACCTTACCATAGGGGATGCGTCTGGTGGCAGCCCAAACCCTACGCTGGAAGGCTGAGCCGCATAGATCAAGTTGGAGATCGAAAGAGCGACGTTGCCCAGCAAAGTACTGGGCAAGCTGCTGGCAAGCCACGGCAAGGCGGCTGGGGTCGCGGCTGAAGTGGGCGCCCAGCTCGTGGGCGAGGGCGTTCGGCCAGCTTTCGTGGCTGGGCGCCAGCCACAAGCGGCGAATCCCGCGCGGGGTGGCCACCAGCCAGAGTTCGCCAAAAGGCGATGTGGTGCTGGTGTAGTAGAGGACTGAGGAGGAATCCTCTCCGCCAGTGGCCGCACTGATCAGGGAGAGTGCCATAGTTGATGCCTCAAGTGACGCTCACCACGGTGCCGGGCACTGGGGGACGACGCAGGTATGCGCTCAGCCAAGTGCTGGCAGATTCGCGGGCCCGGTGCGGCCATCAGACCGTCAGTCGGACCTGCCTTGAGGCGACTCTGGCAGCTCGAAGCGTGGGAGCGTGCTATATTCGATGCCCAGCCACGGGGCTTGACGGTCTGTCTCGGGATGCTGCCCGAGTTCGACCTCGATAGTTGCCTCGCGACCTCGGCGGACGATCTGCAGCTCAACTCTGTCTCGCGGATCATACTGCGAGATCAGGTCCGCAAGCGTCTGGTCCTTTCCGAGTGGCACGCCGTCTACCTCGATGATCAGGTCTCCCGAACGCAGTCCAGCGTCATCTGCAGGGCTGCCTTCAGTGACGGTGAGAACGAGCGCACCTCCGCCCCGGAAGGGAAGCACTTCGAACTCTGGGAGCTCCTCCGGGATTTTAGGTGTGGGTATCCTGATGTCCGGCAGCTCAAAGCCGAACCGTTCGCCGTAACCGTAGGCCTGTGGCTCTCGTGTCAAGCGGACCGCCTGCCTGCCTGCACAGTACCCTGCAACACTCCCGGCCAGGGCGCCGGCCAGGCAGCTCAGCAAGAGCCCAACGATGACTCCCAGGGCAATCCACAGTGCCAGTCTACCCTTGTTTTGCTCCATTTGGATGAACCTCCGTGTTTGTCGCCTCTCTCTCGGTCAAAACTGACAACTACTAGTACGCAGCATTCAGCTTCTGGGTTTCATAGGCCGCGGCGGCGCAGCCCCTTCTTGGTCGGGGATCACCTGCCCAAAGCCCAGTTCCTGGCGCGACTGATCGACCTGAGCGTCAGATATGGCCTCGGCTGTCGCAGCAACCGGGCCGTGGATGAAGCCCCACTACTTATAGGCTGGGATGCGTCTTCTGTCAATGGGGAACCAGCGGAGCTTGGCACAGGCTCCGTTTAGCCTATAATTACGGGAGATATGGGCGTTGCCTGGGCGGCAATTGTGGTCGCCTTGCAGCGACGCACAGTCAGGAGGATCTCATGCAGCCCAATCCCGTTTTCGTTCGGATAGGCCCTATCGCCATTTACTGGTATGGGGTGCTGATTGTCACCGGGGCAATGCTGGCGGCGCACATCGCCAGCAAGCTGTCACGCCGGAACGGGCGTGATCCCGAGATCGCCTGGAACCTATTGCTCGTGTGCCTGCTCATGGGCGTGATCGGTGCAAGGATCTATCACATTCTCTCTAGCTGGGAGTACTATCGCGCCCATCCGGGGGAGATGTTTGGGCTGCAGATGAGTGGGTTCGGTATCTTTGGCGCCTTCTTGGGAGGATTGTTCGGCGTGTGGGCCTACACCAGATACCACAAGTTGCGCTTCTTGGAGTGGGCAGACTACTGTGCGCCGGGACTCCTTCTGGGCCAGGCAATCGGTCGTTGGGGGAACTTTTTCAATCAGGAGCTCTATGGCTACCCTTCGGATGCGCCGTGGGCTATCTACATTGCCCCAGACCACCGCCTGCCAGGGTACGAGGCCTTCGACCGCTTTCATCCCACCTTCTTTTACGAATCCCTGCTCAACTTTGCTGGGTTCCTGATCCTGTTCCAACTGGCACGCAACTGGCGTAGGAACCGATTTCACGGAGACCTAGTGTTTCTCTATGGCATCATCTATCCCGTGATCCGGTTCTTCATCGAGTTTCAGCGTCCTGACGCTTGGACGGTGGGTGGGATTCCCGTCGCCCAGTGCGTATCGGTTGGTTTCATAGTAGTGTTTGTCTCTTTGATGCTTATTCGCCGCAAGCTGCGCCGCCCCAGCATGGTCTACGTGCCAGGTACGCCCTGGACGCCTCCCGAGGACGAAGCTGAGGATAGCGAGGCGCTGCCCGGGAATGACGAGGGCGAGCCGTTGCAGGGTCGTCGTGGCGGGCTGGCGGAGCAAGCCGACTCTGTCGAGGATGTGGCGGAGGGCGACTGATATCCCCGAGGGCTGATGGCTCCTTCTGCACACCCTAGGCGAATGGTGGCTCTCCCTGAATCCCCGTCACCAGGTCTACCGCCTGATGGATGGCCTCGTCGTCACCGATCAAGAGCAAGCGCAATCCGCCCTCGGCGCCGGCGATGCCCCCTGCTGCCACCGGATATGCATCGACCGAGCAGAGCACCTTGAGGGCTTCGATCTCGGTGAAGATGATGCCTCGGACTGGCCAAAGTGAATGCACCACTCCCAGGTGGGGACCGGGTCCGGCCACAAGAGCGCTCGTGGTTTGAATGTGAAAAGGGACCTCTTTCTCAAGGCCCACGGGGATGAGCAGACGCAACTTCTTGCCCACGATCGCGCCCATAGCCCCGCCGACGGTGCCGCCGGATGGGTCGCCGATGGTGATCCCCGCCAGCCCCCTTGAGTAGTTGAGGGCATTGGCGCCTTTGACGTATACGTCACCGGCCTTCATTCGCGCCAGGGCCGAGAATCGATCGAGCTCGGGCGCGGGTTGCCCAGCTACGAGCACCAAATCGGGCATACGGCGCACCTTCCAGCCAAGGGTGGTCTTGGCCGGTCCGGTGCGGCCAGTGAGATAAGATCGCTTGTCGATCGTCTGCCCGGTGAGTTCCTCGTAGACGTATCCGTTGGTGCTACCCGTGCTGACCACAATGATGCCCTGCCGAAGTCTCTCCTGGATAAAGTCCAGGCCGGCTACGCCCTTGGCAATCAAGCGCTTCGATTCCGATACTGTCAGGACTACCTCAGCCTTCATGTTGCACACCTCCCAGTGGGTGAACAGCCCGATAGTGAATGATCCTCGCTTCAGTGCACTCAATCAACGGTGATGCGGCTTTTGATCTCCTCGTAGGTTGCTGTGCCGATTCCCTTCACCTGCACGATCTCGGCTGGGCTGGAAAACGGCCCATGAGCTTCCCGGTAGGCTATGATGCGCGCGGCATAGACCGGACCGATTCCGGGCATGGCGTCGAGCTCCGCAGCGGAAGCGGTGTTTATGTTGATCAGTCCGTGACCAAGTTGGCCCGACTCGGTGCTCCGGCTAAGCGATGCTGCGATGGGCGTAGGGCTGGGGGGTGGAGTCTTGCCCAGTCTTGGGATGAACACCTGCTGTGCGTCCTGAATTCGGTCGGCGAGATTCACCCTCTCCGGGTCGGCATCGCTGGTCAAGCCGCCTGCCGCGTCCACCGCCTGAAACAGCCGGCTTTGCGGAGGGAGCAGATAGACGCCAGGACGTTGCACAGCGCCAGTCATGTGGACGTGGATCGGCGTCGGGGTCTGCGTTGGCGTGGGCGTCGGGTCGATGATCTGTATGGGCTCAGGCTGGGGCCGCCGTTCGTAGACAACGTACCCGGCGAAAAAGATAGCATAGATCAGAGTCAGGATGATGTAGCCACGATAGCGTAACGGCGTTGGCATGGGAGCTTCTCACCTTGGCCACCCCAAAGGGGCAGCGAACGCCCACTTCGCAATGGTAACCAGACCCATCTGAGCGAAAGACGGTCACAGACGGGGCGAGTTGGGTCAGGCCCAATCAGAAACCCGTGGGTTGGGAACCCATCTATTATACGCCACGGGTGCGGAGAAGACAACGGTTGGAACGCGGAGGAATTGTTGGGCTTCGCTGCGGTGCGGCTCACCTGTGACCATCGTTTCTTTTCGAGACTCTCCGTGGCGTATTCTTGACCAAGTTACTAGACTATGCTAGAATGCAGAAGAGGGACTCTCGATTTGATGGGGTTTCGGCTGGAGGGCGACGTGTCCAAACAGAGTGTAGACTTGGACATTCTGGGGATGACCTGTGCGAGTTGCGCGGCGAGCGTGGAGCGTGGTCTGCGACGAGTCGAGGGGGTGGAGAGTGCCAGGGTCAACATCGCCACCGAGCGGGCCCTGGTTACCTTCGATCCAACCCTTGTTGACGCCGCGCAACTGATCCAGAAGGTGCGCGAAACCGGGTATGATGTCAGAGTGGAGCGCATCATACTTCCCGTAGGCGGCATGACCTGCGCCTCGTGTGTGGCCCACGTGGAGCGCGCGCTGAGCAAGGTGGACGGAGTGGTGGCAGCCAACGTCAATCTGGCCACAGAGAGAGCCAGCGTGGAATACGTAGCCGGACTCGCTACTGTGGATGCTCTGAGGGAAGCGGTGCGCGACGCGGGCTACGAGGTTTTGGACGAGCAGAGTCAAGACTTTGACGCAGAAGAAGTGGATCTTGAGGCCCAAAAGATGGCGCGTGCGCGGAGGCGTATGTGGGTTGCCTGGGGCTTTACCGCGCCCCTCGCCGTGCTGATGCTGCTGGATATGATTGCAGGCGTCGCCTGGCCCAGCAAGGTGGCCGTCGAGGTAGCTCTGATCCTGTTGGCCTTGCCGGTTTTGGCCTGGCCCGGCAGAGCCACTTTCCGTTCAGCGTGGAATTCGGTTACCCACGGCAGCGCCAACATGGATGTCCTGATCGCCATGGGCACCACTGCGTCATGGGTCAGCGGCCCCCTCTCACTGGCGACGCCTATGGCCAGCTACGCCGCCGTATCCGCGATGATAATGGCCATTCATCTTACTGGCAGATACATCGAGGCCAGCGCCAAGGGGCGTGCATCCCAGGCGATTCGCAAGCTTGTGGAGCTGGGGGCCAAGACCGCCCACGTACTGATCGATGGCCAGGAGTACGAGGTGCCCTTGTCTCAGGTGAAGGTAGGGGACCTGATGGTCGTCCGTCCCGGGGAAAAGATTCCCACCGATGGCCTGGTGGTCAGCGGCGAGAGCGCGGTGGATGAGTCGATGGCCACTGGCGAATCGATGCCCGTGCACAAGGGCAAGGGAGACGAAGTGATCGGGGCCACCGTGAACCAGATCGGCCTGCTCCACGTGGAGGCCACACGCGTGGGCGCGGATACCTTTCTGGCCCAGGTCATCGGCATGGTTGAGGAAGCACAGGGCACCAAGGTCCCCATCCAGGAGCTGGCCGACAGGGTCACGGCAGTCTTTGTGCCAGTGGTGATTGGTATTGCCCTGCTCACCCTGCTCGTTTGGCTCGTCTTCGGCAGCAGGTTGGGCGACCTCTTGAACGTGGCCCAGGGGTTGTTGCCCTGGATCGACCCCAGCCTCTCACCTGCCACGCTGGCCCTGGTGGCCACCATCTCGGTGCTGGTGATCGCCTGCCCCTGCGCTCTTGGGCTGGCCACGCCCACCGCTCTCATGGTGGGGAGTGGCATCGGAGCGGAGAATGGCATCCTCATCCGTCATGGTGCCGCCATCCAGAGGGCGCGAGAGGCGCAGATCGTCGTGTTTGACAAGACCGGCACGCTGACCGTGGGAAAGCCGACGGTCACCGATATCGTGGCGCTGAACGGGAGCGAGGAGAACCTGCTGCAGAAAGCCGCGTCAGCGGAGACTGGCAGCGAACACCTTATCGGCAGGGCCATCGTAGAAAGCGCCCAGGCGCGTGGCCTGCATCTTGAACGGCCAGCAGAGTTTACTGCTCTGCCCGGCAAGGGGATCCAGGCGCGTGTGGACGGCGAAGCACTGCTGGTCGGAAACGCTCGGTTGTTGGACGAGGCAGCCGTTGACCTCAGCGCGGGCGAAGACAAGCTGGCCGACCTTGTGGCCGAGGCCAAAACGGTAGTCATGGTGGCCCAAAACGGAGAGCTGATCGGACTGTTGGCGGTCGCCGACCCCATCAAGGAGGAGGCCGCCGAAGCAGTGAGCGCCCTTCACGCGTTGGGACTAAGGACGGCCATGTTGACCGGAGACAACGCCCGCACGGCTCAAGCCATAGCCCGCGCGGCCAAGATCGATCACGTGATTGCAGAGGTCCTCCCCGAGGGCAAGGTGGCCGAGATCCGACGGCTACAGGAGACCTTTGGGACGACGATCATGGTCGGCGACGGCATCAACGATGCGCCGGCCCTGGCTCAGGCCGACGTGGGCATCGCCATCGGGACCGGCACAGACGTGGCCATCGAGGCGGCCGACATCACCCTGGTGCGGGGCGACCTGTGGGGAGTGGTCAGCGCCATAAAGCTTTCGCGGGCTACCTTTCGCAAGATCAAGCAGAACCTGTTCTGGGCCTTTTTCTACAATCTGGTCATGATCCCTCTGGCCGCTTTGGGGCTGCTGCACCCGGCTCTGGCCGAGGCGGCCATGGCCGCCAGCTCGATAACCGTGGTCACCAACGCGAACATGCTGCGCCGCGCGGAGATCCGCTAGAGGATCTCTGGGCAGACAAGGGTGCGGAGAGGGAAACGAGAGGGCGCGGGCCGCTGGCGGCCCGTTCTCTCCGGACACCCCTTTGACCAGAGTGCCTTCGCTTGATAGAATGGGCTGGCCTCCATTGGACGGGAGGAGCCCAATGAGAATCGGCGTGGGGGATGCGTGGGAACGTTCCGGTACCCCGGGCCTGCTCTACGGGGAAGGCATGCGTCGGGGGATGAGGAGGGCGGTCGCTCTGCAGAGGCATTGTTCTACGTGAAACATCGAAGCCGGGCTTCGAACACCGACAAGACCGCTGCACCCGTTTGACCTTGATTGCCGGGCCGACCTCCTTTGCCTGTCGAAAGCAAGCCTCTCCCCCAGATACACTGCGCCCTTGCCGACCAGGAGCCGCCATTGAGCGAATCAAATCCCCACAACAAGAACCGCCCCATCTGCGACTATGAGGGCAGCACTTATCGCGCAGACTTCTGGGAGGGCCAGTCCCGCGCCTACGAAGACCTGGCCGAGCGTCGAGCCCTGGCGCGCCTACTTCCCCCCTCGGGTCGTAGACGCCTGCTTGACCTGGGGGGGGGATTCGGCCGCCTCGCCCCCGCGTACCAAGGATACGATCAAGTGATCCTCCTCGACTACTCCGTCTCCCAACTGGACTACGCTCGAAAGCAACTCGGCGACGAGCGATTCGTCTACGTGGCCGCCGACATCTATCGACTTCCCCTGGCGACCGACGTCGTGGACACGACGGTGATGGTCCGAGTGCTCCACCACCTGGGGGACGTGCCCGCCGCTCTTCAGCAAGTTGCACGAGTCACCTGTGGGGGGGGAACCTTTGTCCTGGAGTTCGCCAACAAGCGCCACCTGAAAAACATCCTGCGCCATCTCATAGGACGCGGAAGCGACCCCTTTGACCGCAGTCCGCATCAGTTCGCCAACCTGCACTTCAACTTTCACCCAGCCTGGGTTACGCACCACCTCCTTGAAACCGGCTTCGAGATCGACCAGCGCCTGTCCGTGTCTCTATTCCGCGTGAATATCCTCAAGCGCGTCTTGCCCCCACAGGTGCTGGCCGCGCTCGACGGCGCTCTGCAACGCATTACCGCGCCCCTCGCCCTTGGACCAAGCATCTTTGTCCGATCACACGTGACCAAGCCGCAGGGAACCGAGCTGCCAGGCCAGGACCAGTTGTTCCGCTGTCCCGAATGCGGGAATGAGCCGTTGCACCAAGCAGCCAGCAGCGTGCAATGCAACAAGTGCAGGGGCCAATGGCCGATCGAGAACGGTATCTATGTTTTCAAGTAGAGCTGACCACTACCCGGGGCCCACTCCTTTCCGCGAGCCCACTCCCTCGGTACGACGGCCCACAACGACCAGCACGCCGTCGAAGGACGCCCCATGCCCGTCACGGTCGACCCGTGGTGCGGGCGGAATGACAATGGCCCCTTTTCGATACCCTCTCCATCCACAAGTTGACCGCAGCAGAGGATCGGCCTATACTAGTCTAGCATCCACGATGCAAGGAGGACGCATCGATGAGAATGTCGTGCCTACAAGAAAATCTTGCCAAGGGTCTTTCCGTTGTCAGTCGAGCCGTGGCCACTCGTAGCACCCTCCCAGTGCTTTCCAATGTGCTCTTGGCCACCGACCAGTCGCGCCTGAAACTGTCAGCGACCGATTTGGAGGTTGGCATCAACTGCTGGATCGGTGCCTCGGTGGAAGAGGAGGGAGCAACCACCGTCCCCGCGCGCCTGTTGGCTGACTTTGTGAATTCGCTTCCACCTGAACGCCTGGACCTCGCTCTTGTCACCCGCACCCAAACCCTCAACCTGAAGTGCGGGCGCTACGAAGCCAACATCAAAGGAATCGACGCTCAAGAGTTCCCTCTCATCCTGGTGCCGGAGCAAGACAACGTCGTGGAAATCAGACCCGATCTCTTGCGTCGGACGATCGATCAGGTAGCCTTTGCAGCGGCAACAGACGAGAGCAGACCGGTGCTGACCGGAGTGCTGGCCGATCTGAAGGAAGACCGTCTCACCTTGGCCGCCGCCGATGGCTACCGGCTTTCGGTGAGCTCGATCGAGCTGGAGGAGGGCGCTCCAGAGCCGATGAGCATCATCATCCCCGCACGAGCTCTGCAGGAGTTGCGTCGCATCAGCGGGGAGCAACAGAGTCCGATCAAGATGCTGGTCGCTCCAAGCCGGAACCAGGTTTTCTTTCGGCTGACCGACGTAGACCTGGTTTCTCAGCTAGTGGAGGGTTCCTTCCCCGACTATAGCCGGATCATCCCGACAACCTACAATTGCAGGATCTCTGTCAACGCCTCGGGATTCCTCCAGGCGATGCGGATGGCTTTCATCTTTGCCCGGGATGCATCCAACATGGTGCGCCTGCAGATCGTGGCCGACCAGGGCAGCGACTCGGGGCGCCTGATCGTCAGCGCAGCCTCGGCGGAACACGGCGACAACATGAGTGAGCTCAACGCACAGGTGGATGGGAAGCCCATGGAGATCGCATTCAACGCCAAGTACTTTATCGAAGCCCTCAGCGTGATCGACACGGAAGACATGCTTCTGGAGACGCGAGACGCGTCGAGCCCAGGGGTCATCAGGCCAGCCGAAGGCAGCGGCTTTGTTCACGTCATCATGCCCATGTACATGGCTCACTAGCATGGGCAGATGCATCTGAAACAGCTCACCCTGACCCACTTTCGCAACTATGCGCGCCTGGAGCTCGATCTTCCAGCGCGCATCAGCGTGTTCTCGGGCGGCAACGCCCAAGGCAAGACCAACCTCCTCGAGGCCATCTACTATCTGGCCACCACCAGGTCGCCCCTTGCCTCCTCCGACAGGCAGCTTATCAACTGGGCTGCAGATCGCGAGGCGATACCGTACGCCCGTCTGGAAGCCCTCTTTGCCAGAGAGGGCCAAGATCACACCATCGAGATGACCCTGGTCAAGGGACCCCAATCCGACGGCGATGCCGTCAGCAAGACCTTCCGGCGGCAGATCCGTCTCGACGGCGTTCTCCGGGGCGCCTTTGACGCGGTGGGCACACTGAACGTCGTCCTGTTCCTGCCCGAGGACATCTCCCTGGTGGCCGGCAGTCCCGCTGAGCGGCGACGCTATCTGGACATCACTCTCTGTCAGATAGACCGGGTCTATTGCCGCTCTCTTTCTCGCTACAATCGCGTCGTGCGACAGCGCAACGCACTGCTCCGCCAGATATGTGCCAGCCATGCCGATCCCAACCAGCTTGACTACTGGGACGAACAACTGAGCAATCTCGGGTCCTACGTTCTCTCGCGCCGCCTTTGGGCCACCCATGAGCTCGCCCGCCATGCCGTGAAGATCCACCTGGCGTTGACCGGAGGCCAGGAACGCCTGCAGCTCAGGTATCATGGCAGCGTCACGGGGCAGGTACCATGCCCTGCCTCCGGCCTATCTGACGAGGAAGAAATGTGGGCTTCGGAAAATGATGCAATGCACGTGTCGGGCCTGGCGGCATCCTTTCTCACTGCTCTCCGCGCCGCGCGCGCCGAGGAGATAGCCCGCGCCGTCACGGTTCTGGGCCCGCATCGCGACGACCTGCGTTTCCTGGTGAATGATCGGGATGCGACCATATTCGCATCGCGGGGGCAGCAGCGCACACTGGTTCTTGCCCTCAAGCTGGCCGAGGTCGAGCTCATGCGCGGCCAGACCGGAGAAATGCCCATCCTTCTCTTGGACGACGTCATCTCCGAACTGGACGAACACCGTGCTCACTTCCTGCTCCAGAGCCTGGCCCATACCCAGCAGGTGCTCATCACCACAACCAACGAGGACTGCTTCACCGCTGACTTTCTGGCTTCGGCAGTCCTTTGGCGTATTCACGATGGCTCTATTCTTCGTCTGGACCAGCCCACACCTACCGGCGGGTGATGTGCCCAGCGCATCGAGGAGAACAGGCCACACCTCGCCAACTCTGACTTGGCCGACGCCGTCAACAGGTCAGTAGGCAGCCTCACCGAGTGGTCTCTTGGAAGGGACGCCCGCTGGTCGCGGGTAGTCCTCAGGACCCTTGCGCTTCTTATCGACCACTACAAGGCATCGACCCGGGGGTAGCCCGGGCAGAATCACTTCCTTGACGTCCACCAGCGCGCCCCCCAGGACTCCAAAGGCCCGCTGGGCCAACCTGGCTTCGTCCGTGGCAACCTTCCCCTTTTGCGCCACCATGCGGCCCCCCACGCGGCAAAAGGGCAAACAGTACTCGGCGAGCACCGAGAGATCGGCCACCGCCCGCGCCACCACAAAGTCGTAGCGCTCTCTGTGCTCGGGCATATGAGCGATCTCCTCAGCCCTTCCGTGCAGCACGTCAACTCCCGTCAGGCCCAAGACCCGCACCAGATGGCGCAAGAAGTTGACCTTCTTCGCCGTAGCCTCGATCAGGGCCATCTTGGCCTCGGGCAGAAGGATCTTGAGAGGAACCCCAGGAAATCCCGCTCCACTGCCGACATCGAGACACCAGAGGGGGCGCGGCGAAAGCTGGAGAGGGATCGCGTCGGGAATCCCTCCTGCTGAGCCGGGCTGCGGCAGAGCCAAGAGACAACTCAGCGAATCGAGGAAATGCTTGCACTGAATGTCCTCATACCCGGTGATGGTAGTCAGGTTGAAACGAAGGTTCCAGGAGGAAAGCTCGCGATAGTAGTTCTCGAAGGCGGCCAGATGCACGGCGCCGAGCGTAAGCCCCAGAGCTCTACATCCCTCTTGCAGCAGTCTCATGTCCTGCGAATGAGCCCCCACTACTAATCTGGGAAGATCTTGCCCGGATTCATGATGCCCTTCGGATCCAAGAGATCCTTGATCGATCGCATGAGTTGCAGAGTCCGTCCATGTTCCCTGCTCATGAACTGGCGCTTGGCGAAACCTACGCCGTGTTCGCCTGCCACAGTACCACCTAACTCAAGGGCGTGGCCCACAATCTCATCGGTCGCCCATAGAGCCCGCGAGAACTCGTCGTCATTCTCCCGGTGGGCAATGATCTCGGTGTGCAGATTGCCGTCTCCGGCGTGGCCAAAGGCGTACAGCGACAAGTGCAGGCGCTGAGACAAGGTGTGAGCGAACTCCATCATCTCCCCGAACTTGGACATGGGCACGCAAACATCGCCAGCGATCATGGTGCACCCAGGATGCGAGAGCTTTATCGAGTCGTGGGCCTCCCGGCGTCCAGACCAGAGTTTCTCGTAGGCCTCGGCAGTCAGGGCCACCTGGAAATCGACACATCCGTTGTCCTCACACAACTCGCCCGCGTACTCGATCTGTTCTTCCACCCCAGCCTGCGTGCCATCGAATTCAAGAAAGAGAGTGGGGGCCTCGGCCAACGAGAGCCCCTGTTGTAGGTTTATGGCCTGCACCGTCGCCGAGTCAAGGATCTCGAGAGCCGACGCTCTCAACCCGTAGCGAGCGCACTCGTAGACGGCCCTGGTGGCATCGGCAAGCTCGTCAAAGACCGCCACTGCCGCACCCACTTTCTCCGGCAAACCGGCCAGACGCAGGGTGATCTCGCTGACCACGCCCAGCGTACCTTCAGAGCCCACGAACAGGCTCACCAGGTCGTAACCACTCGTGGACTTTTTTGCGTTGCCTCCCACGGTAACCAGCTCGCCGTTGGGCAGAACCACATCAAGCTTCAGCACATAGTCACGGGTGACGCCGTATCTGAACGCCCTCATGCCGCTAGAGTTGTTGGCTACCATTCCGCCAATCGTGGCCACATCAGAACTGCCAGGCGCGGGTGGGAAAAACATGCCCAAGCGGCGCAACCGATCGTTCAGGTCATCGTACACCACGCCAGGCTGAACCAGCACTTGGAGATCGTCCTCTCGAATCTCCACGATTTCGTTCATACGATACATCGCCAGAACGATCCCACCCTCCACTGGAATCGGATTGCCCTCCAGGCTCGACCCACCACTCCAGGGCACTACCGGTATCCCCCTTTCGTTGGCCAGCCGCAGGATAGACGATATCGCCTCCGCCGAGGTTGGCCACACAACCACGTCCGGCCGGTGCGGCTCGACCCAGGACTCGTCCACGGAATGACCGTCCAGGTCAGAAGATCGAGCGGATACATTCTCCTTCCCCACGATCGCTTCCAGTTCCGCAATGTCACTATCGGTCACCACTCCGACTAACCTCCCAATAGAGTAGCGCGCACCAGGAATCGCACCCTACGGCAGCGGAAGACGCTCCTTCGCGTTCCTGAAACGGGTCCCTCCCGCAGGAGGCGAATCCTCATCTTCAGGCTTCCCCACCAGTTCTCGCCCGTTGACCAGCCCATTGGTGACCTGCCCAGGCCCGTTCGCAGAGGCCCGACATCGGCCCTTTCGCGCCCGGTCGCCAGCGCTCTTTTGGGCGTCGATCCGGGGTTCAGTCATCCAGAGACAAGCCAACCCGCATCCGCTCTGCGCCCCGCCTATTATAACATCCGACGTGCAAAGCTGAAAGACTGGCCTTCAGGGCCATGCTTGCTGGCTGGACAACCCCGCCAACCCTCCACAC
>DATKWG010000034.1:0-4731 GCA_035529675.1 Anaerolineae bacterium
GCAAGGGGTCCTCGCACAAGAGCGTGCCATCCAGGTCTCGGACGGTTATCTCGATGTCATCCCGGCGCAGATCCAGGACGCGATAGAGTCGGGCCTTGCGACGCACCACGGCTATCAGGTGGTTCAAGGCATCCAAGGCCACCTCAGAGAAGTCCTCTCGCATGCCGGCAAGAGTTGCCTGGTCATCGATGTCGGCGTCATCGGGCAGGGGACGCAGTATGGACGCAGAGGACCCTATAGAGCCCAGAGAAGCCCCGTCGCCACCGAACACCACCCGCAACACGAAGGGGTGATCGTACCAGGTGTAGGAGGTGCCCGCATCTCCTTCACTACCGCCAGGAGAGGGCTCCTGCGACCCCGACCCAGCCGACACGGTCACCAGGGGGCTGTATTGCGACTCGGTCACATGGACAGTGACTGGCCCCGCGGCGGTGGCGGTCTCGTATTCCCCTCCCCCCAGCCCGAACGGTAGGCTGGCAAAGGCGACCATAGCGGCCATGATCTGCTTTTCTCCTCCGAGTCGAGACCTAGGCGGCCCAGAGTTGGGAACGTCGATCCTGCTGTGTGCGCGGATCTCTTTGATGTGGATGTAGCGCGGCCTTTCTGACCTTGTATCCTCAGTCCTCACCGGTCACGCGTCGCCGTATCCGCTTCAACAAACTGCGCACCCGTTTCTTCTTCAGGCGGCTCTCTCTCGCGGCGCGGGTGGGCCTGGTGGCAACGCGCCTGGCCGGCACCCGCAGGCTGCGAGCCAGGAGCCTGCGGAAGCGGGCTATCACGTCACGCCGGTTGAGGAACTGGCTCCGGGTCGCCCGCGAGACGAGATGGAGCACCCCCGCACCGTCAACGTATCCCGCAAGTCGCCCCAAGATCATCTCGCGCTGCCGAGCACTCAGGCTGGGCGAGATCTTCACGTCAAACAGCAATTCGACACGCGTCGAGGTGCGATTGACCCTTTGTCCTCCCGGGCCACTGGAACGCGAAAAGCGAAAGCGCAGTTCGGAAAGAGGAATGGCCAGCTCATCGTTGATCCTGATGTGTGCGGGATCAGGCATCGGGGACCACCATGCGGCTTCTCGCCCAGCGAGGAGGTGCGCCGCAGGTTGCATCGAGGACAATCGCGCACCGCAAGACCACGGGATCGATCGCCCCGGCGCTCCAGACGGCAGCCCGAATCAACGTTCGGGGGACTCCCAAGCCCTCGCTCATCTTGTGATCTCCTGTCGCCGCAGGTCGGATCCCTGGTCGGTCCCAACTAGCCTGTAGCCGTAGCCTCGCACGCTCAGCACATACTCGGGTCTGGAAGGGTCGTCCTCGATCCGCTCTCGAAGACGTCGCACCAAGCGCTGCAAAGCTGGGTCGTCGCCAGCCATATAGTCCCGGCCATAGACGGCCTCCACGATCTCCTGTTTGGTGCACACCGTTCCCAGCCGGCCATAGAGCACCATAAGCAGACGATACTCCAAAGGAGCCAGATAGGGAACTGGCCTGCCGTTGACCCACACCTCGCTGGTCTGCACGTCCATGCGGACCCCCTTGGAGGTGGGGCGGCGCGCCTCGTACTTCCACAGCACATACCGTCGCCATATCTCAGAAAACACCTCCAGACCAGTGCCCCGCTCCCGGAGCAGTCCCTTTTCCAGGAGGGCCTGCAGACCATCAGAGCGGCTGCTGGCACCCGACTGGGTGAACTCCTCCAGACCGCGCCGCTCGGAGGGGGACAGCTCGTTCCACAGCTTGGCACACTCGGCGCGCACGCTGGGATCGGCATCCAGCTCCAGGGTCAAGGGGTGTGAGCTGTATTGCCGCTGCCCACTCCCGCCGGCGTAGGTCAACTCCCTGGCTGCGCAGTAGGCGCTGGCCGCAAGCAGTCCGGGGTGTCCCCCCGCTTGCCTGACCAGCTCTGCGAGGCAATCGTCCGACAGGGGCAGCCCCCGTCGCTCCGAGAGTCTGGCCAGGAGGGCGCGGGCGTCGGCGTGATGCAGCGGCCCGAGGATACGTGTGTGGGCGGCAAAGAGCTCGCAGAACTCGTCCACGCCGACGTCAGGCTCGTCACGCAGGGTATCGAGGCGCTTCCCGGTGGCCGTCACGTAGGCGATTCGGTCGGCGTACTGGTCCCTCAGCGCCCGTAGATTCAGGAAAACACGCCCCTCCAGGAGGCGCAACGGGTCGTCAAACTCATCGAAAAGGAAGATGACCTTCTTGCCGGGAAACTCGTCTGCCACCGCAGTGATAGCGCGGTTGAATCCCAGGGGCACGGCGAGTGCGCTGGCAGGCTGAAGCACATCTTGATAAGCGCGATCGAGCCGGCTCGAAAGCCGGGTCCCATCTGGCGAACCACCCAACGTGTGCGTCAGGCAGCGCAACACAAGCTCGTAGAAACCCTGCTCGCTCATGTGCAGCATCCGGTTCAGGTCCACATAGACTAGGAGGTATTCGCCCACCGCCGGTCCCAAATAGCCCTCCAGAACCTGAGGTCGCAAGAGGCCACGCAGCAATGCTGACTTGCCGATATTGCTTACGCCCACGACGCTGCAACATTGCACCCTCTCAATCTGCCCCAGGATAGCGGTGACATCAGATACGCGACCGATGCCGGTGACCTCTGCAGTGATGTTTCGACTGCTCATATGCCCCACCTCTATGCGCTCACCCCTGCCCGCCCGAGCCAGGAACGCCCCCCTCGCTGCTCCTTCGCATCGCCTGGACCACCAACTGGAGAGACACCCTACCCTGCCACTCGTTCTGGGTGGGCTGGTAGATCAGATCAATCATGTCGCCCGGGACAAACTCGCTGGCGCGGTGGCCCTGCCGAAAGGCGATGCCCCCCATCGACCGATGGCCATCGGAGACCGTCATGCGTAGATGCCGCCCTTCTCGCCCCACCGCGCGCATCTCCAGCACCCTCAGACCTGCGGTGGCCAGGGCGGGTTCGGGGTTCCCCTGGCCAAAAGGCTCCAGCCGAGAGAGTGCTGCAGGTGTGTCCTCGGTTATCTCTTCCAGCGAGACGATAGCGTCCACCCTGGGGTGCGGAGTGAGCATCTCCTCGGTCAGATTCTGGGCGGCGTAGCTCTCCAGCCGCTCGCGGAACGCGCCCAGGTTCTCGCTGGGCAGCGAGAACCCCCCCGCCCTGGCATGTCCCCCATAGCGCGAGAGGAGATCGGAACAGGCATCCAAGGCATGAGTGATATGAAAGCCCTCAATGCTCCGGGCCGACCCGCGCGTCGCCGCCCTGCCCCGCCGCATCACCAGGCTGGGCCGGTAGAATTCGTCCGTGAGGCGACTGGCCACCAGGCCCACGATCCCCACATGGAAGTCTGGATCGTCGATGACCAGGATCCTGCCGCCCTCATCATCTCCCAAGAGCTCCCGAGCCCTCTCCACCTGATGACCCAGCAGCTGCTGCCGCTCGACGTTGATCTCGCTCAGCAAGACCGAAAGCCTCTGCGCCTCGTCCGCCGACTCGGTGGCCAGGAGCTCGTAGGCCAGCATGGCGCTCCTCAGGCGTCCCGCCGCATTGACCCTCGGCCCGAGTCGAAAGGCGATAGCCTGGCTGTCCACTTTGTGGCCATCAACTCCGGCGATCTCCAAAAGCGCCCGCAAGCCAAGGCGCGGCTCTGCCTGCATCCGGGCCAACCCTCGGCGGACCAAGATACGGTTCTCACCGGTCAGAGGCACGATGTCGCTCACCGTCCCCAAGGCGACGAGATCGAGGTACTGGTCTTGGTCCAGATCACTCTGTCCAGACCCAGCCATGCCTTGGGATCTGACAGAGCTGAACAGGGCATCGACAAGCCGATGGGCCACTCCCACACCGGCCAGCTCTTTGAACGGATAGGGGCAATCGGACCGCTTGGGATCGATCACCGCCAGAGCTGGGGGCAGCTCACCGGGCACAGAGTGATGGTCGGTGACGATGACATCGAGGCCTTGGGCCTGCGCGCAGGCCACTTCTTCGGCAGACCGAATGCCGCAGTCCACGGTGACCACCAGGCTGGCTCCCTGCTGGCGCAGCCTGCGGAGCGCGGCCTTGTTCAGTCCGTAGGCCTCGCTGAAGCGGTCTGGGATGTAGGGGATCACCCTGCCGCCCAGTGCTCTCAAGGCGTGAACCAGCAGCACCGTGGCGCTGACGCCGTCGGCATCAAAGTCGCCATATACGACGATCTGCTCGTCACCTTCCAGAGCCCCTCGAATGCGAGCGACGGCCCGATCCATGCCCGCCATAAGGGAAGGATCTCCCGGCTGGTCATCGTCCTGGAGGAAGGCGCGGATGCTGTGAGGGGTGTCGATCTTGCGCGCATGGAGGACCTTGGCCACCAGAGGGTGTAGCTCGGCGTGTTGCTGCACGAAGGCAGAAGATTCCCTACGCCTGAGATACCAACATTGCCTGCCCGCCACCTGTCCTCCTTGGCTGATCAGATGGAGAGATTATAGGGTGCCGGGGAAGAGAGGTCAAGGTCTCAGGAGTGAAGGCTGGGGATAATGCCAACGACAGGGGAAGACACCATCGCCCCGGGGCCGGGTCGGGATAGGCGAATCTCTGCCCGCCTGGAGGAAGGCTCAGCCCTGTGCCGCAGACCGACGCTTCATCACGGTCAGAGCCACGCCTACAGCCAGTTGCTGTCCTTCAAGAACTTGGTCAGGTAGGGCACTTCTGGAGACCTGCCCTTGAGAGCCACCACCGCATAGTAGATGAAGGCCCCGACGGGCACCAGGAAGAGGAGCCACACG
>DATKWG010000035.1:0-4900 GCA_035529675.1 Anaerolineae bacterium
GGCTTCAATGGTGAGATCCACATCCCGCTTGTCATGGGCCACGGAGAGCATACCGCTGGGACCCATCATGTGCACTCCATTCAGGGCCATCCCCATCACCGCCCACCGTCCACGCGGGCCCATGCCTCCCAGCAGCCGGTGGTAGTCTATGTCCGAGTAGACCTCTTCTAAGCTTGGGGCATCCGCTCCCAGGTGAATGGCGAAGCGAGAGCACTCACCATACACACATCCCCCTACCCCTTGGGCCTCGATCACCTCGTTCATGCCCTCGCGCAGTTTCTCGGTGAGGGCATTTATCTCCTTGTGAATCTCGCCCGACTTGAGAAGGGCGAGCGCAGCGATGCCCGCCGCCGCACTCATGGGGTTGGCGTTGTAGGTCCCCGGATGGGGCACGTACCTCCAGTTGGGATCATCGTCCCGTCGCTGCAGTAGGGCCATGATCTCCGCCCTCCCTGCCACCGCCCCACAGGGCAGGCCACCACCCAGGATCTTGGCCAAACAGGTCAGATCCGGGGTCACCCCATAGTACTCCTGTGCACCCCCTGGCGCGTAACGGAAGCCAGTAATCACCTCATCGAAGATCAGGGGCACACGCGTTGCCGTGGCCAGGTCGCGAAGATTCTGGAGGAACCCCTTGTGGTGGGGTATCTGCCCCGTGTGGGCACCGCCAGCCTCCACTATGATCCCCGCTATGTCGCCCCTATCGACAGCCCGCTCCACTGCTCGCAAATCGTTGGGCGGCACGATGACCATGGTGCTGCGCGTCTCCAAGGGCACGCCCGGAACCTCCTCGGGAGATCCAGACAGCATCGACGTGCACACGGCATAGTCATGCCAGCCGTGAAAATGCTCCAGAAACCCCAGTATCTTGTTGCGGCCAGTATAGAGCCGACAGAGGCGCATGGCCATCATGGTGGCCTCAGTGCCGGAATTGGTGAACTCTACCCTCTCCGCCGATGGTACCATTTCCTGTACCAGGTTCCCCCAGTGAATCTCCAGCTCTTGGCAGGCACCATAGTGGGTCCCTTTGGCTGCCTGCTCTTGCATGGCCTTGACAACTACCGGGTGGGCATGGCCCAGGATCAGCGCGCCGTGGCCCACAGTATAGTCCACGAACTCATGACCCTCTGCATCCCACTTCCTGGAACCGAGGGACCGCTCCATGTAGATAGGAAAAGGGTCAAAGTAGCGACCCGAGTGAGTTACGCCATTGCGAAAGACCTTCAACGCTTGCTGATGGAGCTGGCGAGAGAGAGGGAACTTTTGTCCATACTCCTCTTCCATAGTAGGCTGGGCCATTTCAGACAACCTCCTGGTTGGTCTGTCACGAGCAGTTCCAGTAACTCGGTTGCTCTGACGCAATAGGGATGATCGCCTTCGGTTCGAAAGGGTGTCGATGTGTGCACTTGTGGCTGCGACTGACAGAAAGGTGCCTCTGGGTATTCACATGCCCCAGCAGGGAACAAAGCTCGTGAGTATCATAGGACACGGAGAGACATTTGTCCAGTGGTTGGCGCGCTTGGGCCACCAGACCGCTGCCGGGTCGTGAGGGAGGCACTGGCCAGGTCCCATGCTCAAGAGATCCGTCTGGCCTCCCGTGGAGTGCTCTTCGTGGATGAGCTCAGAGCCCGCCATGGCTGGTCAGGGGAAGTCCTGGTGGGCCTTCGAAGCCAGGATCCTCTCGCGCCGCGCTGGTGACCGTCTCTTCGGCAGCGTCTCCATACCACTCGATTGGAGTTGCGCAGAACGCCGACACACGGTAGACTTTGATACGTCTTCGCCAGGCAGATCGTCGAGGAGCTGGCGCTGAGTGGCGCAGTGCCGTGCGCCTGGTTTCCTACCTTATCTGAGCCGGTTAGTATTCTCGAGTATGCAACATACTACGCTGAGGGCATTTGTCAAGAGCGTGCCCTCGCACGCTCATCAGTTTGACCAAGTGCCCAGCCATGGACTATAATAGTCGCGCATTCAGCGAGGCCAGCAGGGTGTGGGTTCTCGCTACGCGTGTGGGAGTGAAGCATGAGGCGCATACTCGGTCTGACGCTCGTGGCCCTCTTTTTGATGAGCGGCTTGGCGACCCTGGCACAAGAGAGAGAGGGTCCAGTGATGGTGATTGAGGTGCGGGGAATCATCAATCCGCTCACCGCCCAGTATCTGGACCGCGCCTTGCGCCTGGCTGAGCAACGTTCTGCGCGGGTGCTGGTAGTCCTACTCGACACTCCCGGTGGCCTGGATTCCGCCACGCGAGATATGGTACAGGCGCTGCTGGAGTCTCCGCTGCCGACGGTGGTGTACGTGGCCCCGCGGGGCGCGCGGGCCACCTCAGCTGGGCTGTTCATCACCCTGGCGGCCGACGTGGCAGCCATGGCCCCCGCCACCCACATCGGTGCGGCCCATCCCGTCCCCCTGGGCCAAGACATCAGCGAGGTAATGGACGAAAAGGCCACCAGCGACGCGGCAGCCCTGGTGCGCAGCGTGGCCACCACGCGCGGGCGCAATGCGGAGTGGGCCGAGCGTGCTGTGCGCGAGAATCTCTCTGTGACGGCTGACGAGGCGCTGGAGCAGAATGTCATCGATCTGATCGCCGAGGATCTCGACGATCTACTGCGCCAGTTGGATGGGCGCGAGGTGCCCACGTCATCGGGGCCGGTCGTATTGCGCACCGAAGGCGCACCCGTGGAGCGCCGGCCCATGAACGTCGTTGAGCGCTTCATGCACATCATCAGCGACCCCAATATCGCCTATCTGCTGCTTGCCAGCGGTTCACTTCTCCTGATAGCCGAACTGGCCGACCCGGGACTGAGCCTGCCCGGGATTGCCAGTGTCGTTTGCTTCATCCTGGCCTTTATGGCCCTGGGCAGCCTGCCAGTCAACTGGGCGGGCGTGGTGCTGTTGGGCGTGGCCGTGATCTTCTTTGTGGTTGGGCTGCTCACGGATACGGAGGCCATCGTGACCGTCGCGGGACTGGTGCCATTTGTGCTCGGCTCGCTGATCCTCTTCTCTCCCTTCACTATCAGCCCGCCCGCCGCACCCGATCTGCGCGTCAACCCATGGCTGATCGGCATCATGGCTGCCGCCATCCTGACCTTCAGTTTGGTGGTATTGCGGGCCATCCTCGCTGCCACGCGCTTGCCACCCAAGTCTGGGGCGCAGCGGTTGGTGGGACGTCGTGGCATTGCCCGCACCGACCTGTCTCCAGGGGGGCAGGTGCGTGTTGAGCTAGAGGAGTGGAGCGCTGTGGCGATCGGCGACTCGATCCAAGCCGGTGAGCCGGTGCAAGTGGTCGGCATCTCCGGTGTGCGCCTGCAAGTGACAAAGGTTGATCCCGAAAGTAGTGCCGAGTAGAAGAAGGAGGGGCGCAATGGGAACTGTGATCGTGATTGGCTTGCTACTGATAGTGACCCTGACAGTCCTGTCGATGTCGGTCCGCGTCGTGCCCGAATACCGTCGGCTGGTCATCTTTCGGCTGGGGCGCTCCCTTGGCCCCAAAGGGCCCGGGCTGATCCTTTTGATCCCCTTCGTGGATCGGGGGGTGGCGGTCGATCTGCGTGAGGTCTTTTTTGACGTGCCACCCCAGACCTGCATCACCGCCGACAACGCCTCGGTCTCGATTGACTTTTTGGTTTACGATAAGGTCATCGATCCGGAGCGCAGCGTGTTGGAAGTTCAGGACTTTACCGGGGCGGCGCGCGGTCTGGCCATCACCACCCTCCGCGCCGTGGTGGGTGCGATGAGCCTTGACGATGTGCTCTCCAAGCGGGACGAGATCAACAAAATCCTACATGAGAAGTTGGACGATGTCACTGACCGCTGGGGCATCCGGGTGATGGCGGTGGAGATCCGCGAGGTCCTCCCGCCCCGTGCGATTGAGGAGGCCATGACCCGCCAGATGGCCGCTGAGCGCAGCCGGCGCGCCATGGTGGCCGAGGCCCAAGGCAAGCGCGAGGCAGCCATCGCCGTGGCCGAGGGTGAGCGACAGGCCATCATTCTGCGGGCCGAGGGCAACCGGCAGGCGACCATCCTGCAGGCCCAGGCTGACCGGGAGGCGGCGAACCTGCGAGCGCAGGGATTTGCGCTGGCGCTCGACCAGATCTACAAGGTGGCCCGGGGGATCGATAGCAAGACTATCACCCTGCAATACCTGGAAGCGCTCAAAGCGCTGGGTGCCGGAGCAGCCACCAAGTTCATCATCCCGACGGAATTCCTCAACCTCGCGCAGTCGCTG
Organism: Anaerolineae bacterium; assembly: GCA_035529675.1. Taxonomy (GTDB): domain Bacteria; phylum Chloroflexota; class Anaerolineae; order UBA1429; family UBA1429; genus DATKWG01. Next base: position 4,226 of record DATKWG010000035.1, read on the forward strand.
GGCGCCCATGCCAGCCAATCGATGACAGAGCCGCCTGCGCAGGACTGATTGATCGGGCGGCAAGGCTTGCAATACGTTTGTCAAGCGCCAGGTTGGAGGCAGAGAGCAATCTCCCGTTGAATCTTGACGAGATTCAGGACAAGGGGGGCCGTGTGCATAGCTACTCTAACACGACCCCCAGCCCTGCCTGGTCTGTGGGACCGTTTTCGAACTCACCGCCTCTATCGGAGCCTCCATCGTCGCAAGGGCCGCCAGGTTGTGGACGCCGTCCTCGTCTCCCACGCTCACCTGGACCATGACGGGGACATCTGCTACCTGATGCCCATCATCCCGTCTACGCCAGCTACATCACTGCTCTCATCGCGCTAGCGCGATGGAGACACGTGTCCAAATGGAGGGAATCGAATGGCTGTGGCGATCACTTGCTACGGTGGAGTTGGCGAGATCGGCGGCACCAAGGTCTTGCTGGAAGACGGCGACAGCCGGCTCTTCCTCGACTTTGGCATTGCCTTTGGGCGACAGCAAGACTTCTTTAACGAGTACCTTCGTCCCCGCGTGGCGCGGGGCATCCTGGATCTCCTCGCCCTCGATCTCATTCCTCCTCTTCAGGGCCTGTACAGGGACGACCTGGCTCTGCCTGGCCTATGGGACCGCTTTCGAACTCACCCCCTCTAT
>DATKWG010000036.1:0-24983 GCA_035529675.1 Anaerolineae bacterium
CCTGGGGAGCAGCCGCCGCGCCCTGGTTGCTGGTGAACTCTCACCAAGCCGGGCGCAGCGGAGGAGGCTGTTGTGGCTGATCTGGCGGGCGTTACCCTGGGCAACGGGCACTATCGTCTGGATAGAAAGCTTGGCAGCGGCGGACAGGGAACGGTCTATCAGGGGACTCACCTCAATCTGAGAATCCCCGTGGCCATCAAAGTCCTCCCCTTCTCTCGCACCGAATCGATGCGCAAGCGCTTCACCCGTGAGGCGCAACGAGCGGCAGCTCTGCGTCACGCCAACATCGTGGGCGTTCTGGACTATGAGTATGACAGCGATCTGGATACCTACTACATCGTCAGCGAGTTCATCGATGGCACCGACCTGAAGCGACTCATGGCGCAGCGCGGTGGCCCGTTGCCTCCAGACGAGGTGGCCAGGTACATGGTGCAGGTGGGGGCTGCGCTGCAATTCGCTCACGATCAGAACATCATTCACCGGGACATCAAGCCGGGCAACATCCTCTTGGAGCAGCGCACGGGACGCATCGTCCTGTGCGACTTTGGCCTGGCTCGAATGGTTGAGGGTGAGGTGTTGGATGTCACCTCGGATACGGGGGTCAAGCCGGGGACGCCAGCCTATATGTCTCCCGAGCAATGCATGGGGCAGAACCTGGACCACCGGACAGACATCTACTCCCTGGGCATCGTGGTCTATGAGATGCTGACCGGGCTGAATCCCTTTCGCGGGGCTAACGACACATCCGATTCCATCAGGTACAAGCATATTCACGAGGCCCCGCCTCCGCCTCGTGAGCTGAACCCGGCGCTGGGCGCAGGCGTGGAGGTGGTCCTCCTGAGGGCCATCGAGAAAGACCCGGCTCTCCGATTCCGGTCGGTGAGCGAGTTTGTGGGCGCTCTCAGTCGGGCTAGCCAGGCCAGAAGGCGGTCAGGACTAATGGCTGTCACTCCTTGGCTGGCTCTTCTGATCGCTGGAATCATGATTGTGCTGGTCATCGGCGCTTTCGCCGGCTTTGGTCCTTTCGCCAAGAAGACTGCGCCCCCGACCTCGACCACCGTGCCCGGACAGGTTACCCAGCCAGCTCCAACGAGCGTCCCGGTCGTAGTAGGCGAGGAGACGCAAGCGCCCCTGGCCACCCAGGTGCCCATGGCCACCAATACTCCCGTCCCGGCTGGGCCCACCAGGCAGTCGCCAACTCTGCGACCAACCCGCAGGCCGACCGCAACGCTGGCGCCCACTAGCGCCCCCTAGCTAGAGACTGCTGCAAGAAGGGCTGGTGGTGTAGGGGCGGGGTGCGCCGGCTCTGCCGGCATCTTCGACCCCGCCCCTACAAAAAGCAAATAACTGGACTACAGCCTATATCATAGCAGCGCCGTTGCGGCGGCAAACGCACGTTGTCCGAATTCTGCAACAGTCTCACTACAGGGTGCCAGCGCCTCCTGATGCATCGGTGCCAGTCTGGGCTCCAGACCGGGCAACGACCATCGAAGAGATGGAAGGTGCAGGGGACGCTCTTTTTGCGGTGCGTGGTTGAACTGCGCCCATCCCCCTACTCGATGAAGGTGAAGCAGACCTCGCTACCCGCGAGGTTTATGTGTTTGGGGTCGAGCTGGCTCAGAGTCCACTTCTCCCAGGGGCATTTGCCGTCGGGGCTGCCCTCGAATCTCAACCAGTCCGCCGAGCCGCGCTCGATTACCAGTCGCCCTCCGGGCAGGCCTTCAAGGGGGATGCGCCGGACCTCGGCGTCTCCACTGAACAAGACCAACGTACTGCATCGCAGGCCCCATTCGTCCAGGCCCTCGATTCTGATGGCGATGGTATCGATGGGAGTCTCGGTCTCCACCGGCACTGCCTGGGGGCGCGTATTCGTCGGAATCACGGTGGCCGTGGGACGTCTGACTTCCCTGGTGGCGACAGAGGCTTGCGCTGCTTCGGTGGCTGACCTGGCCGCGCTCTCCGTGGCTGCAAGGTCGGCCTCGGCTGTTCTGGTGGCTATGGCGGCCTCGGTCTGCCTGGCATCAGTGCGTGCACGGGGGGCAACGAGGGCAGATGTCGCCTCTGGCTCATCGGGGCCGCTCGTTGGGCGCGCTGTCGCCTCTTCGGTGGCTACGCCGCCCCACAAGCTTCCCACGTAGCTTCGAGCCCCTGGGACGAGCGCAAAGACCAAAACGATGCTTGCTCCCGCGACCAGCAAGGGAATCCATGCTGGAAAGGCTCCGCGCCGCCGGCGCCTGGCGCGAACCTTGCGCTTGCCCCGGACGGCGCACTCCAGGGCGCTCACCAGACTGGTGGCGGTCTGAAACCTATCCCCAGGTTCCTTGGCCAGCGCCCGCATCAGGGCAGCGTCCATCTGCGGCGAAAGAGAAGGATTCAGCGAACGCGCCGGGGGAGGAGGCTCGTGAATGTGCTTGTATCTGATCGAGTCCGAGGTATCGTTGGCTCCGACAAAGGGATTCCGACCAGTCAGCATCTCATAGAGCACAACTCCCAGTGAATAGAGGTCCGAGCGAGAATCGGCGGCCGTTCCCTGGGATTGCTCGGGCGACATGTAGGCCGGTGTGCCCGGCCTGTCCAGGCCCTGCGCGGTCGCGTTGAGGCTCTCGCCTATCACCATGCGAGCAAGGCCAAAATCACCCAACACGACGCGCCCAGTGCGTTCTTCCAAGAGGATATTGCTCGGTTTGATATCTCGATGAATTATGTTCTGCCCATGGGCGAACTGCAACGCAGCGCCAAGCTGACGGGCATAACCCAGCACCCGATCCACCGGCATGGGCCCAGGTTTGTCTTCGAGGAGCCCTTTCAGGTCGGTGCCCTCGACGAATTCACTGACGATGTAGTACAGTCCCCTTGCAGCGTCGCAGGCATAGTCGAGAACTCGAACGATGTTGGAGTGTCGCAGAGTGGCAGCTCGTTGCGCTTCGCGCGCGAAGCGGGTACGCGTGGCTCGGTCTCGAGCTGACGAGGCGCGGAGAACCTTGACGGCCACAGGGACGCCCAGAGTGAGGTGCGTTCCTTTGTATACTGCCCCTTGCCCCCCGCCGCCAAGTTTGCTGTCGATGCGGTATCGTCCATCGCCCAGCGTGGCACCTATCAGCTCCGCCACAGATCAGTCCTCCTCTGCAAGAGGCCTTTGGCACCTCGGAGAGCACCCACAGCCGGCGAATGACCCCTTCGCCGAGGGCATATCCCCCGCTACAATGGCAGCGGCATCGCAACAACAGCTTGCCCATCCCCCCTGGTGTGACGGTGACGCGGCAAATGTGCTCAAGAACCCGGGCGGGGCGTCATGGCGACAGGCGATGGCTCCCTCTATTTCGCCGTGAGGAACTTGAGGATGATCTCGTCGCCGATGATGTCGATGTGATCGGGATCATAGTTGCTGAGACGCCACCCGGTCCAGGGACACTTGCCGTCCAGGCTACCCTCAAACCTGAACCAGTCCACCGAACGAAGTGGAACTCTAAACTCCCTTCCGCCTTCCAAGGGAATGCGTCGAACTGCCCTTTCTCCCTTGAAAAGGACCAGCGTGCTGCAATGCAGTTCCAGGTCAAACAGCCCCTCGATCCTGATGACAACCTCGCCAGAGACGGGCTGCGAAGTGCTCGTTGGGCTGGCCCGGGTGGGCGTTCGGGTCGGCGGAGCCCCCTTGGTGGCAGTGGCCGCGACACCTGTGTGGGTAGAGGCAACGGCCGGAGCGGTCCTGGTCTGGGACACTGCGCCTGGCCCCGCCTGGGTTGGGGTGGGCTGTCGCACCTCGACCGTCGCAGTCGGTCGCCGCGAGGCCTCGCCAAAGAGAAGGTCCCACAGATCCTCAAAGTACTTGCTCGATCCGACCAGAGTTGCGACGTCGTCCGAGATTCGACTCCACAACCCCTCTGCGTAGTCGCGCGGCCCTGGCACCAAGGCGACCACCAGAGCGAGAGCGCCTACGACGATCGACAGGCGTAACCCTACCCGAGAGCGCTTGCGTCGGCGTCGCTTGCGCGGGCGCGCTTCCGGTGGCGCCGGCAGTGCTGCAGGCTCTTGGGGCAATGGCGTTGGCTCTGGCGGCAATACAGTGAGATCCAGGTCTGCCGGCGTAGGCCCTGCTGCCCACTCTGCCTCACCCGAGGCTTCCAGCGCGCTGACGAAGCCAGCCACCGACTGAAACCGCCAATCGGGGTCCTTGCCCAGCGCCCTGAGCAATGCCGCCTCTGCCGAACGGCTCAAATCTGGGTTCAGCTCACGGGGTGGAGGCGGCGGTTCGTTAACCTGCTTGTACTTGATCGATTCAGAGGTATCGTGGGCGCCGCGAAAGGCATTCTGGCCCACCAGCATCTCGTAGGCCACCATGCCCAAGGAATAGATGTCTGTGCGATGATCCAGCTCCTGTCCCAGGCACTGCTCGGGAGACATGTAGGCCGGAGTCCCCGGCATGCCGCCGCGAGCCGAAGTCACCTCCATGTCTTCGCCTTCGATCATCCGGGCCAAGCCAAAGTCGCAGAGCACGGCCCGATCATCCTCCTCGTCGATGAGGATGTTCGCTGGCTTGATGTCACGATGGACGATGTTCCGGTCGTGGGCATACTGCAGCGCCGAGGCGACCTGGTGAAGGTAGTCGAGCGCCTGCTCCATGGGCAAGGGACCATCCGTGGCCTTGAGCAGCTTCTTCAGGTCGGTGCCCTCGATGAACTCGCTGACGATATAGTACAAGCCCCTTTCCTCGTCGTAGGCATAGTCCAGAGTCGCGACGATGTTGGAATGCCTCAAACCGGCTGCGCGTTGAGCTTCCCGAGCAAAGCGGGTTCGCATGGCCTCGTCACGCGCGAAATACGAGGGCAGAACCTTTATGGCAATAGGGATGTTCAGGGTGAGGTGCGTCCCTCTGTACACAGTCCCTTGGCCGCCGCTGCCAACCGTGCTATCGATGCGGTAGTGGCCATCGCCCAGTACAGTACCGACTAGTTCTTCCGTCATACGACCGCTCCACTCTGTACGCGGCTCCGCAAGAGATCAGGACCCCTCTGATCCAGTCAATGCCTGTCTCCAGGAAAGGCGAAGCACCTGGCCTCAGCAAGAGTTATTGTAGACAGAATGCTGACGAAATGCAACTCGCACGTACGCAACGACGGACGGTATCAGACTGCCTAGCGTCGTCTCTCTTCAGTGCCCTCACGCAACTGGGGATGCTCCGACCCGATCTGGCGACCGGCCGTCTTGGTCTGCTCCGACGGTCAGAGGCAACTCGGGACCTGAAAAGGGTGCCGAGAAACGCCTATGACAGGGTCAATCGCTCTCTCCCACGGTGCCTCTGGCAATCAGATAGTGCAGAATTGGGCCATCTTGGCCTCCGCTTCTGAAACGTGCCCCGATGGGAGGAGTGCGTCATGTATTCGTTTGCTGTCTAGTCGCCTTGACTACTTCTGGTGGGGCAGGGTGACCCCACCCCCACACCCTCTTCCCGTGCACGGGGAGGGGGCCGGGGGGAACGGTAGATGGGCAGCCCCACCTCTATTGGCGAGACGCCTTTTTCGGCACCCTCGACCTGAACGTCTTTGTCTTCACTCTGCCTCGCCCCTGTTGCGACCTCCGCGAGCCGACACGGATCATCCAACTCGCACTTGGGAGTTTCGTGGCACAAAATGACAGCTTTTGACAGCGTCGGGGTGATATAATCATGGTTGGCGAACATCGCTGGGTGGAACGGTGAAGGCAGTGAGCAGCGATCGTCCGGCCAAGGAGGATCACTTGGAGAATGGCTCGCGTCTGCCAGGATTCTTCAAACTGTCGCCGCGAGAGCGCGGTCAACGCGTGGGTGCTCTAATGGGGCTGAGCGACGAGGAAATCGGTGTTCTTTCCGCCGAAGGTGGCCTCAGCCTGGATGTGGCCAACCGCATGATCGAAAACGTGGTGGGCGTGCACGGGCTTCCCCTGGGTATTGCCACCAATCTTCGCGTCAATGGTCGCGACCACCTGATACCCATGGCCGTGGAGGAACCCTCGGTCGTTGCTGGTCTGAGTTACGCAGCCAAGCTGGTGCGGCAATCGGGAGGGTTCCAGGCCAGCGCCGACGAGCCCCTCATGATCGGTCAGATTCAGGTGCTTGGCGTCGCCGATCTTGCGGCGGCACGGCAGCGACTCCTGGCTGCGAGGGATGAACTGCTGGCCCTGGCCAGCGAGCAGGACCCCGTCATTCTGCGATTGGGCGGCGGAGCCAAGGACATCGAGGTGCGCCTCTTTCGGCACAGCCCAGTGGGGCCGATGCTGGTGGTGCATCTGCTATATGATACTCGCGACGCCATGGGAGCCAATGCGGTCAACACTGCCGTCGAGGCCATTTCTCCTCTGGTGGAAATGTTGACTGGTGGGCGGGTGGCCCTGAGAATCCTGTCCAATCTGGCCGATCGGCGGCTGGCGAGAGCATGGGGTGTGGTTCCCCAAAAGGCTCTGGCCCTTGAGGGGCTGACCCCGCAACAGGGCGTGGACCGGCTGATCGAGGCGCACGCGTTTGCCCTGGTGGACCCCTATCGCGCTGCCACTCACAACAAGGGGATCATGAACGGTATCGATGCTGTGGCCATCGCAACGGGGAACGATTGGCGGGCCATCGAGGCCGGCGCCCACGCCTATGCGGCCAGATCTGGTCGCTATCTGCCTCTGACGGCGTGGGAGCGCAATGTGGACGGCGACCTGGCCGGCTCGATCGAGCTGCCCATCGCTGTGGGAACCGTTGGCGGGGCCACGCGGGCGCATCCGCAGGCGCGTGTTGCTCTCAAGGTGCTGGGTGTGGCCAGCGGTCGCGAACTGGCCCAGGTCATGGCGGCTGTGGGGTTGGCCCAGAACCTGGCTGCCCTGCGTGCGCTGGCAATGGAGGGCATTCAGCGGGGACACATGAAGCTTCATGCGCGCCAGGTGGCCATGGCAGCAGGTGCTCCGAAGGATCTGGTTTCGCAAGTGGCCGAGCGGATGGTTGCCGAGGGTGTGGTGAGACTCGATCGCGCAGAGGCGATTCTGTGTGCGTTGCGTGCCCACGGGTAACAGGCCTGCCAGCGCCTGTCACTCAGGTGAGCAAGTGATTCGGAGTGGAGGTCACGACGCTGACAGTCATGAGACCGAGTCGTAGAGTTGGGATCGTGGGCTACGGTGCCTACCTCCCACGCTATCGTCTGCCGGCACAGGAGGTGAGCCGGGTCTGGCACGGCGGCCAAGGGCATCTGCCCATCGTCGAGAAGGCTGTGGCCGGCCAGGACGAGGACACTGTAACCATGTCCATTGAGGCTGCACGCAACGCCCTGGCGCGTGCGCGCATCGATCCGCAGGCGATCGGCGCTGTTTGGGTGGGAAGCGAGTCCCATCCCTATGCCGTGAAGCCGACATCGACCATCGTCGCCGAGGCCATTGGCGCCGGGCCGTCGGTGCTGGCAGCCGACTGGGAGTTTGCCTGCAAGGCGGGCACCGAGGCGATGCAAGCCGCCATTGCCCTGGTGGGAGCGGGCATGGCGCGATATGCCCTTGCCGTGGGAATGGACACTGCCCAAGGCCGACCAGGCGATGCGTTAGAGTACACTGCGGCCTCTGGCGGAGCTGCCTACATCATTGGTCCCGGCGAGGAGAGCTTGGCCATCCTCGAGGGGTCTTGCTCGTTTGTGAGCGACACTCCCGATTTCTGGCGGCGGCCTCTCGAGCGCTATCCCCGGCACGCGGGCCGATTCACAGGGCAGCCAGCCTATTTCCACCACTCCATCGGGGCTGCTCGAGACCTCATGCAGGGCCTTGGCCTCATGCCCAAGGACTTTTACGCGGCAGTGTTCCATCAGCCGAATCTGAGGTTCCCGGTGCGCCTGGCTCGCGAGCTCGGCTTCAGTCGCAAGCAGATCGAGGCTGGCCTTCTGGTGGAGAGCATCGGCAATACCTACGCGGGATCTTCGATGATCGGGCTCAGTGCCGTGCTGGATGTCGCCAGCCCGGGGCAGCGCGTGCTGCAGGTCTCGTTCGGCTCAGGCGCGGGGAGCGACGCCTTTTGCTGGACCATCACCGACAGGATAGAGACGAGCCGTGGCCTGCCTGCTCTGCCTGTCCTGGCGGGCTGTCCAGGGACGGGCTGTCCAGGGGCGCCCACCACGCGAGACTATATGTCTCGGCGCCGCGAGATCGACTATGCTACCTATGTGCGCTATCGTGGCGAGCTTCACATGCACTAGACTGGGGGGACGCGCGTTTGCCGTCGCACCCGCGCTACCGTCGTATGGACTTTAGCTCAGTTGGTTGTGCTTTGTAGGGGCGCATCGCGAGGCGTCCCTACACCCAGCCATATGCTGCAACACTTTCTAGCCGGGAGGTGAATCTGGGCCGTGAGGGATGTGAGCATCGTTGGCATCGGACAGACTCCGGTGGGCGAGCACTGGGACAAGTCGCTCCGAGGTCTCGGCGCCGAGGCGGTACTTCAGGCTCTTCAAGATGCGCATCTGGACTCTGCGCAGGCCATGTTCGTCGGCAACATGCTGTCGGGGCAACTATCCCGGCAGGAGAACCTGGGCGCCCTCATCGCTGACCACGCTGGTTTGCGAGGCATTGAGGCGATCAAGGTGGAGGCCGCCTGTGCGTCTGGAGCCGCGGCTCTGCGAATGGGCTTTCTGGCCGTCGCAGGCGGCATGCACGACGTGGTGGTCGCCTGCGGCGTGGAAAAGATGACCGATGCACCCTCAGAGGAAACGACGCGCTCTCTCGTCGCCGCGGCGGATGCCGTCTATGAGGGAGAGCACGGGCTTTCCTTTGTGGCCCTCAACGCGCTCCTCATGCAGCGCTACATGTTCGAGTTCGGCTACAAGCACCAGGACTTTGCCGAGTTTGCCGTGAATGCACACCGCAACGCAGTCAACAACCCCTGTGCGATGTTCCGCAGGGCGATCAGCGCGGAGGCGTTCGCCAGCGCGAGGATGATCGCCGCCCCAGTGAGTCTGCTCGATTCATCGGGGATCGGCGATGGGGCGGCCGCGGTGGTGCTGGCTCCCACCGAACTCGCAGGTGCCAGCAACTCGAGGGCGGTGCGCATCATTGCCTCGGCGGTGGCCACCGACTCGGTGGCTCTGCACGACCGTGACGATCCGTTGTATCCCCAGGCTGGCTATGCATCGTCGCGGCGGGCCTACGAGCAGGCTGGCCTCGGCCCAGAAGACATCGACTTTCTTGAGCTGCACGATGCCTTCACCATCATAGCTGCTCTGTCCCTGGAGGCGGCGGGCTTTGCACCTCGAGGAGAGGGGGCGCGCCTGGCCATGGAGGGAGAGATAGCCTTGCAGGGATCTATCCCCATCTCCACCATGGGGGGGCTCAAGGCTCGTGGGCATCCGGTCGGCGCATCGGGGCTTTATCAGGTGGTCGAGGCCATGCAGCAGCTTCGCGGCCAGGCAGGTGCAAACCAATTGCCCGACTGTCGTGTGGGCATGACCCAGAGCATTGGCGGATGTCTTGCGAACGTGATAACCCATATCCTGAGACGTGAGGACTAGGCAGAATCGGAGGTTCACTATGCAACTTGCTTCCTACTGGCGCACCAGCCAGCAGCGTTTGAGTCTTGTCGGCGAGGAATGCCCGCAGTGTGGAGCCAGGCTGTTCCCCCCGCGTGACATATGCCCGAAATGCAATGGCCCGGCCAACATCCCCTTTCGTTTCAGCGGCAAGGGGGTGGTCTATTCCTACTCAACGGTCTACGCGGCGCCTGAGGGCTTTGAAGAGTACGCGCCCTATGTGGTAGCCCTGGTGAGGCTCGACGAGGGCCCCATGGTTGCGGCCCAGCTCACCGACGTGGAGAGCGATGAGGTGCATATCGGGATGCCGGTCGAGATGGTCACTCGGAAGACCTACGTGGAGGGAGACAACGGACTCATCCACTACAACTACAAGTTTCGTCCCCAGTTCCAGGCGGTGGCCAGCTAGCGCTGCGCCAAAGCGCGCCCAGTGTTGGTGTCGGGCGGCATTGGCGAACCCGGGCAAGCGGCTTGTTGGGGCACTCTTCCATTTGTGTGTCTCCTCGCTAAATTGACCTGTTGAGGTTTCCATGATACAATCTCATCATGGTGGACATAATGGTGCGGAGGCTCGGCATAGTGCAACTCTGAGCGTGCTATGCCGAAACCTCTCCATCTAACAAGACTGAGCGATTAGGCCGAAGGGATTCGGCAGCACAAGCAGCTAGCCGCCCCTAGCCGCGGGTCACAGTTGCTAGCCACAAGGGGTATTTCACAATGACCAAGTCAGTACAGCAAGAATTCTTCCATATACTAGCCGAGTTCTTTGAACGTGCTACGGGCACAAGCGCTACAGAATTCGCAGCCCCAGATACATTTGGCGACACGATTAGGAAAAACGCCGGGAAGCTTGCAAAGCGTGGCAAGAGTGCATTCTCGTGGGGAATCGATGCCCTAGTTGACTTCTACAGCCGCCAGAAGATGTCGGAGTTTCAGTCCGCACGGGAGACTGGCGGAATGAAACTCGTGCTTGGAGGAAGCAGCCGTTTCACCAATACTCATCTGCGAGCAGTAAGGAAAATGCTGCTCTATGCGGATACGATTCTCATTCCAGACCCCGTGTTGCCCTGGATAGAGGTCGAACGAACAGAGGAGAAATTCAGACATGTCAATCTGCTTGAAAACATCTTCACTCTCCTTCGTCTCAAACCGTTGGTAGACGCAGACCTTGCTTACCCTGCAATTACGGTATTTCCCAGTTACGAGAAAAGTCTTGAAAAGAGAGACGAGGAAACGCGCGGGGGAATTGAAAGGCTCATGTGTAACTTTGTGTCATACTACACAGGGCAGTGGTGTGACTCCATAGATGAGACCCTTGCATATGCGCGTCTACATGAGAGCAAGTTTCTTCGCCAAATCGAGAACAAGCGGTTGCAGCCGACCGCCGTTCGCGAAGGCGGGCAAGCGGCTTCTTGGGGCGCTTTTCCCATTTGTGTGTCTCCTCTTTCAGTTGACTTGTCAGGGTGTTCATCATACAATCTCATCATGGTGGACATAATGCTCGAGAGATCCGGCGCAATGAATGGTTAGGCGCACACACGCATAGTTGTCGTCACGAATTATGATGTATCAGGGAGTAGACAATGAATCCACAGGATAACACTTTGTACGAGGGCGACTGTATAGAGGTTATGAAGCAATGAGATGACAATTGCGTTGATCATTGTATTACCGATCCACCCTACAATATGAGCAAGACCAATGGGCTAGGGTGGGCTTTTTCCTCACATGTCACAATGAGTGAGGACTGGGATATCTACCCTCGCGCCAAGTACTTGGAGTTCTGTGAAGCCTGGCTTACACAATTGTCTCGCGTCGTGCGCCCCAACGGGAACATCTTCATCTTTGGCTCGTTCCATAACATGTATGATTTGGGTCATATCATTCACAACTTGGATCTAAGTACTTAACTCAATTGTGTGGTTCAAACCTAATGCTCAACCCAATATCACTTGCCGTATGTTCACTGAAAGCACCGAACATATTATCTGGGCCTGCAACGCTCCCAAAGATAAGGTGACTGGGTGGGTATTCAACTATGACACAGCCAAGAAGCTGAACAATGGTAAGCAGGTGCGGAATATGTGGTCAATACCTTATCCCTCTGCCCGAGAAAGGCAATGATGAGCGAGAGCAATGCGATGAACGATCAAAAACTCACTTGGAAAGACGTTGTTGCTGGTGCTTTACAGCAATTAGGAGGACAAGCTCATCTGTCCGAAATCAACGAACTGGTAGAAGGGCATCCCAAGACCGCAACAAATCCCACTTGGCCTGCCACAATAAGGCGTGTTGTGAGGCAATACAAGATATTTCAACCAGTTGCACCAAGAGGCAGTGGGGTTTACAGACTGGCAAGAATGGCAGCTCCTCAGCCTCAACTTCAGAACCTCCCTCCTGATGGAACTGAAATGAGTCATGGCATTGCTCAAGGGATGCTCGTTACACTCGGAAACGTCTACGGCTATGAAACATTTGCACCTGCACATGATCAAACCACTAGGAGCTTCCAGGGCAAGGAGCTGGCGGACTTGGTAACCGTCACAGGTTGCAACAGCATATTTCGCGGCCCTAACTTGTCAAACATCAGGGAGATAGATGTTTTGTGGTTCGATGAAGACGACCATGGCCTTTTCCCTGTCTACGCTTTTGAAGTAGAACATACAACAAGGGTGAAAAGCGGTATGGACAGACTACTCAAAATCCCAAGAAGATTCGCAGTTCACTTCTTTGTTATAGCTCCCACTGAAAGGGAACAAGCTCTCTTTGACCACCTTATCAATCAAACGCCTTTTAGAAGCTATCGAGATAACTTCACTTTTCGACTGTACAACCATCTACAGGCTGTTTACGACGCCGCTGTACGACACAACACAGAGCGTGAGAGTTTTGGGCTCACTGAGCGATGTAGAAGAGTGTAACAATGGGCTGTAAGGATGACAAGTGGTGCGGCGCACCTGGTTACTGTGTCGAATGTGATAATCTCCGACCATTGAATCGGTCTGCTGTTTGCAGAGAGTGTTGGAACACCCATCCGATTTCCTGGTATGACGAATGGGAAGAATCAGAGCATAACAGTCAGTGGTACTATCAACGCTTGAGGCATCTGACTCACACAAACCATCGTCGATCCTGAACGCCCGAATCAACCGATCACAGGCACGGTTGGCAGCGCAGGCACTCAGTGGGGCAATTCAAGAGTACGGATACGCTATTCTGAGCGTAACCCATGCAACTGGTGGTCTGTCGCCTGAAGCTGTTGCCCAGGTACGCTTCTTCACCGCCAATCAGGATTTCCGCGAGTCCCCAGAGAACCAATTTGACAAGTACCTTGATGATCCGACAGCCTTTGATGCTTGCGAGATTGCTGACAAACCAGAGGATTTTCTCAAGTTCTTGGGAATAACCCGACTTTCTCAGACTGACAAGCGGCTTGATTTCGCCCGCAATGCAGCCACATTCTTGCTAGTCAACAACATCACTGCTCTCGAGATCGCTCAACGTTTTGACAACAACGCTCTTCAGATTCGTGACGGACTTGTCACGGCACGCAATATTGGCTACGGGTTGAAAAAAGCCAATATGTTTATTCGGGATATGGCTGAGTTGGACATATGGCCTGACCTTGAGGATTTCGACACAATAGACGTAGCCAGTGACATCAACACGATGAAGGTTGCTCTGCGCACCCGTATTTTGCAGACGGATATCCCTCTGCTGTCCAGCTTCTTGGACATTTTTTGCTACCAATATGGATACATTGACAACATGAGTGCTAGAGCTTGGCGAGCCGTATGGCAAGAGTGGCGAACCTTGGATACCAGCACTGCGCCCAGGTCTCCATGTTCGATGGACTTTTTGCTCTATCGTATAGGACGTGAGTACTGCAAAGACAATCTAGTCACGTATCAATGCGAGGCAGGGCATATTTTCCATCACTTTGGCGCGCGGCTGCAGAGATGCCGCGTTTGCACCGCTAGGCGACGAGCTCTAGCATTTCCCATTGCCCGTGGGTTGCCTTGCCAGGTCGATGTAGAGGACTTGCCGAGAGAGAATGGTAGGCTCCTGTTGTCAGCCGGCAACCTCCTACACACATTCAAGGGCAAGTGCGTTTTTCAAGAGGTGTGCCAACCGAGAGCAGAAGCCTTTCAACAGCTCGATCCCCCCAAATCCATTTCTATCAAGGGGCGGACGAGTTGGATAAGTGCCTACGCACATAGAGAGCGCGGCGGTGGTGGAATGATGGGATGACAACTAGAGATATCACAATAGAGCATAGCATGGCACGGCGCGGCGCGGGCCAACAAGCCGTAGCCGCCGACCGCCTGAGGCTCGCTGCACGAGACTGCCCCGTTTCCACTTGACGGTTCCGTCATCTTGATGTACAGTAGATGCAGCGGATGCGTCTCGTGATATGTGCGCTTCTGGGGATCATGCTGGGACGTTCCGCAAGAGGCAATCGTAGGGGGGATTATGCCGATTCCGCATAATACCTCCTAAGACGCCAAAAGACGGATTCCGTATAGTCAATAGTTGGGCGGGCGGGTGTATAATGTGCCTACGACAGGGAGGATGCAATGGCGAAGAAACGCGTCTTCGTAAGCTTCGACTTCGACAACGACAAGACCCTCAAGGACTTCATCATCGGTCAAGCCAAGAATAAGGACTCCCCCTTTGAGGTTTCGGACCACTCTCTCAAGGAGGCAGCCCCTGAGAAGGACTGGCTTGACAAAGCCAGGGCCGCCATCTCCCGCGCGGAAGTCTTCATCATCATGCTCGGCTCCGGCACCCGCAAGGCCTCGGGCGTCCTCAAAGAGGTCAAGATCGCCAAGGAGCTTGAGAAGAAGCGGTTCCAGATCATTGGCTATAAGAACGGGACCGAAGACTGGGCGGTCCCGGACGGCGGGCGAACCTACGCCTGGAGCTGGGAAAACCTTAAGAAGCTCCTTGCCTAGCAGCCAATGGAGAAACTCGACTACAACTCACCATCCGTTCAGAGCTCCCTCACCATCCTCCAAGATGTCATCACCAGGATGGCCGGGAACAGCGCCAGCGCAAAGACGTGGTGTGTCGCGCTGGTCTCGGCTATCCTCGTCCTTCTCGCTGATCGAGGATCCCCCGCGCTTGTTTGGATGGCCCTCGCGCCGATCCTACTTTTTTGTATGCTCGACACTTACTACCTTGCACTTGAGAAGGATTTCCGCGACCGCTACAACGAGCTAGTCAGGAAGCTCCACGCTGGCGAGGCGGCGCTTCACGACTTGTTCGTTGTCCTTCCCCCTGGTGAGAGTCCTCTCACGCTACGAAACACCTCGCGCGCCTTCAAGTCGTTCTCCGTTTGGCCTTTCTACACCATCCAAGTGGTCATTCTCCTCGCAGTCTGGTTCTTGCTTTTCAGCGCAATCACCCCGCCCGCCTAACAACTCGATGGAGCCGACCCGGCCAGCCTGCGGTTTTGGGTCGAGAGTAGATTTGCCAGGCCGCCTGAGCTCCATCCCGTTAGTCCGCCCTCCGAATCCAGCCTTGCCAGGCAAATGCCCCTCTTTTCGTCATTGGTTTGACGAAAACCCCAAGTCGGTGTATCTTCTTAGTAGATACGTGAAGGGAGGCATTACTATGAGAGCGCGAGTGCAGAAATGGGGCAACAGCCTGGCCCTACGCATCCCCAAGCCTTTTGCCACTGAAATCGGGTTGCAGCGGAATTCGCCGGTTGAGGTGTCGCTGGTGGACGGGCGGCTAGTCATCGTGCCAGTCGTCGAACCAGCCTTCACCCTCGAAGGTCTGTTGGCGCAAGTAAGCGAAGACAATCTGCACGGGGAAATCGAGACCGGCCCTGCGGTGGGGAAAGAGGCGTGGTGAGTCCAGCGGCCTATGTTCCCGAACGTGGTGATGTGGTGTGGATTACCTTGAATCCACAGGCGGGGCATGAGCAAGCGGGGCGGCGCCCGGCCGTGGTACTCTCGCCCGCAGCCTACAATGACAAGGTAGGGTTGGCGATACTCTGTCCCATCACCAGGCAAATCAAAGGATACCCGTTTGAAGTGCGGATACCGAGCGGGTTACCTGTCAGCGGAGCGATTCTGGCTGACCAGGTGAAGAGTCTGGATTGGCGTGCTCGCGAGGCCGAGCCAGCGGGGACATTGCCCGCCACAACGGTAGTTGAGGTGCTGCACAAGCTCAATACTCTGTTGTCCAGCTAGTTGTTGTGGTTGTTGGCCATGGCCGGCTAGACCTCCTCCATCTTGGCGTAGCTGGCCATCAGGCGTTTGACCCCTTGCCCTTCGAATGCCACGGTCACCTCCTCGTCGTCGCCAACTACCTTGCTGGCCACGACCATGCCCGGGCCAAAGACAGGATGCCTCACCGACTGGCCCGGATGAAAGGAGGGCCTGGCGGCAGGCTGGCCAGGGTCCGCAGGCGCGAAGGGAACGGCTGCTCTTTGTGGGCCCTCAGCCTCGATGGTAGCACTGGCTGCATTCTCGAGCAGGCGGCGTCGCGCCCGCGCTCTCTGCACTACGGCGCGCCGTCCAGACATCAACTCGCGCACTTCTCGACGCACGGTGTTGCCCGCAGTTGTGGCAGCGCGCGCAGGTAATCTCTGAGGTACTGCGTTGCCCTCGGTCAGGTGAGTGGGAATGTCACCCAGGAACCGCGATGGCTCGCGCACGTCCGAGTCCCCGTATATGGTGCGACGGAATGTACGAAGCAGATACAGACGCCTCTCAGCCCGGGTGACGCCGACGTAGCACAGTCGGCGCTCCTCCTCCATCTCGTCTGGCTGGTCCATCGAACGGCTGTGGGGACAGATGCCCTCTTCCATGCCGACGATGAACACCGTGTCATACTCCAGCCCTTTGGCCATGTGGAGAGTCAACAGGGTTGCGGTGTCAGCCTCATCTTTCAGATTGTCGGTATCGGAGACGAGGGCTGTCTCCTCCAGGAACGTCGGCAAGGCCAGCTCGGGCGGCAGATGGTCAAGCACTTCCGTCACCGAGAAAAGCTCTCGCACGTTGTTCGCACGTTCCTCGCCCTCCTCTGTGCCGTCGCGCAGGAAGCTCAGGTAGCCGGTCCTCTCCAACACAGCGTCAAGCAACCCAGATAGGGTCAGTTGCGCCCTGGCCTCGACGAGATGTGCCAGCCTCTGGGCAAAGGCGAGCAAGACCGAGCGCGAACGTGGGGAGAAGGGCATCTCAGATTCCGCCCCCTTTTCCCGAGACAGCTCCACCATCCTCTGGAGAGCAGATCCCATAGACAGGCCCATGCTCCCCGCCCAAGACCTGAGTTGCTCAATGGTCTTGCCGCCGATGCCACGTGCGGGCACGTTGATGATCCGGAGAAGGCTCACCTCGTCGTGTGGGTTGTAGATGACGCGCAGGTAGCTCAAGACATCCTTGATCTCCCGGCGCAGGTAGAATCGCGTGGCGCCAATCAACGTGTAGGGTATGCCATGGCGCACACAGGCGTCCTCGAGCACCCGTGACTGAGCGTTGGTGCGGTACATGACGGCGCAGTCGCCGTATCTGCAGAGTCGCTGCGACACCAGATGCTCCATCTCGCCCACCACAAACTGGGCTTCCTCCCTCTGATCGTAGGCTTCGATCAAGCTGATGGCGCAGCCATCCTCGTTCTCAGTCCATAGCTTCTTGTCTTCCCGCTGGGAGTTGTGCGAGATGATGGCCTGAGCGGCCTCGAGGATGGTCCTCGTCGAGCGGTAATTCTGCTCGAGAAGGAAAACCCTGGCCTGGGGGAAATCCTCGCGAAAGCGCAACACGTTGCGAAAGTCCGCCCCCCGCCAACTGTATATGCTCTGATCCTCATCGCCCACCACAAAGATGTTCCGACGTTGCGAAGCGAGACGCAAGATCAGTTCGTACTGAGCCTTGTTGGTATCCTGGAACTCGTCCACCAGCATGTACGAATAGCGATTCCGATAGCGGTCGCGCACCTCCTCGCACACTCGAAAAAGCTCCTCAGCTTTGAGCAAGAGGTCGTCAAAGTCGAGAGCATTGTTCTTGGCCTTTTCCTTCTCGTATTGCTCAAAGACGCGAGCCACTGCCTCGTGCCAGTAGGTGGGCGGGCTATACGTTTGAGCAGTGATGAGATCGTTCTTGGCCCGAGAGATAGCGTTCAGCACCGAAGCGGGGCGATACATAGCGGTATCGAGCTCGAGGTCCTTGAGAATACTCGCGACCAGGCGTCTTTGGTCGTCCTGATCGTAGATCACGAAACTGCTGTCCAGGCCCACGTGTCGGGCTTCACGGCGTAGGATGCGAGCACAAGTGGCGTGGAAGGTTCCGATGGTCAGCCTGGAGACGTCGCTGCCGATGAGCTGGGTTAGGCGAGAGACCATCTCGCGGGCGGCCTTGTTGGTGAAGGTGACCGCCAGGATGTGATACGGACGGACGCCGCGCGCCCGGATGAGGTAGGCGATCCGATGGGTGAGAACCCTGGTCTTGCCCGATCCGGGACCAGCCAGAACCAGGACCGGCCCATCGACAGCTTGTACTGCCTGCGCCTGGGCAGGGTTAAGACCTTCTACTATGTCCATCGAAGCGTCGCTCTCTCCTATGTGGCATCAAACGTTATTTCAAGATCCTGCGGATGGGTGAGTCAGGGGGGCGATGCACTTCGACAACAGGGGTTCGGCGAGCATAGAGCGCCCGTTCTTCTCAGGTCTTTTCGCGTCCACGTCGTCTCTCCTTTTTGGTCCACCTGACACCGACTCCTTCTGCCAAGGCCACCGCCGGGGTCAGCCTAACCGAGTGACTCCTCCCTCAGGCGGTGCACGTCCTCCCGGAGCGCCTCTACCTCACGGCCCCTCTCCTCGGCGAGCGACCGCCACGCCTCGACTGCGCTCTCCAGGGCGGCAACCCAGGCCCGTAGTAATGCGTCGGCCAAGCCCCCAATGCCCCCAGCCAGGCGCTCGTTGACCTGGGCGTAGGTCAGACCATCTTTGAGCAGTTGTCGCGCGACACGGATCGTGACCAAGTTGACGTCGGTGAACTTGCGGCGCACCCAAGACCCAGGGCTGGCCCCACGGGACAGGAACTTACCAAACTGCCGGGTGTAGGTGTAGACGATGGAGACGGGGACGCCCAAGGCGTCGGCGATCTCTTTGGTGCTGTGGACCATTTCGATCCCCTTTCGCAAGTGCACGCGCGTCGGGCACAAGCACCACTAAGTTACCAGAAGCGGGGCACTTGCCGCAAGGTCGCGCGATCTTGGGGGCAGCCGGCGCGACTTGTGCATAAGTGAGAGTATATTTCAGCCTCTCGCCCCCTCATTCACCCCTACGCTCCCACGGCCAGCGGTGAAAGGGCTTCACGGGGCCAGGGCCTCATGTCCTCACCGCCCTGCTCCCCATAGGGGACTCTTGGAGCAGCCCATCAGCCAAGGCCCACACCGCACAGACAGATATTGGTCTCACGGGGTCATGGCCTCTATCATCAGACGATAGAGATTCATCTTGGCTGCCGCCGACGCATTATACTCAGTGCCTTGAGCGATCAGGTCAGGGTCGAGTTGCTGAATCCCCTCCACAGTGTACTCAACAGCGAGTAGAAAATCGCCTGTAGAGGACAGCAACATCGCGTGGGCCTCCCGGCACTCCTCTGGGGGCACGATCGCCCTCAAAGCAGCATCGACCTCCCGAATATTGACAACTTGAGCAGCGACCAGAGCATTCCAGGTAGCATCGCCAGGCAACGGACTCTCCAGAAGGCTGCCCATCGTCCGCGCCACGTCTCCCATAATCTCGAGCTGTGGCCCCGTCTCTTGAGACCAACGCAAGGGAGTAAGGGTGGGCGTGAGCGTGGCTGTAGATACGGCTGTGGCTGTCGGCTGAGGCGTGGCTGTCAGCGTAGGATGCGGCGTGGCCGTCTGAGTTGGCGCTGTCGTCTCTGTCGGCTCCGGCGTGGCAGTGATCGTAGGATGCGGTGTGGCCGTCGGCGTAGCCGTCGGCGTTGGCTCTGGAGTCCTCGTCGGCTCCGCCGTCTCGGTCGGCTCTGCGGTCTCCGATGGGATCGCCGTGCTGGTCGGCCCCGGACTAGCTGATACCAACGCCGTCTCTGGCTCCCCGTCACGCTGGCCAACAAGGACACCCAGCAGGAAGCACACCAGCAGCATGACCAGCACGCCCCCCACGAGGGCGTACCACTTGCCACGCTTCCTTTTCTCAGGCTGTTTCTGTTCCATGTCATCTGTCCTTTGGGCCAACTCGTAGGCCCTCTGTGTCCGCCGTCCACTCCTGAAACGAAACACGCGGGGCCCTCAGAGGACACCCTTCAGCCAGTCGAGAACGTAGGCCAGAGCCAGGAAGCCCAACAGCAAGATGGCGAGAAAGCCGTACACCTCACGCCAGTTGCGGGGATGGGGCCGGCGCCAGCGCGACCCCTTGCCAACTCGCTGCGATCGTAGCACGCAGGGGCATGCAAGTCAATCCGCCGCGACGGCAGGGCCTTGAAGACTACCATCCTCCAGTCCGAGCTTTCCCCTTCTATGCGAGTTGTGGTAGAATCGACTTCCAGACGCGAGCGCAGCCTGGCAGGGGTGATCTGCGGGTCGAAGGGCGCGAGTGACCAGAGTCTGACAGAAGGTTGAAGAATGCTCGATCTGTTCAGGTTCTACCCCGAATTGACGGAGCGCATTGAGGGGCTTTGCGGGGGAGCTTCTTGGGGCGTTACCGGTGTCTCTGCACTTGTGCACGATGATGATGACGCCCTCTACTTTGAGATCACCAAGCCCAAGCACTGGCAACGCCGCCAGGATGGCGTTCTGGTGGGGGGCATCGGAGGCCTGGGAGGGTCGATCGAGCCCGGCGAGACTGTGCTGGCTTGTCTCTATCGCGAGACAGAGGAGGAGCTGGGCGCGCCCGTGGCGATCGAATCGGCCGCCAGAACGGATTTGGTCTACGAGCAAAACGTGGCCGACGCGCTGGCACTCGATCAGCGATCGCAGACATGGCGAAGCCATGAGTATCCAGCGCCCGCCCTCTGCACCATCAGCGAGAATCTCTATCCGCAAGCTCGGCATAGCCAATGCCAGATCCTGGTCATCGTCACTTTCTGGGCTCGCCTGCTTGGGACGCCGAGCCCCGATGATCTGTTTGGGTTGCTGGTGATACCTCGGGAGGAGCTCGCCTCTGTGTTCCGTCCGCAGGAAACCGCCCTCAGTCGGCTCCGCACCATCCGTGGTGTGCGGGTGGTGGCGAGCGATCCCTTGCCCGAGGACATGCTTCTCAAGCCGGTATGGACCGCCCGTTCACTGCAACTCCTACTTGAGGCCGGGTGGGTGCCCAGCGGCGAGAGTCGTCGAAGGAGCTGAGTCATGAAAAAGATACGGCTGGGGTTCGTTCCCTCTCATCGCTATCCCTACGATGAAGACTGGGCCATCGGGATGCGCCGCCGCTGCCTCAATGCGTTCAAGTCGATCGACAGCATCGAGGCGGTGGTCCCGAGCGTGGGCTTGATTCACAACGGTCTTGTTCGGGACGATGTGGGAGCCGGGGCTACCATAGATCTCTTTGCCAAGCAGGGGATCGAGGGAGTCATCCTTGGCACGATGACTTTTGGCGATGAGATCTCGGCGGCCAGCGTCGCCGAGGCGCTGGACCTACCCGTACTGGTCTTTGGTACCAGGGAAGGTCCCTTCACCGAGGATGGCAGTCGTCAGTCCGATTCGTTTTCGGGGACGCTGTCGCTTACGTCGGCTCTTCACCGTCGCAGAATCCCCCACATCTTCATGGGCACCATCTGGCCAGAGGATGCGGTGTTTGCACGCTGGGTGTTGGCTTTTGCCCAAGCCTGCGCGGCGGTGAATGGGTTCCTGGGTGCCCGGATAGGGATGTTTGGCCTCCGTCCAGAGCGCGTCGAGACGTCAGTGGCCAACGAGGCGGCTCTCCTTCACCGGTTCCGTCAGCGAGTGGTGAATGTTCCTCTTTCCGAGGTGTTCGCCAGCGCCAGTGCGCGGCCACAGGGGGATCACCGCGTGCTGGCCACGCTGAATGAGATGAAACGCGAGGCAGACTGCCGTGCTTGCAGCGAGGAATCTCTGCTCAAGGCGGCGCGGCTGGAGCTGGCACTCTGCGACTGCTTCAGGGAGCGGGAGCTTTCCGCCGCGGCACTATCCTGCCGGCGTGATATGCAAGAGGTGTATGGGATATGCGCCTGCCTGACCCTGAGCCGGCTGACCCAGGAGGGGATGACGACCTCTTGTGAGGCCGACGTATATGGTGCCTTGACCATGCTGGTACAATACCTGGCCTCTCTGAGAACCACTGTGCCCTGCCTCATCGAGTGGGCCATTCAGCATCAGGAGCTGGAGAACGTCTTCCTTGCCTGGCACTGCGGCAACGCTTCTGCGTCTTTGGCCGCCGATCCGGAGGCGGTCTCGGTGCGCGAAGAGAGCATCATGAGCCGGATAGTGGGGCCGGAAAGGGCCCAATGCGCGATAGAGTTCCAATTGAAACCCGGCATGGTCACCCTATGTTCCCTGGCAGAATACGACGGCGAGTTCAAGATGCTCATCACCACGGGCGAAGTCATCCGCTCGGCTGACCAACTGCGTGGCTCATGGGGCTGGGTCAAAGTGCCCGATCTCGCACGGCTGTATCGAACACTCGCCGAGCAGGGATTCACCAACCATGCCAGCATGGTGCACGGCGACATCGCCGACGCAGTCGAAGCGTTCTGCAAGTTCGTGGGCATCCAGGCGGTGCGCATCTAGTGGGGGCGCATCGTCGCAGATCCCGGTCGGAGGCCGAAGGCCGGAGATGCCGGGGCGATGCGCCCCTACGCCCTTCATCGCTCCGAGACCCTCTCCCCCATTGGTGCAAGGTGCGCGGGTCGCCGGTCAGATGATGTCCAGTTTCTTGCCGACCTGTTCGAATGTCTCTAGCACGCGATCGAGATGAGCATCAGTGTGAGTGGCCATGTAGCTGGTGCGAAGCAACGATTGGTTTGGGGCCACCGCGGGAGGCACCACCGCGTTCACAAAGATCCCCGCCTCGAAAAGCTCCTTCCAGAACATGAATGTCTTCATGTCCTCGCCCACCAGGATGGGCACGATCGGAGTCTGGCTGTTGAGAGTGTTGAAGCCCAGTTCCTGGAAGCCCTTGCGCATCCTCTCACCGATCGCCTGGACCCGGCTCACCCGTTCTGGCTCCTCCTTGATGACCTGTAGCGCAGCCGCTACGGCAGCCACGTTGGAGGGCGGCATACTGGCGCTAAAGATCAGGGCCCGGGCAGTGTGCTTGATGTAGTCGATGACCTCCGCGTCACCGGCGATCACCCCCCCCAGAGATGCAAATGCCTTGCTGAAGGTGCCCATGATGAGATCAACCTTGTCGGTGAGTCCATAGTGAGCGGCGGTGCCACGGCCCTGGGCCAATACGCCCAGAGAGTGGGCATCGTCCACCATCAGGCGCGCGCCGTGTTTCTCGCAGACGGCGGTGATCTCTGGCAGGGGAGCGATGTCACCTCCCATGCTGAACACGCCATCCACCACTACCAGCTTGGGCTTATCCTCGCATCCCTGCAGAACGCGCTCGAGGTGGGCCATGTCGTTGTGCTTGAAGCGCCTCATCTCGCCAAAGCTCAGCCGACAGCCATCGATGATGCTGGCATGATCCTCACGATCGGTGATGACCACCTCCCCTCGTCCCACTAGCGACGAGATGGTGCCCAGGTTGGTGAGCATGCCCGTGGCAAAGACGAGCCCCGCCTCTTTGCCGATGAAATCGGCCAACTCCTGCTCTAGCTGGTTGTGCCAGGCCAGGTTCCCGTTGAGGAAACGCGAGCCAGTGCAACTCGTCCCGAAGCGCTTGATTGCATCCATTGCCGCCTGGCGCACCCTCGGATGCGTGGTCAGCCCCAGGTAGTTGTTGGAGCCGATCATGATCATGCGCTTGCCGTTCACCACCACCTCGGTGCCCTCGGTGTCTTCCAGAGGAATGAAATAGGGATAATAGCCTGATGCCCTTGCCTCTGCCGCCCTGGTGAATTTGCGGCACTTGTCGAAGAGATCCATGATTTCCCTCCATGATGATAAGACCTTTGGATAATGGCACGAATGATGCCTTGACCGCGACGCCCCGCGCACCCCTGCTCGTCGCGACCAGTGGGAAGGTGTTATGACCGACACCCTCTATATGCATAGCATTGTAGTCGCTGGCGCGCCGCATGTCCAGCAGACACTCACCTGCGCCCGCAGCAATGCTTGTACTTTTTTCCAGAACCGCAGGGACAGGGATCATTGCGGCCCACCGGTCGTGTAGGGAACTTGAGGGCCTTGTCAGGGTCCAGGCCCCTCTGCCGCAGCAGGCGGTTCCGCAGATCCGCGAATCCAGCCTGGCTGTGGGCAAAGAAACGCTGGTAGGCGCGACAGAGGTAGTGACGGGGGCTGCCATCAACACCCAGGAAGCGAGGGCAGCCCTGATTGCAGAGAGGGAGCCAGGTGCAAGCCTGGCATTCTGGGCGAGGCAGTGATTTCTTGGTGGCGAACCGCCTTAGCGCGTCGCTCTCGAAGGCTTGTTCGAGAGACATGTGGAGCAGGTTTCCCAGATAGAGGCTGTCTCTAACGAAAAAGTCGCATGGATATATATCTCCATTGTGCTCAACGACGACATAGCTCCCGCACTCCTCTTGGAAGGCGCATAAAGGTGCCTCTTGGCCAAGATAGACGCCCAGGGTCGCGTCAAAATCGCGAACCGAGGCCTCGGGGTTCCCGCCGTTGTACCACCGGTCAAATACCCCGCACAGAAAGTCTCCGAACTGCTCTGGGGTCACCGAAAAGTCGGTGGGCTTCCCCGTGGTTGGATCAAGCTCCACAACGGGAATGAATTGCAGAAAAGAGAAGCCCCGCGAAAGGAAATAGTCGTATATCTCGACGCCATGATCGGCTGTCAAGCGGTTCACCACAGCCAGCACGTTGAACTCGACCTGGTAATGGCGGAGCAGGTGCAGCGCTTTCATCACCTTCTCGTGGGTCGGGGCCCCACTGGCGTAGGTCCGGTAGTGATCATGATAGATGGCCGGACCGTCGAGGCTCACCCCTACCAGGAAGTTGTAATCTCTCAGAAAGCGGGCCCACTCGTCGTCGAGCAGAATACCGTTGGTTTGCAGTCCATTGCTCACCACCTGCCCCCGCGACCCGTGCTCTTTCTGCAACTCAACGACTCTCTTGAAAAAGTCAAGGCCAGCCAGGGTGGGCTCCCCTCCCTGCCATCCGAAGCTGGCTTGTTGGCGATTCAGTGCCATTCCCTGCCGAATCAGCACGTCCAACACCCTGGCGCTCATACGATGACGGCGTTTCCCTTTGTAAGGGTCACTCGGGCGATCGTGGTAGAAGCAGTAGGCGCAGTGCAGGTTGCAGTCGCCCGAGACTGGCTTGACCAGCAGGCTCAACTGTTTCCGGTTGGAGGCCATATCTCGATCTTCCTCCTCGTGAGGCGGACGCTGCGAACATAATATCGAC
>DATKWG010000037.1:0-13219 GCA_035529675.1 Anaerolineae bacterium
CCGATGGTGGGGACTCCCTGGCGCATCAAGGTCTCGTTGGCCGTGCAGCAGATGCCGGTCAGGTTGATCCCCGCTGCCCCCTTCGACCTGGCGTACTCGAGCATCTCCGGCTCGGTGACGGCCGCAAGTATCATCTCCGACAAGACCGGCTCATGACCGTGCACGACGATGTTCACCTCGTCCTCGCTCAACATCCCCATGTTCACCCTGGCCGTGAGGGGGACGGGTGAGCCGAAGAGGATGTCGGTGATGTCGGTGGCCAGCATGCTTCCTCCCCAGCCATCAGCCAGGGCGGTGCGCACCGCCGACATCAGGATGCTCTCGTACCACTGATCGTTCCCCGCGTGGGTACGATGCATTATCTCCACTATCTCGCGGTCAATGCCCCTTGGGGCGACCCCCGCCCTTCGCCAGATCTCCTGCCGCTTCTTCGGGGCCCTATTGAGATAGAGGATCTCCCCTCGTTGGTTGCTGATCTGGGCTATGGCTGCCTGGGCAACATCCTTGGCGATCTCCAGCGTCTCGCGGCCTTTGGTGGCCACGTCCAGCAACTCTGCAACCTCCAAGAGCTTTGTCACGTCCCTGATGCGGTAGTCAGGGGCCTCGCCTTCAGCGACAGCCAAAAGGGTAAGAGCCATGTCCCGTCCGTGATCTGAGTGGGAAGCGGCCCCGGCAGCCACCATCCGGGCGAAGTTGCGAGCGGCCACAGTCTCCCTGGTAGCTCCGCAGACGCCCCGGTCGCGCTTGCCGACCAGCCGGCAAGGGCCCATGGCGCAGATCCTGCAACAAGCACCAGTCTGGCCGATGGGGCAGGGCCTCATGGCCTCGGCGCGGTCAAAGACGGTCTCGATTCCCTTTTCCCTGGCTACTTCCAACATCTCAACGACGGCAGGGTCGATGCTGGCGTTTTCTCTCTTCGTCGGCATATTCCTTCCCTTCTTGTGGCCAGAATCAGTACTTCCGAAAGTCGCCGGCCATCTCCAGATCGAGCATGCTGGTTCGGGTCACCCTCCAGATCGACTTGAACCAGGCGGATTCGTCCTCTCGGGCCTCGGGCAACTCGGGCAGTTCCCAATCCTGGTCTGGTCCATAGCCAGCGCTCTGCAAGCGCTCCTCGATGGCCGCTGGGCTGGTCAGGTCGGCATCGTAGGCAACCGCTACTCGTTTGAAGGCCGAGCTGGCCAGCACATTGGTCACGCCGTCCAACTCGGTCAAGGCCGTCCTCACGGCCAATACATGATGATCGGCATACATCTTGGGTACTTTAAATACGACCGTTTCCACTTCCTGCCTCCTATCGCAGTGCAAGCCCAATGCGCGCTTTGTCCGCTGCTCCGCCAAATTGGACTTCTCGCACACGGCCAACTAGCAGTCCACTTGCTGACTAACCGGACAAAAATGATACACTATCTCCGGTATACTGTCAACATTGCACAGGGAGAGTATCGAAAAACCTTGTATGACCTCCCGTCGTTGTCACGTTGAGCGCAAGTGCCCCGAACTTCAGGGGTACAAGCGAAGAGTCTAAACCGCACAAGACAGAGATTCCTCGCCTGCGCTACACTACGGCTCGCCTGTGCCTGCGCCCCTGCACTACTAGGTGCCTGCGCTACAGGTGCAAGCAGAATGACAAACCCATTTCTCGTGCTCTCCACAAGCGAGCGCTGGGACGGAGCAATCAGCCACGATGCCCGGATGCTCCATCCCAGCTACCTATCAGGACAGTCCTCTCACCGTGCCATCATCATCCAGATCGATGTCCATGAACACGGGACGCCTTGGCAAACCGGGCATGGTCCGCATATCACCACACAAAGGATACAGGAACCCGGCGCCCACGCTTGCCCGGACGTCCCGAACGGGCAATGTCCAACCCTTGGGAGCTCCCTTGAGAGACGGGTCGTGGCTGAGGGAAAGGTGCGTCTTGGCCATGCAGATGGGCAAGTTGTCGTAGCCGAACCGGGTGTAGAGTCGAACCTTCCTCTCGGCCTCTGGCGAATAATCGACGCCGTCGGCACCATAGATCCTGGTGGCGATGGTCTCGATCTTCTCCTTGATCGGAATATCGAGGGGATAGAGGAACTTGAAGCTGTTGGCCTTCTCACAGGCCGCGACCACGGCCTCGGCCAACTCGCGAGCGCCAGCAGCGCCTCTCGCCCAGTGCTCGCAGGGCACGGCGTCCTCGGCGCCTGCGTCGATGGCCACCTGGCGCACCAACTCGATCTCCGCGTCCGTGTCTGCGGTGAACCGGTTGACCGCGATGACCACTGGAACACCGAATTGCCTGGCGATGTTGATGTTGGCCACCAGGTTCACGCAACCTCTCTCCAGGTATTCCAGGTTCTCCTCGGTCAGTTCCTTGGGCAGTGGCTTCCCTGGCACTACCTTGCCAAGGCCGCCGTGCATCTTGAGCGCACGCACCGTAGCTACCATGACCACGCAGTCGGGGATGAGCCCACTGGTGCGGCACTTGATATCAAAGAACTTTTCCATGCCACAGTCGGCACCGAAGCCAGACTCGGTCACCACATAGTCGGCCAGCTTGACCGCTACCATGTCTGCGATACAGGAGGAGTTGCCGTGAGCGATGTTCGCAAAGGGGCCGGCGTGAACGAATGCGGGTGAATTGGATAGGGTCTGCATCAAGTTGGGCATCAAGGCATCCTTCATCAGGACGGCCATTGCGCCAGCAACCCCAACGTCCTCGGCTGTAACCGGGTTGCGTGATGTGTCGGTCCCAAAGCTGATGCGGCCCAATCGCTCGCGCAAGTCCTTCAGGCTGGTGGCCAAGGCCAGAATGGCCATGACCTCGCTGGCCACAGTGATGTCAAAGCCCGTCTCACGCGGGATGCCGTTGAGCGGCCCCCCCAGACCGATAACGATCTGGCGGGCGGCCCGATCTTCTACGTCAACCACTCGATTCCATAGGATCGACAAGGGATCGATGTTCAACCTTCTGAGATTGACCCTGGCCAGCGCCCTGTCACTCAAACTCCTCTCATGCAGCATACGAGTATCGATGGCCGCGGCGAGCAGGTTGTGCGCCACCCCAACTGCATGGATATCGCCCGTGAGATGCAGGTTGAAATCCTCCATGGGGATTATCTGCGAGTAGCCGCCGCCGGCAGCGCCGCCCTTGATGCCAAAGGTGGGGCCCATCGATGGCTGTCGGATACAGGTGAAGACATTCTTGCCCAGCTCTGCGCTCAGGGCCTGGCTGAGGCCCACAGTGGTCGTTGTCTTGCCCTCACCGAGAGGTGTGGGGGTGATGGCCGTCACGTCGATGTACTTGGCATTGGGCTTGTCCCTGAAGCGCTCCAACACGTCCAGATGCACCTTGGCCTTGTACCAGCCGTAGGGCTCCAGATCGTCTGGAGCCAGGCCCACGCTTTCGGCGATCTCCAGGATTGGCTTGAGCTTTGCCGCCTGAGCGATTTCCAGGTCGCTAAGCATGATACGTAGTCCTCCTCTATTCTAGAATGGCGGAGGGAATGGATGCCCCTCCTATGGGCTTCTCACGTCTGCGATGTGCGCAATGCAACAACCCTAATTGTATGGCTCATGCCTGTCCCACCTGCCGCCTCGCTGCGGCCAAGGTGTTGGCCATGAGCATCACGTTGGTCATCGGCCCAGTGCCACCGGGCACTGGGGTGATGTAGCCTGCCACCTCCTTGGCTGCCTCCGTGTCCACATCACCCACCAACTTGCCATCGACCACGTTTGCTCCAAAGTCGATCACCACTGCGCCAGTGCGAATCATATCGGCAGTAACAATCTTGGGTTTGCCCACCGCAGCCACCAGAATGTCCGCCTCACGGGTGACTGAGGCCAGGTCTTGCGTGCGCGAGTGACAGATGGTAACCGTGGCGTGCTGGTGCAGCATGAGCAGGGCCATCGGTCGGCCCACGATGTTGCTGCGCCCCACCATGACGGCGCGCTTGCCCTTGAGAGCGATACCGTAGCGACGCAGCATCTCCATGCCCCCGGCGGGCGTGGCTGGCACAAAAGCGTGCCCGCTCTGCTGGAACATTCTTCCGGCGTTGAGGGGGTGAATCCCGTCAACGTCTTTGTCGGGGGACAGCCAGTCGATGACCACAGACTGGGGAAGATGCTTGGGAAGGGGCATCTGCACGATTATGCCGGAGGTGCGCGGGTCGTCGTTCAATCGGCGGAGCACCTCAGCCAGGGCCTCGCAATCGGTGGTCTCGTCCAGGGCGTGCAGGGCGAAGCCCATCCCCGCACCCGAAAAAGTCCTACGTATCTGCCTCACGTACCAAGAAGAGGCCGGGTCTCCGCCGACCTGTACGACGGCGATTCCCGGCACCCGGTCATGAGCCTCCTGAAACTGGGCTACCTCAGCGACGATCTCCTTACGTATCGCCCTGGCCAGAACCTGACCGTCGAGAATCTGTGCTGTCATTGCACCTCCTCTTGACAACTATGTCGGTCTCCACACCGAGCACGCCACGACCAACACCAATGCTAGATACCGATTCTCTCGCGCACTATCTTCAAGACACGCTCCCTGAACTCATCCTTGCCCCCAGTGATGGCCTCGACGTGTGCCAGGGTCTGCTGGACGTAGTCTTTGTCTTTGATGCTAGCCAGATTGATGTAGACGTTCAGCAGTGCTGCCCTCATGCTGGCATCGGCGAGAAGTACCCCTACGCCGGCATCGCTAACTGCCCACTGGTTGCCCATCTCTGCCGCCGGTAGAGCCAGCTCAACGACTTGCGCACACCGTTCGGCTATGGAAAGGGGGACCTCGGCCGCCTCTTTGAGCGCGGCCTGCATGGCGATGTTGCGGGCCCGTTTCTGCTCGGGCGTCTTGCGTGGCTGACGATAGGCAGCCATCACTCTGCCATAGACCTGCGTGTCGGCCTCCAGCAGGTGCGGCAGCTCGTTCCGGATGGCCTCGCTTTTTCTCAGTAGATCGGCCATGGCCTCCTGAACGTCCTCGTAGCCCTTCTTGCCGATGGTAAGATTGCAGACCATGCTCACCAAGGCCGCAGCCAACGCGCCTCCCAGTGCCGCTCCACTGCCGCCGCCAGGTGCTGGCTCCTTAGAGGCCAACGCGTCGAGGAACTGGTCAACACTTTTTTCGGTGAACATTGGCCTACATTCTCCCTAGAGGTACGTTCCCCGGCAGGTGCTCTGACTGCGATTGTGTGATAGTCACATCCGAGCTTGCCCAACCTACCCCTGGCGGTTGCACGCCGCAGAGCGGCACCAACACACAAAGGAAGCGCTCGCCCATAGCAGCGCTCCCTCTCCTGGATCCACCCCAGGCAGCCAGGCTCCGGGTGCGATGGGACATCCTGGTTGCTTGCTGAGAGAGTCGAAAGATCTTTTCGGAGTCGCCTGGCTGCGAGCATCATAGGGGCAAAGCTCTGCAGTGTCAAGCAGTCCTAGCTTGTCTGGCCCGGAACCTGGTGACCCTCTTCTCATAGTCGGGACAACTCACAGGTCACATGCATCGAGCAGTTCTGGCACGTATCTCTCCCAGCCCATGGCCATGATGTGCAAGCCCTGGCACATCGGCTTGATCTCTCTGATTAGCTCTGCCATAAGCTCGATGCTTTTCCCGCGTCTCGCCTTCCTGGGCACGGCCGCGAGACGTTCGATCATCGAAGCAGGAACAGAGACCCCCGGCACGTTCGCGTTCATGTAGCTGGCCATGCCCGCAGACTTGATGATGACGATGCCGGCCAGCACCGGCACCTCGAACTTGGACGCCTGCTTCATAAAGGTCTCAAAAACCTTGGGGTCGTAAAAGGCTTGCGTCTGGAAGAACCTGGCACCCGCCTCGATCTTTTTCTCCATCTTGATGAGCTGCGCACCCAGTGGCTCGGAGCCAGGCGTGACTATGGCCCCCGCAAAGATGTCGCTTGGGACCCCGTCCAGCTCTTGCCCCGCCAGGTCCTTCCCATTGACCAGAGAGTTGATGGCCATGAGCAGGCTCACCGAATCCAGGTCAAACACTGGCTTGCTTCCGGGATGATCACCCACGGTCGTGTGGTCGCCAGTGAGTGCGAGTATGTTGCGAATGCCCAGGATGTACGCGCTCAACACATCAGACTGAATCGCCAGTCGGTTTCTGTCGCGGCAGGTGATCTGGAAGACAGGTTCATACCCCTCCTGAACCAATCGTGCGCAGACGCCAAGAGAGCCAACCCGCATAATAGAGCTCTGATTGTCGGTCACGTTGATTGCGACCACACGATCCCGGATGTGTGATGCCTCCGTCAGGCAGTTCTCCAGGTCCACGCCCTTGGGGGGGCCAATCTCACCCGTAAGGGTGAACAGCCCTTGCTGGAGGCTCTCCTGCAGTTTGCTCATCGTCAACGCCCTCCCTCACCCAACTGGAGTGAGACTAGGTATCTCGTAGATCTCAGCCTTCTCAACCATCCGACGGATCGTGTTTCGCTGATGACCAGGAACATCAAGGTTCCTGAAATCCCGCTGCACGGCTCCCCGCAATGCCTGCGTTCCCCGGCAGTCCACCTCCATCAGAATGTGGCCCACCCTGGCGACAGGAATCGTTGTCAGTCGAATTCCACCACAGCTTTTCGAGGTTTCTGGGCCTTTCGGAAATCCCTTGGCGGTTGGTACTTGAGCATGAGCTCGAGCCTGTCCAGGGCCTTGAGGCGCTCAAAGATCAGTATCCAGGCGCAATCCTTCTCCGGGTCAACCTCGCACTTCCCCTCGTTGCTGCCGCCGCAGGGGCCATTGAGAAGCCCCTTTGCGCACGCAGTAATGGGGCAGATACCTGCCGTCTCCCCAAGGAAGCATTGGCCACACTGACTGCACACCTCCGAGAAGTGCCCGGGGCTTTCCTCCATCCCGATGAATAGCGTGTCCAGCGCAGGGTAGACCAGCTTGTCGGTGAAGGAGCCCACCCTCTGCACGCCGAATGCGCAGGTCATCACCAATATGGCATCGGCTTCCTCGATCCGGTCTGCCTCGAGCTTCATTGCCTCGCCCGTGAGCGCGTTGCACGCCGTGGGGATGATCATCCACCCAGTGACCCTCTTCTCCTCGCCTTCCAACTGCTCCTTCATGCGGAGGACCTCTTCCTTGCCCCCTGTTCGGCACATGGTGGCACACGTCCCGCAACCGATGATGTAGACTCTATCGTGCGGTTCGAGGAATTGTCTTATCGTCGCGAAAGGCTTTTGCTCGGTAATGGTCTTCACCGGATCTTTACCTCACACGGGCTGGATTCGAGACTCATAGTCGGCTCGATAGTACTCGAGTGTATCCACCACAAAGTTGGGCGCAGCCTGCCCAAGTCCGCAGAGCGACGTGAGCATCATCGTCTCGGAAAGATCACCCATCAACTTGATGTCTTTCGCGCGCCCCCGATGGTGTTCAAGCCTCTCCAGGATTTCCACCATCCTTTTGGTCCCTTCACGACATGGTGTGCATTTGCCACACGATTCCTCTTCAAAGAACTCTATCGTTCTTCTGGCAAGCTCCACCACGTCTCTCGATCGGTTGAAGACAAGCACGCCACCCGCTCCCAGAACTGTTTCATACGAGAGGGGGGTGTCAATCATCTCATAGGGGACAACTCTCCCGGAAGCTCCGCCCACTTGGACCATTTTGATGTCCTGAGCTTGAGCAAGCTCCTCCACCAGTTCTCTTAGAGGACTTCCCATCTCAAGCTCATACACGCCTGGGTTGGCAACGTCTCCGCACACGGAGAAGACCTTGGTTCCCTTGCTCCTTTCGGTGCCCATGGCGGAGAACCAGTCAGCGCCTCTCAGGATGATGCGTGGCAAGTTCATCAACGTTTCCACGTTGTGGACAGCAGAGGGTTTCCTCCAAAGGCCCTCCGATGGCGGGAAGGGCGGACGATAGCGCACATCGCCTCTCTTCCCCTCTATCGACTCGAGCAACGCCGTCTCTTCACCGCAGACGTAGGCGCCGGCTCCCACCTGAATCTCGATCTCGATGTTCACCAGTCCCTTTGCCTGGTCGATGGCGTTCTGCAAGCCGTCCAACAGGAGCCAGGAGTACTCTTGCCGCAGATAGACGTAGCCCTTTCTGGCTCCCATAGCATGGCCAGCAATGGCGATGCCTTCAATCAGGGAGAATGGGTCGTGTTCAAGGATGTATCTGTCCTTAAAAGTCCCCACCTCACCCTCATCGGCATTGCAGATGATGAACTTTTCCTCGGCGGGCGATCTCCTGGTCAAGTCGAGCTTCAAACCTGCGGGGAATCCTGCGCCGCCTCTACCTCGCAGGCCGGAGCTCTTTATCTCGTCTATCACCTCCTCAGGCGACATCTCCTCCACCACTTTTCTGAGGGCCTGGAAACCATCTCGTTGGACGAAGGTGTCTATGTCCCTTGGGTCTATGATCTCACAATTCTTCAGGACAACCCGCTTTTGAGGCATGGTCACCTCCCCAACTGGCTCAGGATCTCCAACACCTTTTCGGGAGTGAGATCACCATAGACCTGGCCATCCACCATCATGGCGGGGGCCTGGTCGCAAGCGCCAATACAGTTCACGGCCAGCAAGGAGAACTTGCCATCCTCAGAGGTCTCCCCCACCCGGCAATGCAACTCCTGTTCGATGGTCTTGACGACCAGATCCGAGTTCTTCATCCAACAGGGGATGCTCTTGCAGACCATGATAACGTGCTCGCCCAAGAGCTTGACGGAGAGGAAGGAGTAGAATGTGGCCACCCCGTAGACGTCGCCCACCGTCGCCCCCGATGCCTCTGCGACCTCCACCATCATATCAGGAGTGATGCAACGGTGCTGTCCTTGGAGCTCTTTGAGGATGGGCAGAATTGGTTTCTCCATTTCGGGGGTCATGTACTCCTCCATACGGCGACTATCCTCTTATGAGAAGAGGCGTGGACGTCTTCGCCTTGAATCTATCCTCTTTTCTCTCCAGAGCACCTACCGGGCAGATCTGTACGCAAGCATCACAATCCCTGCAGACCTCCTCGTTCAACGGGACGTCCATACCAGACACAATCTTGGTGTCAAAGCCACGATAGGCCACTGAGAAGACCTTCCCTTGTTGGCGCTCATTGCAGACGTGGACGCATCTGAGGCAAAGGATGCATTTGCTCAAGTCGCGTACGATCCACGGGCTGACGTCCTCGATCTGGTAGAACCGCCTTTGGCCATCGAACCTCGAGATCGCCACCCCCAGGTCTGCGGCGATCTTGCGCAACTCACACGTGTTGGCCTTGTCGCACGTATGGCAATCGTCAGTGTGGTTGGCCAGCATGAGCTCAACTATCA
This sequence comes from Anaerolineae bacterium, assembly GCA_035529675.1. Classification (GTDB taxonomy): domain Bacteria; phylum Chloroflexota; class Anaerolineae; order UBA1429; family UBA1429; genus DATKWG01. Next base: position 9,266 of record DATKWG010000037.1, read on the forward strand.
TCCTTCTCGCTTTGAGGACTTTGGGCGAATGGGTGCGAATCACCATGTTGGGGCCAACAGGGGTATGGCATGACGCAACAAGTGTTCTCGAACGTTCGACCTCGACGACGCAAATGCGACACGCGCCTATGGGGTGAGCAAGCTCTGAGCTATGGCACAGCGTGGGAATCTCTATATCGTTCTCCGTGGCCGCATCGAGAATCGTCATCCCTTCGCGCGCCTTCAGTCTAGTCCCATTTATGGTGACAGATATCTCTTGAGAGCTCATTACTTTCCTCCCTTGGGACAAAGCGCAAAAACAGAGCGCTTGCTCAAGGCAGCGCCCACGGATCAGTCTTGAACCATACGGCCCGATCCCAAGTCACCCTGCATACGGTCGGCCACCAAAGAAGCCGACGAACACTCCTGGGCCGATCACCCTTCCCGCGTATTATAGGCAATGATGTCTCGAATGTCAAACCTTTCGTGAAGGATTTCACATACTCACTTGCCGCTAATGCGCCCAAGTCTTGCCGAATGATAGACGATGATGCTGGCTCGACCCTGAAACCGAAGGGGAAAGTCATCGACGAACTTGCTGCCGAGGGGTCATCTTCTTGGCGCACGCCCGTGCTGGTATCGCCCCAGCGGGATTCGCCCTACATGGGCCTTCTACCGGCCAAAGCCTCCCCCAGCGTCACCCGGTCAGCGTATTCCAGGTCACCACCACGGGGCAGCCCGAGGGCAAGTCGGGTCAGCATCAACCCGGCTCGGGCAACCAGCCGCGCCAGGTAGATCGCCGTGGCGTCGCCCTCGAGAGTCGGATTGGTGGCTAGGATCAACTCCCGGAAAGCGTCGTCCTCAAGTCTCTTCACCAGCTCCCCGATGCGCAGCTCATCGGGTCCGATGCGATCCATGGGCGAGATGTGGCCGTGCAACACGTGATAGAGTCCTCTGTACCGACCGGTCTTCTCAATGGCCAACACGTCTAGCGCGTCTTCTACCACGCAGATCATGGCTCGATCACGGCTCTCATCGGAGCAAAGAGCACAAGGGTCTGTGTCGCTGATGTTGCAGCACACCGAACAGAACACTGTGCTTTGGTGAAGCTCTGCCAAGGCACTGGCCAGGACCATGGTTTCCTTCTGCCCCGAGCGAAGCAGATAGTATGTGAGACGCGAGGCGGTCTTTGGGCCTATGCCTGGAAGACGACTGAGGGCCTGGATCAGCCGGTCAACGACCTTGGGTGTCGCGGCCATCAGAACAACCCCGGGATGTCTGGTCCCCCTGCCAGGGGGCCGAGTCTCTCGGCAGCCAGTTGACGGGACTTGTCCTGGGCCTCCTTGAACGCCGCCATGACAAGATCTGCGAGCATTTCAACGTCCTCTGGATCGACTACTTCGGGCTTGATCTTGATAGAACGCAGCTCCTGAGTGCCGGTCATTTCTATGGTCACCGCGCCCCCTCCAACAGTGGCCGTCACCGTTGCCTCGGCCAACGAATCCTGGGCATCCGACATCTGACGCTGCAATTGCTCCAATTCCCTCATCCTCGGGGCCTGGGGGCCTTTCTTGAACCTCCTCTTGCCTTTGCTACCCACCGCCATCCTCCTGCTCATCCTGCCCGAATGCATTGACCTTGGAGATGCGTCCGCCTCGCCTTTCCAGTTCCTTTACTGCCGGGTGGTTCAGCAGCCTCTGGCGGGCGTCTGTCGTCTCCTGTGGCTCGTCCATTGGCGAGCTCCCTCGATGTGGCTGACTAGCAGCGCCGTTTTCTGGGGAATGCAGCACACACCTCACCCGGCATGGAATCCCCAGGACCTGCGAGGCCGCTTGGGCTATGATCTCCCGGTTCTTGTCCTCAGACAACTTGTCTTTGTGGAAGGGAAACTCGCACCCGATGGTGATCAGGTCACCGCGGACATTGATGGCCTGGGTATCTTTGAGCAGCGCCTCGACCGGGCGGCTCTGCGGGCGAACGTGGGCCAGCACCTGGTGCCATTTACCACGTATCTCCTTCAGGCTCAGCGTTTGGACGGCTACCTCGGCGGAGGCTCCAGTCTTCTCGGCGGCCACAGTCGTCGTGGTCTGGTCTGCTCCCACGATGGCAACAGGCGAACTCGCGTCGCCAGTCGGGGCCACGCCGAGGGCATGGGGTTCCTCCTCCTGTTCGCGGACCAAAGAACGCCGAACCGTCGCAGGGGCAGACTCGTCGCCCGCACCCCCTCGTGAAGGGGCGCCAGCTCCCCCTAGCGAAGGGGCACCAGCACCCCCTAGTGAAGGGGCGCCAGCAGGCGCTGCGGCCTCGACCAGCACGTGCGCGGGCTCCCCAATGGCCTGTCCCTCGGCCTCTTCGGCCTTGTGTTGGACGACGACCTCCTCTCGCCGAGCTTCCTCAAATGCCGACTGCTCGGTCGGCAAAGCCGCTGGCCTCTCAGTCTGAGCTGGCGCCGCGCCCAACTGCTGCGCTGCCTCGACAAAAGCCAGTTCCAGCGGGAGTTGGGGTCGAACGGCATAGCGAAGGCCGCTCGCGGCCTCGTTGAACAGTTTGATAGTCCACACCAAAGAGTCCACCGAGAAGGATCCCCCGTCTGCCACCTTGTCGATCTCGGCCATGGCTGGGGCGCTGAGCGCATGTCGATCATCCCTGCCACCAACCTTGACCAACAGGAGCGCTCGCAAGTGGTCGATGATCTCTCTTAGGAACTGTCGTGGTTCTGCGCCGGTGTCGATAGCTTCGTTTATCGCGCGCAGTCCTGCCGGCAGGTCGCCAGTCGTCATGCTCAGCAGCAAGCGAGTCACCAGAGCAGACGAAACCGAGCCCAAGATGGTCTGGACCTGGCCAACGGTGATCTCTTCAAGGCCATCGCTGTAGGTCGCAAGTTGGTCCAACAGGCTTTCGGCATCGCGAAAGCTCCCGGTGGCTCGCCTGGCGATGAACTCCAGGGCATCGGGCTTGACCGCTATCTTTTCCTGGTCGCAAATCATGCGCAGCTTCTGGAGCAAGAGCGGCAGGGGAGCACGGCGAAAGTCGAAACGCTGGCAGCGGGAAAGCACAGTATCGGGCAGGCGGTGAGGTGCGGTCGTGCAGAGGATGAATATGACGTGCGGGGGTGGCTCCTCCAGGGTTTTCAGCAAGGCATTGAAAGCCTCGTTGGTGAGCATGTGAACTTCGTCGATGACATAGATCTTGTAGCGACCTTCGCTCGGCGAAAAGTTGACCGAATCGCGCAGTTGACGGACCTCATCAATGCCTCGATTGGATGCACCGTCGATCTCTATGAGGTCCAAGGAGCGCCCTTCGGCGATGCTCCGACAGATGTGACAATGGTCGCACGGCGGGGCATCGGTCTCGCCGACGCAGTTGACCGCCTTGGCCATGATGCGCGCCGTCGAGGTCTTGCCAGTACCGCGCATCCCAGCGAACAAGTAGGCATGTGCCACTCGTCCGGCCCTGATCTGGTTCTGCAGGGTCTTGGTGATGTGGTCCTGGCCCAGGATATCGGCAAAGACCTGACCACGCCACCTGTTGTAGAGAGCTCGGGTCGCCATGACCTGATCACACCCTCAAGTCGTTGAAAGCCGGACTTGCCCACGCATCTTCTTGCTGCGCCCGGTAGTCTAGCATCACGCCAAGCTGCTGGCAAGCCCCACCGGAATCCTTGTGTGCACCATTGTGCAAGGATCCCCTCTACTGGCGTGGAACGACCAGCGCGGGCAATACCTCTCGCAGCGTGCTGGCATCCAGAGCGCCCTGCCGCAGCAGCGCTGGCGGATCGCCCGTCAAATCGACGATAGAGGAGGCCACTCCACCTGGACACGGACCGCCGTCTAACGCGATCGCCACCCGACCCTCGAGGCCGACCAGCGCCTCTTGAGCCGTCCAGGCCGCCTGGCGCCCCGACAGATTGGCGCTGGTCACCGCCAACACCCCACCCATCTCGGTGATCAGGCGGAGGGCCAAAGGGTGCGCGGG
>DATKWG010000038.1:0-8305 GCA_035529675.1 Anaerolineae bacterium
GGTCGCTGCCTGGGTCGCCTACTTGCTCTGGGCTCAGAGCGAGTCCGCCGTCCGCGTGGGCCTTGCCTGGCTCACGCTGGTCATGACCGTCATGACCGTCAGAGCGACTACCGCAGTCGCCTATCAGACAGGCCGTGACCCCCGCGAGGGCCTGGTGCATTGGCCGGCCTCGGTGCAAATCCGAGACCTGGAAGCTCTGGTCTCGACTCTTTCCAGCCGCCAAGCGGGCGATCCGCATCTGCTGGATATCGACTATGAGAGAGAGCTAGATCCATGGTTGAGCTGGTACTTGCGCGATTACCCCAGGGCTCGGGAAACGGCCTACGTTGGCACCCAGCATATGGCGACCGCCCTGGTCACCTCATTGCGTCCTTCTAGCGAGTGGCCGGCCGGCTACTTGGGGCAGCGGTTCCGTCTCCGAGAGACGTGGCCTGCCCAGAGGTTGTCCGCGCCTGAGCGCCTGCGCTGGCTGTTCTACAGGGATCCCGTGGGGGTTGTGCAGGCGACCGAAGTGCACGTCTGGGTGCATCCCCCCACGGCCAGATAATCGTCGAGCGTTGACATAAGGGAAAGGGCAGGGCTAATGTCCAAGACCGCGCAGAAGGACTGTGGCCTTCTGGATAGACCAGTGTTCGCATCGTTCAAACTCACCTGGTGGATGGTCTGCTATGGTGCCCTGATTCTGTTCGTGGTGCTCACCCGGCTGTGGGACCTGGGATCGCGTCCGTATTGTCACGATGAGAGCATTCACGCTTGGGAATCGTGGAAGCTGGCGACCGGCCAGGGGTATGTGCACAATCCCACATATCATGGACCTTTTCTCTACCACTTCACCGCGCTCATCTTTGCCCTCTTTGGCCACAACGACTACACCGGCCGTCTGGGTGTGGTTCTGTTCAGCATCGGTCTGGTGGTTCTGCCCTTCTTTCTGCGAAAGTGGTTGGGCAAGAAAGCGCTCCTGGCGACCACGCTGCTGATGGCCGTGTCGCCGGTGATGATGTGCCGTGGCCGGTATGTGCGCCATGATACCATTGCCATGGTGTTTAACGTGGTACTCTTCATCGGCATCCTTCGGTACCTGGATGAACGCAAGAACCGGGATCTCTATCTCGCCGCGGCCGCGCTGTCCCTGAGCTTTACGGGCAAGGAGACCTCGTTCATCACCGATTTCATATTCGGGACCTTTCTGTTCGGGCTCTTTCTCTGGCAGTGGCTGAGTGACAGGGGGCGCGCATGGAAGGACTCGGCCGTTTTCGACCTGATCGTGGTCATTGGCACGCTGACCTTGCCTCTGGTCTGCCCCATCGTCGTCAGGATCCTGGGTGCCAATCCCCTCGACTACAGTTCGCAAGGGATCCTCGTCTCGGCAGGGGTGTTCCTGGCGCTGTTGGGCATCTCGGTGGCCATCGGCCTGTGGTGGGACCGACGCCGATGGCTGGTGTGTGCGGGATTGTTCTATGGCATTTCCATTCCCCTGTTCACCACCATGTTCACCAATGGGCGGGGAATTGCCACCGGCACGGTGGGACAGCTTGCCTATTGGCTGCCGCAGCATAAGGAGGCCCGCGGTGGGCAACCGTGGCACTACTACCTGGTATTGATGGGGCTGTACGAGTTCCTGCCGGTGATGGTGGGCGTGGGTGGTGCGGTCTATTACGCGCTGCAGCGCTTTCTTGCCAGCACCTGGTCACGACGGCGGGCGCAGACTCTGTTGCCTGCAAATGCTGAGGAGGCCCAAACGGATGAACTGACTGAAGCTGAGACGTTCGACAAGCCAGGCGTTCCTTTGGTGCCCATGGTCATATACTGGACACTACTGGCCTTCGTGATATATAGCTGGGCCGGCGAAAAGATGCCCTGGCTGGCTATGCACCTGGCACTTCCCTTTCAGCTCCTGGCCGGTTGGACCCTTGGCCAGCTACTTGAGGCCGACTGGGAGAGAGTCGGTGGCAAGGGCGGCTGGCGGATCCTGCTGCTGGGCCCGCTGTTCATCTACTGTGTGGTCAGGCTGCTGGGCTACAAGCCCCTCACAGACACCAGCCTCGAGAACCTTGGTGCTTCAGTGACCTGGATCGTCGCCTTGATCGTGGCGGCCATCCTGGTGGTGCCCATCCAGGCAATCTTGCGGAGGCTGGGCAAGAAGGATGCGTGGCGGATGGTGGCCCTGGCCGCGCTGGTCGTCCTCCTGGTTCTGACCGTGCGCTTCGCCTGGATGGTCAGCTTTGTCAATGCAGGAATAGCCAACGAGTTCCTGGTCTATGCCCAGGGGACCCCGGATGTGGCCCTCGTTACCCGCGAGATCGAGAACATGTCTCGTCGCCTGAGCGGAGATCTGACCGTGGAGGTTGCCTATGGGGGCAAGGCGGAATGGCCTTTTGTCTGGTATTTGCGCAATTTTGAGAATGCCCAGTTCTTTGGCGAGAAGCCGGGTGGCCCGCTTGATGCCGACGTGGTGATCGTGGGGACGGCCAATGAGGCGGCCGTCAAGCCGCTTCTGGGCAACAAGTACTACAGGCGCCAGTATCGCCTCATCTGGTGGCCTCAGCAAGACTGGTACAACTCTATGACGCTGAGGAAGCTATGGGATGATCTCTGGGACAAGGATGCCCGCGCCAAGCTCTGGGATGTGATCTATTGGCGCAAGCACGAGGCTTCTCTGGCAGCCTGGCCCTACGTAGAGAGCTTTGCCATGTACGTGAGGAGGGACGTGGCCTCGCAGTTGTGGGACTATGGCCCAGAGGTGGCCAGTGCCCCTGTCGCACTCCCCGAGGACGAATACGTGGAGAAGTGGGTGCAGTTGGCCGCCGCTGCAACCTGGGGCTCGGAGGGGAATCAGCCAGGGCAGTTGCGTCTGCCCAGGGGATTGGCCCTCGACGCAGAGGGCAACGTGTATGTGGCGGACACCTGGAACCATCGCATCCAGGTCTTTGACAGTGAGGGGAGCTTCGTGCGCGGGTGGGGGAGCGAAGGCACCCTGGCCGGACAGCTCAATGAGCCCTGTGGGATTGCAGTGGCTCAGAATGGCGATGTCTATGTGGCCGACACCTGGAACCACCGCATTCAGGTCTTTGACAGTGCAGGGAAGCTGGTGCGCCTGTGGGGTATGGCTGGCCAGACGCAGGGGGCAGCGGACGGAGGGGACCTCCTCTACGGACCGCGCGACCTCGCCTTCGATAGCCGGGGCTACCTGTACGTGGCCGACACAGGCAACAAGCGGGTCATCAAGTACGATCGTGAGGGAACCATGGTCGGGGTCACGCAAGGTCCCGGGGGCGAAGACCTGCAGATGCAGGAGCCGGTGGGTATCGGCGTGGCTGCGGATGACACGCTCTACGTGGCCGACACTTGGAATCGGCGCATCCTGGTTTTCGACAGCGACCTCCGCTTCTTGCGCAAGTGGCCGGTATTCGGCTGGGAGAGCAGGTCGGTTGTGAACAAGCCCTACCTGGCCCTGGATGACGCGGGCAACGTGTATGCTACGGACCCAGAGAGCTACCGCGTGCTCAAGTTCGACGATAGGGGCAGGCTGCTCGCCGTGTGGGGGGCGTACGGGACGGATTCGTCGTCCATGAATCTGCCCACAGGGATCGCGGTGGACAAGGGAGGTCGCATCCTGGTCACCGATTCCGAGAATCATCGCATCCTGGTCTTCGCCGAGAGCCCAGATGTGCCCGCCGAGGCTCCGTGATGAGCGAGCGTGTCGCCGGCAAGGATCAAGCTGCACTCTGAGTCGCCGGGATGAGAGGGCGTATGTTCGATAGCGTGCGTGCCATACTCTTTGACTTTGACGGGACCCTGATACAACAATCGATCGATTTCGACTTTATGCGCAAGGTGGTGTTGGACATAGCGGGCGGCTATGGCGTGACCACCGAACCGCTGGTGGCTATGCCCGTCCTCGAGCTGATCGATCGGGCCACCGACGAGCTCATGCCTATGGATGGGCACAGGGCCCAGGCTCTTCGAGAAGAGGCGCGTCGGGCGGTGCTCGATATTGAGCTTGCGGCTGCCGAGGGCGCAAGGGCCTTTCCAGGCGTGCCAGAGATGTTGCGCCATCTGCGTGGGCATGGTTTTCGAGTGGGCATCGTGACCCGCAATTGCCGGGCTGCGGTGGAGCGCGTGCTTGGCCGCCACCCGATGGATCATGATGCTCTGCTCACCCGGGACGATGTAGAGCACGTCAAGCCGGACCCCCGGCACCTGCTTGCCGCTCTCGAAGTGCTCTGCGTGCCGGCGGAAGAGGCAGTAATGTGTGGCGATCATCCCATGGACGTTCTCGCTGGCCGACGGGTCGGCGCCAGGACGGTGGGAGTTCTACCTCCGGGCTGGACGAGTGAGCGCTTCGCCCAGGCGACGCCGGATCTCATCTTGGCTCGAGTGACTGACCTTCTGTCCTATCTGGCAACCGCTCCATGAGGTGATCTGCTCGGACGACTGTCTGGAGGTCGGTGGTAGTCGGTCGGTCGAGCTCGCCGGGCCAGGGTATGGCTGACCGGGGCAGCGAATGCAAAGGATGAAGACATCAGAGCAGGGGTGCAAGCGCCCCATAGTGCAGGGGTGCAAGCGCCCCATAGTGCAGGGGTGCAAGTGCCCCATAGTGCAGGGGTGCAGGAGCGGACGACTGCCTAGACGGGTCGTGGTGATCGCCACCGAGCGTGTGTTCGACGGCTTTTTCAAGCTTGACCGCGCGACGGTAAGCTACGAGAGGTTTGACGGCTCGATGAGCGCTCCGGTGAGCCGTCTGGTTTTCGAACGTGGCGATTCAGTGGGCGTGCTTCCCTTCGACCGCGAACGCCGGAGGGTCATCCTGGTCCAGCAGTTCCGCTATCCCGCATACCTACGAGACGGTCCGGGCTGGTTGTGGGAGATCATCGCTGGCATGATTGAGCCCGGACGGGATGCTGAAGATGTGGCCCGCAGCGAGGCTCTGGAAGAGGCAGGATATCGCTTAGGAGAGCTGCGGCAGGCAATGACGGTCTATGCCAGTCCAGGTGGCAGTTCGGAGCGCATCCACATCTACCTGGCTCCGGTCGTCTCTGACCAGCACGTGGGCAATGGAGGGGGCTTTCCGAAGGATGGGGAAGACCTTCTTGTGCGTGCTTTTGAGCTCAACGAGGCCCTGGAGATGATAGAAGATGGGCGAGTGGTGGATGCCAAGACCGTGCTAGCCCTGCAGTTCCTGGCCCTGCATTGGGGGAAAGTCTAGAGGAGGCGCTATCCTGGTCGATCGTGCACCCTCTGCCTGGCAGAGGGTGCGTTCTGTGGGAAGAGATGCGGTGTATGGCGAGTTGATCGAGAGGTGGCTGGGCGCGTTTCCGCTGAGGCACAGAGTGATCGCTTGTGTGTCGAGTCAGGGCCTGCCCGCCTACCTGGTGGGCGGCACGGTGCGCGACGCGATTCTGGGGCGGCAGGGCACCGACATGGACATCGCCATGGAGAGTGGGGCGATGTCCATGGCCAGGCGGGTGGCCAACGCCATTGGCGGTGCCTACGTGCCCCTGGACGCAGAGCGCGACGTGGCCCGTGTCGTGGTGCGACTGGGCCGCGACCGACACCACTTCGACTTTGCCCGTCTGCGCGCCGAGTCCATTGAGGGTGACCTGTGGGAGCGGGACTATACCGTCAATGCGATGGCCGTGCCATTGGAGACGGGTCTGCGGACGCTGATCGATCCCACCGGGGGAGAGCGCGACCTGGCTGCCCGGCTGTTGCGTGTGGTCAGCCGCGATGCCTTCAGAGACGATCCTCTGCGAATACTGAGGGGGGTGCGGCTTAGGGGCGAGCTTGGCTTCACTGTCACCGCCGACAGCGAGGGCCTGGCCCGAGAGTATGCGCCAGAACTGGGTCGCGTTTCTGCAGAGCGCATACGCGATGAGCTACTCCGGATGCTTTCTTTGGGCGATTCGGGTGACAGCCTGGCCTACGCCCAGGCGTTGGGGGCCCTGCCTGTGGTACTGCCAGAGCTGGGCGGGGATGACGACCTGTTCCGTAGCTCGGTACGTGTGGTTTCGAGGATCGAGGAGTTTTTTGGCCGCCCGGCGAGAGGAGTGGCGGCGGTCGAACCGGCACAGAAGCCTGTGGTGGAAAGCACGCTCGGCCCCTATCGCCGCGCGCTGGCACTGCACTGGGACCAGGAGCTATCCATCGGGCGGCCGCGGTGGGTGGCCTTGAAGCTGGCCGCTCTGCTGACCCAGTTGTCTGGTGGGCCCACGGCGGCTCACGCCGTCACAGCGCGTTTGCGGCTCAGCACGGCAGAGGCGCGCTTCGTGTCAGCGGTGATCGGTGCTGCCAGCCAGTGCCTGCGGTCGGCCTGGAGGGGCGAACCTGAGCTAGTGGAGATCTATCGTCTTTACCGGCGCTTCGGCGACGCGGGCGTGGACGGTACCGTCCTGTCTCTGGCTGCGTGGTCGCCTGGAGCGGGGACAGCAAGGTCTGCACGGGGGTGGGGTGAGCTGCTGAAGAGTGTGCGCCGCCTGCTCTCGGCCTGGTTCGACGAGCACGACACGCTGGTCGATCCTCCGCGGTTGCTCTCTGGAGGGGAACTGATGGAGACGCTGGCGGTCGCCGCGGGCCCCAGAGTTGGGCAGTTGCTTGAGTTGCTGCGCGAGGCCCAGGTTCAGGGGTTGGTCCGAAATCGCGGCCAGGCGCTCGACTATCTTCGCCTGCACGCGACTGGATCGCCGGACGATGAGGGGAACCTCCATCGAAGAGCATGATCCCTCGTGCAAGCGGACGGGTAATTGGTCTGAAGAGCACTTTGACAGCGTGCCATGCCCTGTGTAGAATCGTGCCGAGTTCCATGCGCCCATAGCTCAATGGACAGAGTGACGGACTTCGAATCCGTGGGTTGCAGGTTCGAATCCTGCTGGGCGCGCTGAAGGTGCTGTTGAGTGCCAGTGAATGGACCCTCTTACCGTCTATTGCGGCGGTCAGGAGGGTCTCTTCATGTGCCCGATGGAAAGCAACCCACGGATTTATCTAATTCCCCACTGCCCGCTCGAGCAAGAGGTCACCGCCTTTCTCATCGACCGCCGGGCTCGTGGCCTCAGTCGGCGCACCATCCAGTACTATCGTGAGAAGCTGTCTCCGTTCCTTCGACACTGCGCGGGGCGCGGGATCAATGATGTGGCCGAAATCACAGCGCGACAGGTGCGCTCCTTTCTTCTGGTCCTCGCTGAGACGCACAATCCCGGCGGTATCCACGGACACTATCGGGCTGTGCGTGCTTTCTTGAACTGGTGGGAGATGGAGGTTGAGCCCACCGGCTGGGCCAACCCTATGGCGAAGGTGAGAGCGCCCAAGGTGCGAGAAGAACCCCTGCCGCCGGTGGTCTTGGGAGATCTGAGGGCCATGCTGCGCACCTGCCAGCGCAGGACCTTCGCCGGAGACCGCGATCGCGCTCTGCTGATGTTCCTGCTGGACACGGGGGTTCGACGAGCCGAGATGTGCGCTCTGAACATCCAGGACATGAACCTGGTCACCGGAACCATCGTGATCCGCAGAGGCAAGGGGGGCAAAGGCCGGACAACGTTCGTGGGGGCCAAGACCAAACGAGCTCTGGCGGCCTACCTGCGCCATAGGCCAGGTGTTCGAGATATTGAGCCGCTCTGGGCCACGGTGAGGGGCACCCGGCTCAGCTATGCTGGTCTGAGAGAGATCGTAAGGCGGAGGGCAAAACGGGCCGATGTGCCTGCACCCAGTCTGCACGCTTTTAGGCGCGCGTTTGCGTTGCTCAGCTTGAGGGCTGGGGCAAACGTCTACACCCTGCAGAGGCTGATGGGCCACTCCAACGTGAGTGTGCTGGCCCGGTATCTGGCCCTGGTTGAGGACGACTTGAGGCGGGCTCACGAGACAGCGGGGCCTGTGGATCACGCGTTGTGAGCTGAACAAATGTTGAGTCCATCTTGCCTATCGCCATGGTTTGGGTAGAATGGGTGCATATTAAGAGCCTTGTCATGCTGCGGCGTGCAGGGCTATGGCGAGACCAGACGGGGCGGCCCGACAAGATGATAGCATGGGCAGCCGGCTCGTCCTGACGACAACAGGGGGGGATCTAGCTATGCAGGCAAGTTCGCGTGCTCTCAGGCGAGAGTTTCTCTTTGATGCTGACTTCCCACACGTGGTGTCCTGGATAAACTGGAGTACCCAGTGGCGGTACTGGCAACTGCTGACCATCGGGCGTAACGAGACGGCCCTCTCGCCCTACGGCAGGCTTCCCTTCGGGAAAACGCCTGACTGCCCAGAGGATACCGAGGAGGTGAAGCACCGGTTGGTCTACTACCAGCTGTTTGGGGGATGGCCCGAT
>DATKWG010000039.1:0-7694 GCA_035529675.1 Anaerolineae bacterium
CATGCCAACGGTCCGTCCTACGCCATCTCCTGAGGTCATCAGCTATGCCGTCAGGGCGGGAGATACCCTGGCCAAGATCGCTACCAGGTTCGGGGTGACGCTAGAGCAAATCGTGGAGGCCAACGACATCGAGGATCCCAATCTCATCGAGGTGGGACAGGTGTTGATCATACCCGGCAGGTAGGAGGCATCTCAGGGCGCGCAGGTTCCCGCTGCGACTCAACGTCGGGAGCGTCCAAGAGAAGCGGCCAGGTCTGTTCGGACCCTAGTCAGGAGCCGGGGCCAGGAACTCTTTGAAGGCGGCCATGGTTTGGGTGGCTGCACGATCGGGGTCTGGGTAAGGCAGGGCCTCGGCTGAAGCATAACCCTGGAAGCCGACCTCGCGCAAGGCTCGACCCACCTCGCCCAGATCCAGGTGCCCCAGGCCGGCGGGTCGCCACCGCAAAAGCCGACCATCCCCACGCGAAGCAACACCTCACCTTCGGTCGGTCTGGGCGGGTCGATCTCCCGCAGCTCAGTCCTGCCAGGTTCCAGTATGTACAGAGCCTTCATATGGTCTCCCACCGTTGGTTCCGGGCCGATGAGAGCACAGCATCGCACACCACCTGGGTGGCCAGTCCATCTCGAAAGTCGGGGCAGGTCTTTTCGCCCTTGGCCAGGCCCGCAAGAAAGTCGGCCAGCGTATGGATGAAGGTGTGTTCGTAGCCAATCACGCAACCGGGCACCCACCAGTGTTCCATGTAGGGGTGGTCTGAATCCCAGACCTGGATATTGCGCCAGCCCCGCAGGTGGCCCTCATCACCGTGGTCGAAATAGCTCAGTTCGTGAGCGTTCTCCAGGTCAAAGGCAATCGAGGCATCCTGTCCGTTGATCTCAAGGGTGTGCTGGTTCTTCCTGCCCCGAGCGTAGCGCGTGGACTCGAAGGTGGCCATAGCCCCGTTGGCAAAACGAGCCAGAAAGGCACACGCGTCGTCGATCCTGACCGGCATGGTCTTGCCCGGCTCGTCCTGCAACGCCCTCTCCTTGATGAAGGTCTCGGTCATCGCGCAGACCGAGGAGATGCTGCCTATCAACCACAGGGCCAGATCGATGGAGTGGGCCAAGAGGTCCCCGGTGACACCACTGCCAGCGGCGTCCGCGTCCAGCCGCCACAGCGTCGCTCCGCCCTGTGGGAGGCTGGGACTCATGGTCCAGTCCTGCAGGTATTTGGCCCGATAGTGAAAGATGCGGCCGATGCGCCCCTCCTCGAGGATCCTATTGGCGAGGGCCAGCGCCGGAACGCGCCGGTAGTTGAACCAGACCATGTTGGGGACGCCGGCCTTCTCGACCGCGTCGGTCATGACTTGGGCCTCGTCGGTGTTCATGGCCAGCGGCTTCTCGCAGGCAACCGTCTTGCCGGCTTGGGCGGCCGCCATGGCGATCTCACGGTGGGTGTTGTTCGGCGAGCAGATGTCGATGAGGTCGATGTCGTCCCTCTCGATCATCTTGCGCCAATCGGTCTCACAGCTCTCCCACCCCCAGTTGTCAGCGAATGCCTTGAGTTTCTTTTCGTTGCGTGCGCAGACCGCCTTGAGAACAGGCTCGTATTCCAGGTCAAAGAACTTGGCAACCTGTCGATACGCATTCGAGTGCGCCCGCCCCATGAATCCGTATCCCACCAGCCCAAGGTTGATCCTCTTCTTCATCGCATCTCCTCCACCAGATTCCTGAGAAACGGAACGGCGTCCCTGCCGATGGACTCTGCCTCTGCGTTGAAGCAAAAGTCGGCACACCACCACTTCATCCTGCTGACCAGCGGCTTGATCGAGGACAGGACAGCCCGGAAATCGACGAACCCCTTGCCAAAGGGGGCATGGGTGCTGGTCTCGTCATCGTGAAGGGTCCCATCGGAATCGATGAGGTGCAGGTGGCCGATGGCCTCGCCCAGCGACTGGGCGTACTCGACCACGCCGCCGGGCAGCACTTCCTTTTGGCCCGTGTGTCGGGACCCCACGACTGCTCCCATGTAGGCATGGCTTGTGTCGAAGAGAAGCTTAAAGTTCTCGCTGGCCACTGACTCCACCACGCGCTTGACCTCGCTGGGCTTGCTGAGCCAGAATCCCGGCTCGAACTCCCAAACCAGCAACACCCCGGCCGCGCCAGCATCCTGCGCAGCCGCATCCCAGGTCTTGACCAGACGCGCGAAGCGTTGCTCGTACGCGACGGCGGGCAGCTCCTCCGGCGGGCTGACCGTGTCCACGCGAAGGATTTTGATGCCGCACTGTTCACAGACGAACAGGCACTCTCGAACGGTCTCCAGATAGGCGTCGCTCTCGACCAGCGACGGCGGGACTTGGGTCAAGTCGGGCGCGTACCCAGAAATGCCCAGGCCAAAGCCCTCGATTCTCTTCTTGAGCTCGGCGCACTTGGCCGGCGTGTCATAGTCGTCCCAGTGAACGTGCGGGCGGAACCCGTTCAGTTCAACTCCGTCGTACCCCGTGCCCGCAGCGTACTGCAGGACCCTGGAGAGCGGCCAGGGGTCGCTTTGGAACGGCCCGAAGCAAAAGGCCCACGTTCCTATCGATATCTTGGGTGTGTTCATGGTGCATCTCCTTCGTTTTCTGCTGGCGCGGGAAAAGCCCGGACGACACGCTTCGATTACAGCAGCCGCGAACTGGGCTGCCTTGGCTTGAAGCACATTCCGTTTCATTGCCAATCCTGGGTAGTGAAGGCCTCGAACACGGCCACAGCGTTCTCGACGGGCGTCCCCGGCTGAATAGCCTTGGCCGGATGCAGGATGTAGCCACCTCCCCTGCCCATCTCCTGGCACAGCCGCTTGACCTCGTCGTGGATGTCTTGCGGCGTGCCAAATGGGATGGTGCTCTGGCTGCCCAGCCCTCCGTAGAAGGTGATCTTGTCGCCCCACTTCTTCTTCAGTTGGTAGGGATTCATGTTCGCGGCCTCGGGCTGTACGCTCTCCAATAGGTCCAGCCCGATCTCGATGATGTCGGGCATGATGTCGGCGATGCTGCCGCAGCAGTGGCTTATGACCAGCTTGCCCTGAGCATGCACGGCCTCATAGACCCTTGCCCACTGGGGTTTGATGAACTTGCGCCAGCGCTCGGGGCCGAGAATCACGCCCCGTTGATCGCCCCAGTCGTCGCCGAACATGATGGCGTGCGCTGGCACGTCGGCGCACTGCTCGACGTGGGCCAGGAAGAGCTCGGTCAGGCGGTCCAAGAGCTCCGCGTAAAAGTCCGGCTCTACTATCGCATCCATGAGGGCGTTCTCAAAGCCCCGGATGCGCCAGGACAGCTCGAACAGGCCCCATCCAGCCCCGACGATGCTGAAACTATCGGGGTGGGCTTCCATGACCTTGCGAGCCGACTGTTTGAGGGTGGTGTTCAGAAAGCGGTCAGGAGTCGGGAAATCATAGTTGGCGAAGGAGGGCTCTTGCAGGGGCGGTCTTTGCAGGTGCCAGGGACGGCGGTCAACCCGCCAGAGCCCGCCAAAGGCGTCTCGCTCGTGGATGTCATCGACCGGTTCATGTTGGACGGTATCGATACCGCCGACGTTCACCATGTAGGGAATCAAGCGCTCCCGCCATGCCGGGCTGCCATAGTAGTCGTCCAGCATCGTGTCGGTGCCGTCGTCAAAGGCTAGAGAATAGGGCACGGGACGGGTCTCATGATGGTGGATCTGGGCCAGAACATAGTCGCGCGGCTTCATAGGAATCCTCCAAGTGTCTATGGTGACCCTACCGGCCATCGGGCTGGACGACTTTGGGCAGACATGCCCGAGCCTGTCATTCAGGCAGCCTGCCGCTGACGCTCTTGACCAGGTCGCGCAGGTAGGTGTAGGCCTCGGCACAGTAGCGAGGCAGATTCTCTGGATCGACCACCTCTAGCTCGACGGCCAGGGGGCCACTGTAGTCGATGGCGTGCAGTTCCTCGATCAGTCCCCGGAGGTCGATCTCGCCAGCCCCGATCGGCACCGACTGGGTGCCCACATGGTCCTTGAGGTGGATATTGTAGATTCTGTCGGGATAGGCGTGGATCAGCGCTCGCCAGTCCACGCCGGCGGAGTGAAAGTGGCCAACGTCAATTGTGATACCCACTTTGGGCGTGTTGATCTCGCTGAGTATCTGGTCATAATCGGCTCGGTTCTGGATCTGGGTCCGGTAGTGGGGTTCGATGGCCAGCTTCACCGGCCTGTCGGCCACAAGTGGCAGAAGTTTCTTGATGCCCGCAATGGTGGCCTCTAGTCCTCCTGGTTGCCTCTTGCCACCAGTGAACACCAGCAGTGGACTCCTGATCTTCTGCGCGGCTTCAGCGATGAGGGCCAGGCTGGCGGCATAGTTCTCGGCGGCTGCGACCGAACTCGTAGGAAGCGGGTGGCCATAGACTTCCGTGCAGCCCACCAGCCCCGCCTCGGCAGCCAATCTGTTGAGCAGATCGGTATTGAACCAACGTGCGTGACCCCAGCCGTTGCGCAGGGCTGGACCGGCCATGCCCCAGTATTTGTACCCGGCCTTTGGGGCGTGCTCGAAGCACTCCAGGATCTCGTCTTTTCCGGGCATTCTCGCGGCGCAGGTTGTACACGACAGAGTAAACCTGCTCATCTGCGAACCTCCTCTTTCCTTGTCTGGCTCCTTCGGTGCGTCCCACCTGTCACGGCGCTGGTGCCAAGGCAGGTGTCATATCCGGCAGTTCTCGCCTCATTCTCTCCAGGATGTCTCCCGCGAGGTGGGGGTGTGCCAATAGGAGGTCAACCCGAACGTTATCGAGAGCGGACAGACACATGGCCTGCAGTACCTCGTAGCCGTGGAAGGCCAGGTCGATGTTGCAGGGATGTACCAGGTTGTCGTCGTCGAGCCAGTTTGCCAGATCCCTTGTGTAGAGGGACTGAATGCGGTGCCCCTGGCGTTCCCAGGGATCTCCCACCCCACTGAGCATCTCGCCACCTGACGATCTCGTAAGCGCGCCCCAACGGCCGTCGGTGTCGGCCCAAGCATAGCCATGTGTCCCGTGGACAGTCAGGCGGTTGTCCACCCAGAACTTTTTCCGTTTCATGTGAGTGGGCGACAGGTATCCGCACTCAAGAAAGGCGCGCACACCATTGGCAAAGAGTACCTGCCCCATGACATAGTCGGGAGAGGGATGCGAGTCATCGAGCACCTTCTTGCCGTGCACGTGACCGACGGCCCACCTGGCGCGCGCCCCGCCATTGATCCACATGATGTAGTCCATGTAGTGGGTTCCAAGCTGGGAAAGCCAGCCCTGAGTCGTCGCGTGAATCTCCCTTATCTCTCCGATCTCTCCCTCGTCGATGATTCTTTTCAGCCTTGCCATGGAGGTGAGATACTTTTGCTGGTGGCAAACTACTGCCTTGATGTGATGTCTGTGGCACAGGTCAGCGATGGCCCAGGCCTCTTTGAGCGACGTGGCCATTGGCTTTTCGAAGGCCAGACCCTTGACGCCATGCTTGGCAGCCAGTTCCACAAGAGCCAACCTTGCGTGCGGCTGGGTCACAAAGCAAAAGACGTCGGGTCTTGTCTCGGCGAGCATTGTTTCGGCATCCGTGTACCCCGCTGCGAAGCTGTATTCGGCCAGCCCCTCCTCCAACCGCAACTCGTCCAGTTCACACAAGGCTACGAGATCAAAGCGATCCGAGTTGCTCAAGAACGCCTGGGCCTGAACTCTACCTCGATGCCCAAGCCCCACCTGAGCTACTCTGTATCTTTCCACGGAGTGCTTCCTTTCAACGCGAAACGCGAGTTCACAGGCGACCGCTGACTGAGATGAGGCGACCGCTCTTGTCGACATGGGCCTGAGCGGCAAAGACACGCAATCGTGCCTCAGTGATGCCGGAAGTGCACTGAGCCGGGTCCCGCCCCCGAGTCTGAGTTTAGCACTGTGGGCAGCGATCGGCAAGGGTGACATCGGCACGGCACCCAAGAAGAAGCCATTGTCACAGGTGAACCGCGCAGCATCGAGGGCGAAGAATTGGTGTTTGTGCACTCTGGACCCTTCGCTGGCGCAGATCGCGACAAGTTGTCCGAAGGTGGCTTGGGCCTCAAGGGGCTAGCCGTGACCAGGCGCCGCGCCTGGCTGCGCAGTGGGGTCGGCCTGCACATCAATGTCGGACAAACTTCTGCTTCATTTTCGCGAAGCGAGTGACCGTGTCATGTCCGCTGTGCTGGCGCAACGCGCACTCTCGCTCATTTCGTGGTATACTTGGCAAGAGGCAGGACAGCGTCGTACCTCGTCGGCGCGATAGTCATGTCGTGGATTCCGGCTTCGCCTCGAGCCGGCACGCTGAATGTGTGTTCGGTCAGACCTGGGCCACGTGGCCACCAAATGAGAGGAGACAACCATGGCCTCGAAGGTGTACTCTATGAGCGTGGGCGGTCGCAGTTACTCGGCAGAGACCGGCTTGGTGCCGCAGATGCTAGCGGTCTTTGACGCGGCGGGGTTCGCGGACATGATCGCCCCGGGCGACGCGGTGGCGATCAAGCTCCACTGCGGGGAATGGAACAACACCGCATATCTCAGGCCCGTGTACGCCCGGGCGCTCGCGGATCGGATCAAAACCTTGGGGGGCAGGCCGTTCGTCTGCGACACGACGACGTTGACCTATTCTCCGACTGCCTCGCGCGCCATCGGCCTGGACATCCTGATTACTGCGGAGCGGAACGGCTATACACCCGCGGCGCTTGGGTGTCCCTTCATCGTAGCCGACGGGTACAATGGAACGGATGATGTGCGAGTCAGCCTTCCGGAAGGGTTTATCCTGAAAGAGGCGTACATAGCCAAGGCAATCGCCTTGGCGGATGTGCTTGTTGCGTTGACCCACTTCAAAGGTCATCCCCTGGGGGTCATCGGAGGATCGATCAAGAACCTGGGGATCGGAGCGCAATCGAAGCGGGGCAAGTACAACGTGCACATGGGCGGCCATCCCAAGTACGGCCTGGGAGCAGTGACCGATTTCCATCCGGAGCGGTGCAAAGGGAGGGCCGGGTGTCCCCGCTGGGAGGCATGTGAAGGCTGCTGCCCGTATGGGCTCATCCGGGTCACAGAGCACTCCATTGAGTGGCAGCGCGACCGGTGTGTGAGCTGTCTGGCCCACTTGGCCGTGGGCACGGGATGCGGGGTCTTTGACTTTCCCGAGGTCAACTTCAAAGCGGCAAACGCCGCCATGGCCGACGGGTGCCTGGCTGCCGTGAAGGCAGTCGGCCGGGAGAAGGTGGGCTTCATCAACATGGCCATCGATGTTTCTCCGGCCTGCGATTGTGTTGGCCATAGCGATATGCCCATCGTGCCGAACCTGGGTGTGTTTGCCAGCCGAGATCCGGTGGCGTTGGACAAGGCGACGGTGGACAAAGCTGCCCAATCCCCGGGCATGCCTGGGTCGGCCGCCGAAGACTACGAGGCGATTGCTCCGGGCGCGAAAAAGTTTACCGCGGCATCGGCGGTCAATGTGCCAGATATGAGCGAGGAGATCCAGATCGAGGCGGGGGTGATCAACGGGCTGGGGAGCAAGGACTACGAGATGGTTGAAGTAGCTCCGCCTGCCGACCAGAGGCCGTGGCGGTTCCCGGACCGGAGATCTGTGCGGACGAAGTTCGGGCGCCTTTACGAAAAGGAGGATCCTTTCCCCAGAGAGCGGTACCAGGGGCAGGGGTTCGATCGCCAGGAGGAGGTGGACCTGGGCAG
>DATKWG010000040.1:0-3380 GCA_035529675.1 Anaerolineae bacterium
AGCGAGCGGACCGCCGAGGAGATCGCCGAACGCATCATGCTCAGGAACGGGGAAGAGTTCTTTGGTCTGCCAGGCTCGCAGAAGGGCGAGGTTCGCACCGCACGTCTGCGCGGCGTCGAAATATCGGTTTGTCCGGAGCAAGTGTTGGACAAAGCTCGTTCTGCGCTTGCGGAGCGGCGAGGCAACCCAGATGATTTCCGGTCTTGGTACGTCCAGGTGGATGACCGGCGAGTGGCGCCCAAATGGCTGGTGGCAGTGCTGACCGGCCTGCCAGTAGCAGACTTCATCACCGACGAGGCGCGCCGAGCGCTGGAACGGTTGGGCGTCCAGGTCGTCCGAGTCTGAAGCAGTGCTCTTGGCCCAGCAGCGCGTAGGAGGAGGTTCCTCATGCCAGCTATCCAGGTCAAACCAGGCATTCACTGGATCGGGGTCAATGACCGCACCACCGACCTCTTTGAGGGGCTGTGGCCCATCGCCAAGGAGGGCGTGTCCTACAACAGCTACCTCATCGACGACCGCAAGAAGGCCCTCGTTGATCTGACCAGGTCCACCAAAGAGGGGGCGCTCCTGGGGCAGATCGCCGACGTGATGGATCCGGCCGACCTGGACTATATCATCGTCAACCACATGGAGCCGGACCACACCGGAGCCATCCAGATGTTCCGTCACCTGGCCCCCAAGGCTGTGTTTGTGGGTTCGGCCAAGACCAAGGCGATGCTGGAGTCGTTCTACGGCATCACCGAGAGGGTGCGCGTGGTGGGCGATGGCGAGGAGCTGTCCCTGGGCGAGACGACCCTGCAGTTCTTCAGCGCGCCCTTCGTGCACTGGCCCGAGACCATAGTCACCTACGAAAAGACCCAACGGGTGCTCTTTTCCTGCGACGCCTTTGGCGGATACGGTGCGTTACGGGGCACCATCTTTGACGATCAATGCGACGATCTCGAGTTCTACATCCAGGAGGCGCTGCGCTACTATGTGAACATCGTGGCCCGCTTCAGCCGGCCAGTGCTGAGGGCCATCGCCAAGCTGGCGGGGCTGGAGATCGAGGTCATCGCCCCCTCCCACGGGCTGCTCTGGCGCAGGCACCCCGGCCAGATCGTGGCCCTCTACGAAAAGTGGGCGGGCTACGCGTCCAGTCCCGGCGAGCCCGGGGTGACCCTGGTCTACGGCTCCATGTACGGGAACACCGAGGCGATGATGAACGCCGTGGCCGAGGGCATCTCCAAGACCGACCTGCCGCTGGCGATCTACGACGCTGGGCGGACCCACGTCAGCTACATCCTGCCATCGCTCTGGACCAACGCTGGGGTGATGATCGGGGCGCCCACCTATGAGGGCTCCCTCTTCCCGCCGGTGGCCCAGGTGCTGAGCGTGGCCGCCGAGAAACGGGTCCTCAGGAGGGTGGCCGCCTACTTTGGCAGTTACGGCTGGAGTGGCGGAGCGCGACGTGCCTGCGAGACGCTGACCGAACCCCTGAAATGGGAGTGGACTGACTCCCTTGAGTTCGTCGGCGCGCCGGGCAAGGAGGATATCCGCAAGGGCGAGGAGTTTGGCCGGCGCTTTGCGGAGACGATCGCCGAGGGGTAGGGGACGGGCGGACGGCCCGGAGGATCGCAGGGGCCAAGTCTGACCGCCCCGTTGTCTCCCAGGTGGCCCCTCCGGCTCAGCCTGCCCGCGCAGCCCTCCTTCTCATCATCCCCGGCAGCATCAGCGCGTAGAGCGCTATCACCAAGAGTGGCAGATGGAGGACCCCCATCCAGCGCAGCTCGGGATCAAAGAAGTGGGTCATGTTGAAGAGCCCGTAGAGCAGTCCGTTGAAGGCCGTAATCCGATAGGCGAAAGGACTGACTTTCGGATAGAACAGAACGAGGAGAAACAGAAAGACCGGAGTGGTGAGGCAGAAGGTCAGGCCATAGTCTGGCGAGGCGAGAAGCAGCAGGGGGTCGAAATCGGGTCTGACGCCTGCACCGATCGCGCTGTACGGGGACCAGAAGGCCAGCAGGGCCAGGGGCAGAAACAGGTATCGAAGCGGGGGCACGTTCTCAAAGGACGCGTGCAGCTCTGATGTGATGGCGACCACGATCCACGTGACGCCGAGGAGGGCAGAGGCGACCAGCGCCCCCCAGTGGATCACATAGCCATACTTCTCGGTTGTCGCCATTGTCGGAAGAACGGCGATCACCAGGTAGTTCAGACCCATGTAGGCGGCCAGAACGCGTCCCATCTTCTCAGGGAACCGGGCGATGAGGACAACGATGAGCAGCGTTGCCAGGTGGAAAAGCGGGGCCAGGTGCTCGTATGGGTGCACGGACACCATCAGCAGGTTGATGATGACGTCCTGGCTATCCTGAGGCGCATAGGGAAGCTCGGCATGGGGAGGTATCGCGCTGATCAAGACGAACAGTAGGTAGACGACGGGATACAGCCACACCCGCCCTCTTCCGGCCCGGCGAGCCTTCTTCATCTCACACCCCCACCGCCACTGGTGTTCCCACGTCCCATGCCCGGCGGCCATTGCAGTGGACCAGGGCCTCACACCCAAGTGTCGAACTCGTTGGGGATGCCCCGCGATTTCAAGAACCCGCAGGGCACCTTGCCCACATCCGAATAACCAAAACTATCACCATCGACAACCCAAAATCTGCGGTTAATCGCTGCTCCGGTCAGCAGGTGACAGTGGCTTACGCCCGACGAACAGTGCATAACCCAGGCGTTTGGCCAGCTCAGTGGGCGTGTCGAGCTGTTGCTTAATGGCATCTCGCGAACGACGGTTCGTGAGCAACAACTTGATCACGCGCCCCCATGCTGGCAGAATCGAACGCCATCCGATCCATTTGATCCGGTCACGCAACTCCTGCTTGGCCTCCAGGTCTTGGACCTGGATGGTGCGCGCTTCCAGGGGCGTCGCCTCCCAGATCGCTCGCCATTGGGCCTCGGTGATGATCTCCGGGCCGATGTCGAACAAGTGGGATAGGAGCTCTGGCGGCGGTAGCTCGGTCCAGTAGCACTCGTTCAGCCCAACGTAGCCGCCGGTCTTGGTCACCCGAATCAACTCGTGGATTGCAGCTTCTTTGTCCTCCACGAATGCCAGGACGGATTCCACGATCACGGCATCGAAGCGATTGTCCTCGAAGGGCAGCTCACTGACACTGGCCTTGCGAAAGGCCACGCGATCGGCGACGCCTTCGCGGCGGGCGCGTTTCCGCGCCCACGACAGCATCTCATCCGAGATGTCCACCGCCATCACCTGGCAACCGAATCGCTTGGCGATGTACGCCGGCCCGACTCCGATCCCGCAGCCGACCTCGAGCACCTCCTGCGCCTCCCCGAGGTGGCAGAGGCGATAGAGTGCATCCGTCGCTGTGTATCCGCCCATATGC
>DATKWG010000041.1:0-9825 GCA_035529675.1 Anaerolineae bacterium
GGAATCCCCAAAGGAAGAAAGTTCAAGGCGGTGCAAACTGGCGGGCCCTCGGGGGGATGCATACCGGCCAGCCTGTTGGACTTGCCGGTGGACTATGACTCGTTGACCGAGGTGGGCTCCATCATGGGGTCGGGCGGCATGGTGGTCATGGACGAGGACACCTGCATGGTGGATATAGCCCGCTTCTTCCTCAACTTCACCCAGAGCGAATCATGCGGCAAGTGTATTCCCTGTCGTCTGGGCACCAAGCGTATGCTGGAGATCCTGGAACGCATCTGCCAGGGCGAGGGCCGGGAAGAGGACATCGATCTGCTACTGGAGCTGTGCGAGACGGTCAAACTGGCATCGCTTTGCGGCCTGGGACAGACGACCCCAAACCCGGTGCTCACCACCATCAAGTACTTCCGTGATGAGTATGAGGCTCACATCAAGCTGAAGCACTGCCCGGCCGTGGCTTGCTCAGGCTTGTTCACCTCTCGCTGCCAGCACGCGTGTCCCGCAGGCACGGACGTACCACGCTATCTGTGCCTGATCGCCGGGGGCAGGTTCAACGAAGCCCTGACGCTGATCCGCGAGCGCGTGCCTTTGGCTGGCGTCTGTGGCTATGTATGTCCACACCCGTGCGAGTTCAAGTGTCGGCGGGGCGATCTGGATATGCCCATCGCCATCCGAGCGTTGAAACGTTTCGTAGCCGATCAGGTCAACGGTAAGGGGTTGCCACCCTTCGTGCGGAAAGACAAGCCGATCCTGGACAAGGTGGCCATCATCGGCTCGGGCCCGGCGGGGCTATCAGCGGCTTTCTTCCTGGCCCGATCGGGATACCAGGTGACCATCTTCGAGGCCGAGGCCGTGGTCGGAGGCGTGTTGACTGCGGGTATTCCTGCTTACCGCCTTCCCCGGGAGGTGTTGGCTGCAGACATCGAGGCTATCGAGGCCCAGGGCGTGGAGATCAGGACCAGCGCCCCCATCGGAGATGACCTGAGCATCGATGATCTCTTCGCTCAAGGCCATAAGGCTATCCTGATAGCTACCGGAGCCCCCACCAGCTACACCCTGCGGATCCCCGGCGAGGAGAAAGAAGGGGTCATGAGCGGGCTTGGCTTTTTGTGGGACGCCAACATGGGCCGTGAGGCGGCCTTGGGAAGGCGGGTGGCGGTCATCGGCGGGGGAAACGTGGCCATCGATGCGGCGCGTGAAGCCCTTCGCCTGGGTGCCGAGGAAGTGACCATTCTGTATCGTAGGACCCGACAGGAGATGCCCGCAAGCGAGGAGGAGATCGAGCAGAGCGAGCAAGAGGGAATCCAAATCCGTTACCTGGTGTCTCCGATCAGAATCCTTGGAGATGGACACGTAACGGGCATAGAGTGCCAGCGCATGGAACTGGGGAGGTACGACCAGAGCGGTCGCCGCCGCCCGGTGGCCGTGGAAGGCTCCGAGTTCGTCCTTGGGGTGGATAGCGTCATACCAGCCTTGGGTCAGACTCCAGACTTATCTGTGCTGGGGGAGGATAGGAGCTTCGAGGTTTCCTCTGGGGGCACATTGGTTGTGGACCCGGTCACCTTCGCCACGAGCAGGGAAGGCGTCTTCGCCGCGGGCGACGTGGTGACCGGCCCTGCCACCGTGGTCGAGGCCATCGGCGCAGCCCGAAAAGCAGCCCAGGCTGTCGACAGGTATCTTGGGGGCAACGGCTTGTACGACGGATCGGCCGCGCTGGCAGAACTGGCCGACGGTCTAGACCTGGTAGAAATCCTAGATAAAGACACACGCGTCGCCGTGCCCCTCCGGCCAGCCGCCGAGAGGGCGAGAGATTTTGGCATGGTTGAGCTTCCCTTGAGCAAGGAGGCAGCCATGGAAGAAGCCATGCGATGTCTGCGATGCGACCTGGAGGAAGACTGATGACCAAGATAACCTTGACAATTGACCTGTGCAGAGTCGAGGCAGAGCAGGGAATGACCGTACTGGAGGCTGCGCAAGAGGCAGAGATTTACATCCCCACGCTCTGTCACGAGCCTGCTCTTGCGCCATATGGCGCCTGCCGGCTCTGCATCGTGGAGATCGAGAGAATGAAAGGGCTGCCAACGGCCTGCTCGACTGTGGCCGGCGACGGCATGGTTGTCACGACCTCCAACCCACTCATCGACAGAGTCCGGCGCAACATCGTCGAACTGCTTCTTTCCGACCACCCGTCAGACTGCCTGACCTGCCCAGAGAACGGCCGCTGCGACCTGCAAAACGTGGCCGCCTTCGTGGGCGTGCGCCAGATGCGGTTCGAGGGAGAAAAGCGCGCGTACGCCATCGATGACTCTAACCCCTTCTTTGAGCGGGATCTGGAACGGTGTATTCTATGTGGCAAGTGCGTTCGGGTCTGCGATGAGATCCAGGGCAGCAACGCTATCCACTATGCCTACCGGGGTCTCCGCACTAAGATCAGCACTGTCATGGATCGCGGGATGCTCGAGTCAACCTGCGAATCGTGCGGCCAGTGTGTGGCCATGTGCCCCGTGGGCGCCCTGCGCACAAAGGACAGTCTGCGATTTGGGCTTCCCACCGGCGAAACGGTGACTGTGTGCCCCTACTGTGGTGTCGGATGCGGCCTGGTTCTGGAGACGCGGCAAAACCAGATCATCGGCATACGCGGCGATCTGAACAGTCCCGCGAATCGCGGACGCACCTGCGTGAAGGGGCGTTTTGCCTACGACTATGTGAACCATGAGGATCGCCTCACCACTCCGCTGATCAGGAAGGATGGCGAGTTCGTCGAAGCAAGCTGGGACGAGGCCCTGGATCTGGTGGCCGACAGGTTTGTGGAAATCGCCCAAAGGCATGGTCCCGACGCGCTGGCGTTTCTCAGTTCTGCCAAGTGCACCAACGAGGAGAACTATCTGGTTCAGAAGCTGAGCCGTGGGGTGATGGGGACAAACAACGTGGATCACTGTGCCCGTCTTTGACACAGCTCCACGGTGACCGGTCTGGTCACAGCGTTTGGCTCTGGTGCCATGACCAACTCGATCGAGGATATCGCAAACGAGGCCAAGGCCTATTTCATCATCGGCTCTAACACCACCGAGAACCATCCCGTCCTTGGCACCTACCTTCGACAGGCTGTCAGACGGCGCGGGGCCAAGCTGGTCGTTGCCGATCCTCGCAAGATCCCCATCACCGAAGACGCCGTGCTCCACTTGCAGCACCGTCCCGGAAGCGATATCGCCCTTCTGAACGGCCTGATCAACGTCCTCATCGAAGAGGACCTCTACGACAAGCAATACGTTGCCGAGAGGACCGAGGGGTTTGAGGAGCTCAAGGCGATGGCGGCCAGCTACGGTCTTGACAGGGTCGAGGAGATAACCGGTGTTGCTCCGGGGGAGATTCGCGAGGCCGCCCACATCCTGGCCGCGAACCGGCCAACGGCTCTCTTGTACGCCATGGGCATCACCCAGCACACGACGGGCCACCAGAACGTGCTCTCCTGCGCCAACCTTCAGATGCTCCTGGGCAATGTGGGCGTGGCTGGAGGCGGGGTGAACCCCCTGCGAGGACAGAACAACGTCCAGGGTGCCTGCGATATGGGATGCCTGGTCAACGTCTACCCAGGATACCAGAGCGTGACGGATGAAGGAATGCGAGCCAAGTTCGAGGAAGCCTGGGGCAGAACCTCCGGCGAGCGGGTTGGACTCACCGTCGTGGAGATGCTCAACGCCGCCGAGCGGGGCGAGATCAAGGGCTTGTTCATCCTGGGCGAGAACCCCGCCATGACCGACCCCGACGCCAATCACACGCGGAAAGCGCTGTCTGAGACAGAGTTCCTGGTAGTGCAGGAGATCCTTCCCAGCGAGACTACTGTGTATGCCGACGTGATCCTGCCTGGCGCTTCCTTCGCCGAAAAGGAGGGCACTTTTACCAATACTGAGCGTCGCATCCAGCTTGGGCGCAAGGCCCTTTCTCCGCCAGGGCTGGCCCGTCCCGACTGGGAGATACTCTGCGACCTGGCCAGGAGAATCCAGAAGCGCATGGACATCGATGGCAATGGTGCGCCCTACGCGGGTTGGGAGTATAATGGCCCGGCAGAGATCATGGAGGAGATAGCAGCTCTCACTCCCATCTACGGTGGCATCCGATACGACCGCATTGACAAGGTGGGCCTGCAATGGCCTTGCCCAGATGCAGACCATCCCGGAACCAGGTTCTTGCACAAAGGGAGATTCTCTCGTGGACTGGGGCATTTCAGCGCGGTGGAGTGGCTGCCTCCGGCAGAGGAGCCTGACGCCGAATATCCCCTGGTGCTTACCACGGGGCGCGTCCTCTATCATTGGCATGGGGGCACAATGACACGCCGCTCCAAGGGCCTGGAGGAGATCTGTCCCGAGGCCCTGGTGGAGATAAACCCCATTGACGCGCGTGCTCTTGGCGTCAATGATGCGGATCTGGTCAGGGTCAGCTCTCGCCGGGGACAGGTGACCGCGCGAGCGCAAGTGATCGATCGTCCGGACCAGGGGGTGGTGTTCATGACTTTCCACTTCAAGGAGGCGGCGGCCAACCTCTTGACCATCGCTGCTCTTGATCCCATCGCCAAGATTGCCGAGGTAAAGGTGTGCGCGGTGAGAGTGGAGCCCATCTGAGACAGACGCGAGGATGGTCAGCATGATGAGCGAACCTCCCCAGGCCATGTTTGAGGCGGCTTGCGATGCAGGGTGCGCCAGGAGCAGGCTTTCGCCCGGGCAACAGCTTGTCATGGCCACCCTGGGAGGCGCCCTTTTCGCCTTTGGCGGCCTGCTGGCCATTGTGGCTGCGCATGGGAGTGGCAACCTGTCACGAGCCAACCCAGGGCTTGCCGCGCTTCTCTTCGGGGCGGTCTTTGCGGTGGGCGCGGTGTTGGCGATTCTCGCCGGGGGCCATCTGTTCCCGGATAACTGCGGTCTCGCCGCTCCCGCTCTTCTGGTGGGCGCTATCCGCCCGAAGGAGCTTCTCCGCAACTGGGTCCTGGTGTACGCGGGGAACTTTGTCGGCTCCGTGTTCGTGGCTCTCTTCTTGGCCTACTGGACCGGGATCGCCAACCTCAACGCTGGTGGCCTCGGTGAGATAGTCGGCGCTGCGGCCGCGAAGATGGCCGAGGGCAAGATCTCCTTGGGTTGGGGACCCGCATTCCTGCGCGGTCTGGGGTGCGGTTGGCTCGTCTGCCTGGCGGCTTGGCTGGCCATCGCCTCCGGTGACATTGGGGGGAGGATCCTGGCCGTGTGGCTTCCGGTCATGGCCTTTGCCGCTCTGGGCTTTGAGCACTCGACCGCCAACATGTTCTTCATCCCTCTGGGCATGCTGAATGGAGCGAACGTGACCTTTGGAGACTTTCTCCTAAGTAACCTGCTGCCCGCCACCCTCGGCAACGTCGTCGGAGGCGCGGGATTTGTTGGCCTGGTCTATTGGTGGCACTATGGCAGAGACTAGCTCCGCCACCCCACCCTGACCATCTGCACCCGGGCGTGTCACCATGACACGCCCGCGTCTTGTGGCAGTTGAGATCACCACACCCACAGGGGCAGAGCGAGGCACAGAATCCATTCATGAGAGACGACCAATGAACGCATCACACGGGTCCGGAGCCTGGCCAACTGCTTTGAGGCAAGTGTGGCACATTAGCGATGGGGAGAGTATACGACAGGAGATCGAGACGGTACTCGAAGAACCTCTTGCCCTGCACATCAACGGCGAGCGACTGGCCATCTTGATGCGCCTTCCTGGGATGGAGAAAGAGCTGGCCGCTGGGTTCTGCGTGAGCGAAGGTCTGGTGGGCAGTTTCTCCGACATACTCATCGTGCACCACTGTGGCCAGGGGCTCCCGAGCCCTGGAAGCGAGGCCTCTGAGCAAGAGGGTGAGTCGCGCAATCGGGTCGAGGTCACCATCCGCCCTGGAGCTCTCCAACCCGACGCTCGTCTGGATGTAGTGCGACTGGTCCGCGCTGGATGCGGCGCGGTGGATGTTGATCGGGCCGATCTGGCGTTGGAACCCGTCAAAGATGGTACTACGGTCGATCTGCGGACAATCTCAGGTGTGGGAAGCTCGATGCGCGCTGGACAACACCTTCATCGCCGCGTCGGGGGACTCCATGGCGCGGCACTCTTTGATGCGGGAGGAGGACTCGTAGTTGTCTGTGAGGACGTTGGGCGGCACAATGCGGTTGACAAGGCACTTGGATACTGCCTGCTGCGTGGCATCTCCCTCAGAGGCAAGCTCTTGCTCTGCTCTGGCCGGCTGACTTATGAGATGGTGACCAAAACCATTCGCCTGGGCATTCCCTTGCTCGCGTCGATCTCTGCACCAACGACGCTTTCGGTGCAACTGGCCGAGCAGTTCAATGTAACCCTGATAGGCTACCTGCGCGGACACAGGATGACCATTTACTCTCATCCCGAACGGATCAGGATGCCCCGCCCCGGAGTGTGATGGTCACGCTTCCCAGACGGCAACTCTTGCTCTCTCCCCAACCGTCGGCACGTAGGGTCAGGAGGTACTCAGCCGGTCGCATGTCTGGCGGCAGATGCAACTGATGGAGATCGCGCACCACCTCGCCATCGCGCCAAGCAGCGAAGGGGAAGATGCCGCCGGTCATCTGCAAGGCTTGCTCCCAGACGACATGTCCCCCACGATCACTCAGGGAGACGACGAATCCGCTGCCCACGGGGCCGCGTGCCTCTTTGCGCCAGAATAGGACCAGCCTGGCCACGTCTCCCGGCCGCAGCAAGAGCTTGGGCTCGTGCTCCGATCCAAGCCTGTGCAGGCCGTACCCAACGAGGCGCAGCGAGCCCCAAGTCGCGTCGCTCTTGTGTTGGATGTCCAAGCCAGCGATTGGTGAGGGCAGGTCGGGCAAGGCGACGCTGAGTTGCACCAAGTCGATGGAATCCCCCACGTTCTGGCCACCTTTGGCAACTGGCAGACGCTGGCCGTCACTGAGGCTGTACATCCCGATGCGAAGCGTATGCTCTCCTGGGGGCGTGCCGGGCTGGATGAGCAGGCCATAGTTGTCCACAATGGTCTCTCCTGGCCGCCACCCAGTGGTCATTTTCGCTCCTCCCCCAGGCTCGCTATCTCGTTGCCCCACGATGTTGCCGCGACTATCCACCACATGAATGAACACCTTGTAGCGTTCTTCGACGGGGGCCCGGGCCTCCCAGAAGAGGGTTAGCTGCAGCATGTCCCCACTGCGTGGTTCTGGCGTCGCCAAAGAGTACCCACGCAGACGGATTACCTGGCCTAGCACATAGTCCGTGGGGTGGGCTATTCCCTGGGTTGTTGAATCAGACACAGAGTAGACAGCCAGGCGCACATTGCCATACCATCTGTCGAGGGCCTTGTACCAGTGCTCGTCAGCCCAGGTCTCCACGAATCGCTCGGGATCGCTTTCACTGGTGGCCCAGTAGATGGCATAGACCCGCGAGTGGCGCGCAGCGATGTCCTCGAGGATAGCCCGGGTATCGTCCACGTCTATGGGACGCTGCCGTGGCACTGGATACTCTGGGAGGTCGCCCTTGTAGTAATAGTTCACCGTCTCGACCTGGCTCGGCGCACTGATGAGGATGGCGTCCTTGGGGCCATAAGTCTCGCCGATGTACTCGATGATGCCGCGGTAGTCGTCGCGAAAGTACCTTTCATCCTGGTAGAGATTCACCAGAGATCGGGCCGACGCTGTGCAAACGATCAGAGCCAGTATCCCCACGGCGATGGCTCGCCAGACGCGTGACCCGCCCAGGCGTGCCAAAACGCACACCCCTCGAGCCTGCAGCAAGTAGTAGGCGGGTGTGGCCAAGATGAGCAGTTTGGGCCTGTACATGGGACGCTGCAGCGAGAGCAGGTACATCACCAGGACGGGCACGAGGAGGTAGAGAGCCATGAGCCACGTTCGGAATGCAGGGCCCGGGGAACGATTCTGGCCCTTGTCGGCGGGTGGCCTCAAGAGGAGACCAGGTAGGAGCAGCAGCGAAAGGGCCAAGGCCGCCAAGCGGGTACGCAGACCTCCTTCGACGGTCAATCCCACAGAGAACACCTGCGAGACATTCAGGAGCAGCTCGCCCAGAGATAGTGGCTGACTGATAGCGGGCCAGTTTCGCAATGACGGCCAAGAGAGCACAAGCCAGGGCACATAGCAAAGCGCGATGGCAGCCTGCGCCGCCGCCCAATAGGCGACGGTCCGGCCTATCTCTCGCAACCCGGGATGACGTGTGCGGTAGTCAAGCATCAGCCAGATCAGGAAGCCGACGTTCTCGGCCAACAGCACCGAGAAGGCAAAATAGTGGCTGTATACGGCCAGAATCCCGGCCAAGACATGGCCTCCCGCCGCCAAGAGAAGGGTTCCGCCGGTTGCTCGCCGCGACAGGTGTGATAGGAAGCGCTGAAAGGCCAGCATCGATAGCAGGCTCAGGAGCGCGCTGAGAACGTACATGCGCGTCTCTTGCGAGTAGTAGACCTGGAAAGGGGAAACCGCGGCAAAGAGCGCGGCCAGAACCGGGATGCCCCGGCCATAGGGGCGCCCGCACCCCGTAGTGCAGGGGCGCTTGCCTAGCGCGTAGGTGGCCGAGACCAGGGCCACGCCACTTGCCGCCGAGAAGAAGCGCACCGCGAACTCGCTGGTTCCGGCGATCTTGACCCAGAAATGCAGCAGATAGTAGTAGAGAGGGGGGTGGATGTCGTTGGCCGCATTGCGCGTGATGGTGGGCAGGTCGCGCTGGGCCAGGACCACGCTGGTGCCCTCGTCATTCCAGAGGCTCTGAGTATCGAGGCGATAGAGACGCAGTCCCAGGGCCATCAGGATGATGGCAAAGAGGGCTGCCGGTTCCCATCGGCGCCGCACCAGGTTAGCCATGATGCGGACCACGTCTTTTGAGGGTGCGCAAGGCGAGGATGAGGATCGCGAGACATGCACCGGCGCCTGCACAAGCCAGCCCGATACCGATCGCATTCGGCCTTTGCCGCCGAACTATCAGAGCATCAAGTGCCAATACGTCGCCGGTGACGCGAACGTGTGCCCTGTGTCGCGTGTCGGCCAGACCCCTGGCGACGACGATCACTGATGCCCCCGGATGCGGTTGATCCCTCGCCTTTCGGGGGCGCACGGTCTTGCCATCGACAACGATCTCTGGCTGCTCTGGGGGACGGGGGCCGCGCAAGACCAGCTCGAGACCGGTGCCGACGAATGAGAAGTCTAGCTCTGCGCCTTCACTGCCCACCGTGTAGCTCCCCAGCACGGCGTCCTGGTCCGATACCTCTTGCCATGGGCCGTCGTAGCGCAACGCCCAGTGATCTTGCTGGTGGTGGCCGGCGGACACTGCCGGAGGTTGGCTGGCCAGGCCCGAGAGCGCGCCATAGACGGGGAGTGGGCTGAAATCGGGCTCGACCATGCGGAAATAATACATGGTTTGGTCCCTTTCGGCGTCGGTGGGCCGCCGGAAGAACCAGTAGTTCATCACCCCCATCCAGGGCCATTCGGCGGCGGCCCGTTCATATGCTTCAACGGCATAGATGGCCTGTTGGGCTTCAGTGACACGGCCAAAGTTGGGGAACCTGGCGAACTCCTTGGGCGTCGCATTCCAGCCGACTTCGGTGGCCCAGATGGGTTTGTCGCCATCGCCCTGGCGCACCATGATCTCGCGAATGAGCTGCACACGGGAAAAGTTGGCCCGATCGCGGCTCGTCCGAAGATCGTAGGGGCCGGTCCAAAGGCCATAGACCATCGCGCCCATGACGTCGAAATGCCCCTTGACGCCTGCCTCGTACATCTTTTGCAGGTACAGCAGATCGCTCAGGTTGCGAGGGCCAAACTCTGGCGGAGTCTCCTCCGT
>DATKWG010000042.1:0-8586 GCA_035529675.1 Anaerolineae bacterium
AAGCCTGGGGGATGGGAGGGAGACAGCGAATCTCTCTCGATGCGTGAGGCCAATGAATGGCTGGCGCGCTTTGCGGCCGAGGCGCCGGACCGCATCATCCCCTTCACCTGGATCGAGCCGAACCTGCCTGGCGCGGTGGAACAGCTGGAGCGCGCCGTCGCCGATCTGGGATGCAAGGGCGTCAAGATGATACCCAACCACTGGTATCCCACCGACGAGGCCGTGTTCCCGGTCTATGAGAAGGCCGGTGAGCTGGGCGTGCCCCTTATCTGCCACGCGGGCATCCTGTTTGGCAATGCAGACGGGTCCCGCTTCTGCAGACCTGCGTTCTACGAGGCACTGATCAACTTCCCTCAGGTGCGCTTTGCACTGGCTCACATCGGCTGGCCCTGGGTGGACGAGTGTCTGGCCGTGGCAGGTAGGTTCCGTGCCCACAGCATACGCACGGGCCACGAGATGCAGATGTGGATCGACACTACGCCCGGCACTCCGCCCGTGTGGCGATCCGAAGCCCTGCAAAAGGCTCTGGCCTACCTGGACGACGAGCGCATCCTGTGGGGCAGCGATGCCAGGGCATCCGATTTGACCAACGCTGCCAAGACGATGGCCAGCGACCGTCGCATCTTGCGCAGCATCCTGGGGGCCGGCGCGGAAACGGAACGCCGCTGGCTGGGCGAGAACGTGCTGCGGTTCCTGGGCCTGTAGTTGCGGCGCAGGCCAAAGAGGCCGTTCGCGTCCGCCGATCAATGCAGGCGGCTGGGGCGGCGCGTTCGGCTTGCCAGGCGAGGAAAGGGAGTGGATGGCCCATGCTGCAAGTACTAGCACTTTCAGTGTTGCGCTATTCCTTGGTTCCGCTGGCCCTGTTGTTCCTCATGTGCTCCTGCGCAGGTGGTGGCGTCCCACCAGAGGGGCCACGAAAGGAGGAAACCGTGAAGGTGAAGCTCACCAGCACGTCTTTCGAAGACGGAGGCATGATCCCGCCCAGGCACACCTGTGACGGGGAGAACGTTTCTCCTCCCCTGGCGTGGGGCGATGTGCCGGCGACAGCCGCCGCGCTGGCCCTCATTTGCGATGACCCGGATGCCCCGATGGGCACCTGGGTGCACTGGGTGCTCTACGATCTCCCGCCAGACATCACCGAGCTTACCGAGGGCGTGCCCACACAGGAGGTCCTGGATAGCGGAGCAAGACAGGGGCAGAATGGCTCTCGCGGAATCGGCTACACCGGCCCATGTCCCCCCAGTGGCACCCACCGATACTACTTTAAGCTGTACGCCCTCGACCAGAAAGTGGGGCTGAGTCCCGGGGCCACCAAGAGCCAGCTGCTCGCGGCCATGGAAGGGCACATCCTGGCCGAAGCGCAGTTGATGGGGCGATACAAGCGCCGCTGAGGGTTGCGCCGGCCACCGTCCAATGGAAGCTCCTGGAGGTGCGATCAGTGTCCCGTGGCACCTCCTCTCACGTCCGCCTCTCCTCCACCAGATCCGCCACCCAGCCGATGCCCAGGTCCTCTAGCTTTGCCCGCGTGGGGGCCGCCGTCTGGGGATCCCAGCCCATCATCCCGTAGAACTTGAGCAGGGCGGCTCGGAATCCCTCTGCGGTGGGAGCCTGTCCGGCTGCCGGGCCCTTGCGAAAGTGCTGGGTGAAGCGGCGAGGCAGCAGGTCGTCCTCTGGGCCAAAGCCCTCCCGTGCGTTGAAGGCCCGGGCCATGTCGTAGGCTCGCTCGGCGGCCAGCCACAGCTCCATGACCGATGTGTTCCACCCTGTGATTGCGGCGACCATCTCGGTCTCTTGCTGCGGCGTCCAGGCCTGGAACATGCAGGTGCCCAGGAGGTTATCCAGCACGCGCCACATCATGGCGTAGCGCACCATGCGCACCTTCTCGGTGCTCAAGTCGTCGAAAGGCAGAGGCTCCAGGATGCCGAACGGTTCGAGCTGGGCGATGCCGCCCTGGGTCTGGTAGCCACTGTCGTGGACGCTGTGCATGTGGTCGGAACCGGTGGGCGACACAGCGATGCCCAGGCCGTGGCCGTACTTGACCCGGGGATCGTGCATGGCAACTTCCTGGCCCTTGATCTGGATGGCATAGTTGATGGCCCCGCCGCCGATGCGTTCCGCCGCCCCACGTGAGCCCTCGGCCAACACATCGCCAAAGCCCTTGCGCTCGACGATGCGCTTGATCATCTCGATGAGGGCCGCACCATTGCCAAAGCGCAACTCCAGGCCATCGGTGTCCTCGGGCCCAATGATACCCCGCTCGTAGCACTCCATGGCGAAGGCGATGGTCACCCCGGTGCCGATGGTGTCCAGCCCGGTGGCGTTGCAGAGCTGATTGGCCAGGGCCACCACCCTGATGTCGTCGATGCCGCACAGCGCGCCCATGGCGCAAGCAGTCTCGTATTCGGGGCCACCGTATTCGCGATCCACGTGGTAGTCCTCGTCGTCCACCTCGACTATCCATTTGCAGCGTATCGGACAGCCAAAGCAGGTGTCGCGGCCCACGGTGATGGTGTCGGTCTGGGTCTCGGCGGATATCCCTTCAAAGCCAGAAAAGACCCCCTCCTGAAAGTTGCGGGTGGGGAGACCGCCAACGGCCTGGTTGTTGCGAACCATGCGCATGGTCCCTAGCGTGGAAAAGATGCCCGAACCCGTCTCCTGGTAGTGGTCGCGAAACCACCTGGCCAGACACCGGAGCTTATCGGGGTCTGCGGCCGTCGGCCTCTTGGAGCCGCGCACTGCCACGGCCCTGAGCTTCTTGGCGCCCATCACCGCGCCGAGGCCGGTGCGTCCAGCCGCACGGTTGGCGTCGTGAATGATGTTGGATATGCGCACCAGCTTCTCGCCCGCCGGTCCGCACTGGGCCACGCGAATCAGCCTGTCGCCACGCTCTTCCCTGATGCGCTGCTGCACCTCGTAGGTCTCCAGGCCCCAGAGGTGGTCAGCGGGGAGCAACTCCACCTGGTCATCCTTGATCCACAGGTACACGGGAGACTCGGCCACCCCCTCGATGATGACCGTGTCCCACCCGGTGCGCTTCAGCTCTGCGCCAAAGTAGCCGCCGGCCTCTGAGGCGGCAAAGCCACCGGTGAGGGGCGACTTGGCTCCCACCATGTTGCGCCCGCCGCCAGCGATGGGCTGACCGGTCACCGGGCCGGTGGTGAAGATGAGCTTGTTCTCTGGCCCCAGGGGATCGATGCCAGGGGCCAGTTCTTTGAGCAGGTAGTAGGCGATAAAGCCCCATCCCCCCACGTAGCGCCGCAGAAAGGCCTCGTCCAGTTCCTCGGTGGTGATGCTGCCGGTGGTCAGGTTGACGCGGAGCGCCTTGCCCCAATGTCCGTAGGTCATGGTCGCCTCCTTGGTGAATGGTGTTGGCGGCGAATCGCCGTCGCCCACCTGTGAGTGCGCAGGACAAGGCGACGGCGACTGCTCGATAACAGATGGCAAGCCGGATTGCGCCCAACAAGTTGCTACAGTTTGCCACCGATTCTAGCGCGTCAGGCAGGGGTGGTCAATTGCTTTCCGGGCGCGACCCAGCTACCTCCGATTGATCCACTCGATCCGAACCACGTCCCCGTCGCGCAGCACGATCCTGCAAGTGCCGCAGTAGTCCATGGGGATCCGGAGCCTGTGACCGGCGCGCCAGTCCAGACCGAACCAGTTGAGGAGCAGCATCTTGATCACATAGCCGTGGGTGACCAGAGCGACGCGATCCAGGCCGTTTGCTTCAGCATAGATCTGAATGCGGGCCAGAGCAGCCATGACCCGGATCCAGAGCCGCTCGCAGCCAAGGTTGAGTTGCTCCGTCGTCCATGTGGAGAGGATGGGGCTGGCTGTGGGATCCATCTGCAGGTCGTCAACGCTCATCTCCTCCAGTTCTTCCAGATCCCACCGAACGACGGCAGGGTTTCGCCGCTCGATGGGGTCGGCGGTCTGTTGAGCGCGGATCATGGTGCTGGCGCAGAGGAACTGAATGTCCCATTCTTGACACTGCCGGGCCACCCGCTCGGCCTGGGCCAATCCCTTCGGGGTCAGCTCGACCGAGTAGGGGTCAGTTGCGTTCTCATAGTCCACGTGGCCGTGCCGGATCAGGTATATGTCCACAGAAGCTTCCACCCACTGCTTGTTGCAGCGGTCCGAGCGAGTCCGGGCCAGCGCCCGTCGTCCACGGCCTACACTCCGCGGGGAACGCAGAAGCCCAAGCCGACAGACGGAGGGGGACTGTGGTTCCCGACGATGCTGCTATGGCGTGTCTTTGCCGGTTATGGGCTGGAGCGCCCCCCAGCGGGACAGGAACTGGACATAATCTATCAGTTGGCCGGTGGTGATCGACTCCAAGATGGCCTTCTCCACCTGAAGAACGTGGCGGCCATCTTCGACGGTCATGGGGGGCTCGGTGTCGTTGCGAATGGCCTCGCAAAGAGCCACCAGTTCATCATAGTGGCCCATATACCCGTGCGGTCCCCTCACGTTCTGGTAGTGGGGATCTGTATCCGCCGGAGAAAAGTCGGGTCCCGAGAAAGTGTAGCCAAAGTCGGGTGCCTTCAGCGTGGTGCTCAGCCAGCATTCCTTGAACCGCTTTGCCAGAAAGACACACCGATCCTTCCCAAAGAGCTGGAAGGAGTACTTGCTCATCAGGGCGTTGTATGCTTTCCCGTGCTGTATGTAGCAAGCCTGGGAGCCATCGGCGAAGCGAAGAGTGGCGATGAAGCTATCTGCGGCCAAGTGGGGGTCCAGGTCGTAGCGGTGCCCCCCGGTGGCATAGACCGTGACCAGTGGCGCTTGATGGAACTTGTGCACGATGAGGTCCAGATTGTGGCAGGCCTGTCCCGAAACCAGATCGGTGCACTGGCCAAAGGTTATCCAGGGATCGGGCAGGAGCTCCTTGGCCCGGATTACGCCAGGGGCAAGTCTGTTGCACAGCCCGATCAAGTACTTGATCTTGGCCGCACGCACCTCTCTCTCCAGCTCGAGCGCCTCCTCTACCGTTCGGGCGATCGGCTTCTCCATAAAGATGTGTTTGCCGGCCCTTGCCGCTGCGATGCCCAGCCCAGGGTGATGCTCCTCTCCGGTCTGGATGAGCACGCCGTCGATCGACTGGTCCGAAAAGATCCTGGCGGGATCGTCGGTGGCGTACTCCCCCCCAAACCGGTGCAGGAACCCGACCGCCTTCTCCTTCACGACGTCGGCAAAGGCCACAACCTGCATCGCCGGGATGTACGTGGAGTTGCACACATGGAGCCTGCCCATGCCACCGCAGCCGATGCACCCGAACCTGAGCTCCCTCATCGTCTTACTCCTCGTTCCACCATCATGGTCTGCCGGACAGCCAGTCGATCCCATGCCAGCCCGATTGTACTTGACCACGGCGAACGATGGCAAGGTCTCCAGGCCTGAGAAATGCCCGGCACGCACGGGTGCCAAGCCCCAAAACAAGACGCCACACTACCCCAGGCGGGCAATGTGGCCGCGCTTTCATCGCCAGAACGCAAAGCGGCGACTTCTCTCGTGTCAAGAGCCAGAGATGATGCGCTGAGCCCTATTCTTCTGGCTTGGGAACAGGTCCTCAGGAACCTTGCCCATGCCCATCACCATGAAAACCATGTATATGGCGCATTGGGAGCTGTCTCCAGTGCAATAGCGCTTGCTATAGACTGCAGCCATTCTTCCTGGAATGTGCGCCAGCCGGTCGTTGAAAAACGGACACTGGGTCAGCAATGGGCACTCTGCCATTTCGTCCCGTTCTCCTTTTCCGTACCCAGGCGCGTCATTCGCTTCGCACCCATCAGCCTCACCGCACCGAGTTGCATCTCCCCCGAACATGGTTCGATCGGCCCTCGGCGAAAGCTGGCTGAGTGAGACGGATCCCAGCACCGCGCTGACCAGGCAAGGCGGGCACAGGCATCCCCTTTCCTCCAAGAACATTGGCTCCGGGTCAGCGCGCCCATGCCAGCGCGTTGCCCGCAACAGGCACGTGGGCATTGTATGTGCTGGCTGTCCCCTGTCAAGTGACCGATGCTCTACGGTGCGCAGCAAGCAGTAGGGCAACACCCTCAGCACGGAAAGGACTTGCCCCGTGCGAAACGGTGTGTATAATGGTCCATGCTCTCGCCGCCCAGGGGCGCGCCGAAGGCGGCAGAGACAGCCGATGGGACGATGGGGAGAAAGTGGGGCGTGCCAAAGCGCTCGAGTGATGCCACGCTGATTGCCCTGCTCGCGTTGGGCCTCTATTGGGTGACGCTGGCCCCAACGGTGCTGTGGGGAGACAGTGGGCATTTGCAGCTACAAGCGGTGAAGGGCGTCCTGCAGGCAAGTGCGGGCAGCCATCCCCTGTGGGTGTGGATCGCTCATCAGTTCGCCAGGATTCCGGTAGGAGATGTCGCCGCCCGGGTGAATCTGGTATCGGCACTGTTCGCCGCGCTGACCGTCGGTCTGCTCTACCTGATCCTCCGGGAAGGGGGACTGGGTCGAGAGCCGGCTGCTCTCGCTGTGTTGGCCTTTGGTATATCCCACACTTTTTGGAGCACGGCAGTATGCGCCGAGGTATACTCCCTCACCCTCGCGCTCATGGCTACGCTGGTATGGCTCGGGCTGCGCTGGTACCACACTGGAGGGGTCTGCTATCTGGCCTGGACAGGGCTGGTGGCTGGACTAGGTTTGGCGGCTCACCTAATGGTGGTACTATACGCGCCAGCCTTGGTCTGGCTGGCATGCCGAAGGCGCAAGCGCCTCACCGGCCTGGGGCTGGCCGTCTTTGCCGCCGGATTGATGATAGGTCTCTTGCCGCTGGGCCTCCTGCTCATGCGTGACGCCCGCACGATGGCCCTCAGCGGGAGAGAAGCTTTGCGCTGGGCTCTCTTCACCTTCGAAGGCTATGACTTTGGCGGGGAGCTCTTTGATTTCTCGCTGCGTCTTCTCCCGTCGGATACTCTGCAGTGGTTGGTCTTTCTCGGCTTACAGTTCGTGGGGCTGGCGGCTGGCTGCGGCGTCATCGGTGCGGTCTCCGTCTGGAAGGCAGCCGAGCGTGACCTGGCAGCGTTCCTGGCCCTCCTGTATGTGGGGTCGATGGCCTTTGCCTTCGCCTACCGTGTGGGCGACCGCTACGTCTTCTATCTGCCCAGCTACATTCCCTTTGCTGCCTGGATCGGCTACGGTGTTACCTGGGGCTTGGGCCGCCTGCGTCGCATGGAACTATCGCCCAGGGCTGAGGGCTGGGTCGGGGCTGCGACGGCCGCTCTCCTGCTCGGCGTACCGGTCGGAGCCTATCGGCTTGCTCCTCGATTGGTGTCGCAGGGTATAACCATTCGGGACGCCCGGCGGGTGCCCGGCCCCAATAGCTCCTACTTCTTTCTGTGGCCGGCCAAGGCAGGCTATGATGACGCGAGGGCCTTTGCGATCGCGGCCCTCGACGCCGCACCCGATCACGCCGTGCTCCTGGCCGACCCCACCTTGGCGTCTCCCATGCAGTTCCTCCAAGAGGTGG
Source organism: Anaerolineae bacterium (assembly GCA_035529675.1). Lineage (GTDB taxonomy): Bacteria > Chloroflexota > Anaerolineae > UBA1429 > UBA1429 > DATKWG01. The sequence continues at coordinate 7,481 of DATKWG010000042.1, forward strand.
AGGGGCTGCGCCCGGACGTGACCGTGCGCTACTGCTGCTGGGACATCGAAGGTGCGCTGGCGGAGGCCGGGGAGAGACCGGTGGCGCTGGGTGATCTGGCAGCGGAGATCTATCCTGTGGCCTGGCTGGAGCAAGAGTACCAGTTGAGCCCGCGAGGGCCCATCCATGTGCTGGAGAAGCGCGTACCCTGATTCGAGCGGGCACGCCGCGCCGCGCGTGCCCATCACAGTATGCACTCTGGAGGTTCTCTATGTCGTCTAGTCGCACGTGCGACAAGCCACGGATGGCTTCGTTTCTTGGGTCATTGCTGCGGGGCGCACTGCTCGTAGGACTCTTGGCGGCTCCTGTGCTGGGGGGCGCCACCCCCAATCTCTTGAAGGAGACCGCCGCCACCCAGCCTGTCTCGCCATCCGGGCGGCAGCTGCAGGCCGGCGACAGTCTGACGTATCTACCCATGGTCCTCAGATACTATGGTCCGCGAAGCTACCGCCTCGGCTACGGTGCGGTGGGCGCTCCCATCACCCAGTACAACGACGTTCGCCAGCTCAAGGCCGGTTGGTACCTGGACTGGAGCATGCGCGGCAGCCCGGCGCGCCCTTTGAATATGGACTATGTGCAGGTGGTGCGCCTGCACCAGAAGACGGTATGCTGGCCAGACAAGGTGCGCGATCGCGGGGAGTGTCCGTACACAAAACCGTTCACCTACACCTTGCAGTATGAGCAGACGCGAGGGGGCATCGTGGCCGCTGCACAAGCCAATCCCGGCTCGCTCTGGCTCATTGGCAACGAGATGGATCGCTATGACTGGGGAGGTGTCAATCCCTACAATCGGGACATACGCAATCCCGAAGATCCCTACCAGGGCCAGGACGAGATGCTCCCCGAGGTATACGCCCAGGCCTATCACGAGTTCTATCATCTGATAAAGGAGGCCGACCCGGACGCCCAGGTGGCCATTGGGGGGATCATCCAGGCCACGCCGGTGAGATTAGAGTACCTGACCAAGGTGTGGAACGCGTACTGCACCAGGTACATGACCGACACCATGCCTGTAGACGTGTGGAACGTGCACAACTTCATCTTTAAGGAAAAGTGCGACGACTATG
>DATKWG010000043.1:0-9805 GCA_035529675.1 Anaerolineae bacterium
TCGATGATCGCAGTCAGAACACCCGCGCCCACGGTGCGACCGCCCTCGCGGATGGCAAGGTGCGACCCCACCTCCAGCGCCACCGGCTCGATCAGCTTGATCGTCAGGTTGGCATTGTCGCCAGGCATCACCATCTCCACACCCTCGTCCAGCATCACTTGACCGGTGATGTCCATGGTCCGAATGAAGAACTGGGGCCGATACCCGCTGAAGAAGGGCGTGTGCCGCCCACCCTCCTCCTTCTTGAGCACGTACACCTCCGATCGGAAGGTGGTGTGGGGGGTGATCGACCCCGGAGCAGCCAATACCTGCCCCCGCTCCACCTCGTCCCGATCCACCCCTCGCAACAGACAACCAATGTTGTCTCCCGCAATCCCCTCGGGCAGCGTCTTGCGGAACATCTCCACCCCGGTCACCACCGTCGCCCGGGTCCCGTCGCGCAGGCCAACTATCTCCACCCGCTCGCCCCTGGTTATCCTCCCGCGCTCCACCCGCCCGGTCACCACCGTCCCCCGCCCCTTGATGCCGAATACATCCTCGATGGGCATCAGGAAGGGACGATCCACCTCCCGCTGGGGCGTGGGAATGTACTCGTCTATCACCCGGGCCAACTCCAGGATCGACGCATACTCGGGCGCGTTGATGTCGGTCGAATCGGAGACCAGCGCCTCCAGGGCCGAGCCCCGCACGATCGGGATGTCGTCGCCGGGGAACCCGTAGCCGGTCAGTAGCTCTCGCAACTCTAACTCCACCAGCTCCAGCAACTCCTCATCGTCCATCAGGTCCACCATGTTCAGGAACACCACCATGCTGGGCACTTCTACCTGGCGGGCCAAAAGGATGTGCTCGCGGGTCTGGGGCATGGGCCCCTCCTGCGCTGCCACCACCAGAATCGCCCCGTCCATCTGCGCCGCACCGGTGATCATGTTCTTGATATAGTCCGCGTGCCCAGGACAGTCTACGTGGGCATAGTGGCGGTTCTCGGTCTCGTACTCCACGTGCGAGATCGAAATGGTCAGGCCACGCGCCTTTTCCTCCGGCGCGTTGTCGATCTGATCGAAGGCCATGAACTCTGCCAGCCCCTTCATGGCCAGGACCTTGGTCAACGCCGAGGTAAGCGTCGTCTTGCCATGATCCACATGCCCGATGGTGCCCACATTCACGTGGGGCTTGGTGCGCTCGAACACTTTCTTGGCCATACCGCCATCCTTTCCTTGCAGAGTAGATTGCGCTCATCTTTCGTCGGCGGACGAACCGAGGCGCAAACCAGTTGATTATACCAGCTATCTCCCCTGCTCCAAATCCCTCCCACACGCATCTTCTTGCACCCAAACCGTCTCCTAGTTATCACACCCGCCGCGCACCCCCGACAAGTGACCGTGCTGATCGCGCGCTTTGCCTGCCACGGTCATCTTGGAGCCGACATCATCACATCTGTTCTTCAGACTCGTAGAAGGGTCCGCCCAGGAGGCGGTTGGCAACCTCTGTCGGGACAGGGGCATAGTGGCTGAACTCCATGGTGAACGCTCCCCGCCCTTGGGTGGCAGAGCGCAGGTCGGTAGCATAGCCGAACATCTCCGATAAGGGCACGTCGCCCCGGATTGCCTGCACCCCGCCTGACAAACGTTCCATCCCCCCGATCTCACTGCGCCGCACGTTGAGATCTCCTATCACGTCACCCGTGTTCGCCTCGGGAACCGCAACCTCGACGCTCATCACCGGTTCCAGCAGAACTGGGGCTGCGCGCAGCAGACCCCTCCGAAAAGCTACGGCGGCCGCCCGCTCAAAGGCAATCTCTGACGACAGGTCCTCGTCGTAGGTCCCATCCACAAGAGCCACCGCCACGCCCACTATAGGATAGCCTCCGAGCACACCACCGGCCAACGACTCGCGCACCGAAGCCTCGATGACCGGGACAAAAACCGGCGGTATGACTTCTGAAGATACACCATTCTGAAAAGAAAAACCCTCCCCCTTGGGCAGAGGTTCCAGCTCAAGCACGACTCGCGCATACTGATTCCTGCCCGCTCGCTGGAAGGAGAACTCACCCTCTGCGAGCACCTTACGCGTGATCGATTCCCGGTAGGCCACCTGAGGACGCCCCACCTTGGCCCAGACCTTGAATTCCCGCATCAGACGCTCCACCAGGATCTCCAGATGCAACTCTCCCATGCCAGAGATGATAGTCTGACCGGTGCTCTCATCGATCCTGACCCTGAAGGTAGGATCCTCTTCTGCCAGACGTCGCAACGCGTCTGCCATTTTCGCCGCGTCAGCCAAAGTACGTGGCTCGATAGCCACATAGATCACCGGCTCGGGGAATCGAATAGACTCAAGAATCACCGGGTCTGAAGCGTCACACAACGTATCGCCCGTGAAGGTGAACTTGAGCCCCCCTACGGCCGCAATGTCGCCGGCAGACACGGCGGCGATATCCTCACGGTGATTGGCGTACATTCGCAGCAAACGGCCGATGCGCTCTTTTCGCCCCTTGGGGGAGTTCAAGACGGAGGAATTCGAGTGCAAGATGCCAGAGTACACTCGCATGTAGGCGAGCCTCCCCACAAAGGGATCGCTGACAATCTTGAACACAAGGGCAGCGAAGGGCTCACGCGGATCGGCGCGACGGAGTACACTGGTCCCAGTGGCGGGGCAAAGCCCCTCTATCGAGGGCACATCGAGAGGTGACGGAAGATAGTGCACAATCGCATCCAGAACAAGCTGGACACCCTTGTTGCGCAGAGCAGAACCGCAGAGCACTGGCACCAGTTGTCCGGCCAGCGTCGCTCGCCGGAGGCCTGCGCGCAGCTCTTGAGAGCTTGGCGCCTCGCCCGCGAGATACCTGACAAGGAAGGCATCGTCCGTCTCAGCAACTGCCTCAACCAACCTCTCGCGGTGTTTCTCGACCTCGTCGCACAGTCGCTCTGGGACCTCGATTCGATCGGGATCAAGCCCCTGCTCGTCGCGATAGAGCAACCCCACCCGATCGATCAAATCCACGACGCCGACAAAGGACGCTTCCTCGCCCATAGGCACCTGTATGGCCACAGGCGCGGCCTTCAAGCGCTCTCTTATCATGCTTATACAGCGCCAGAAGTCAGCTCCTGGTCGATCCATCTTGTTAATGAAACAGATGCGTGGAACGCCAAATCGATCCGCCTGGCGCCAGACCGTTTCCGACTGAGGCTCCACTCCGCGGACCGCATCAAGAATAACCACGCCACCGTCCAACACACGCAAACTGCGCTGGACCTCGGCAGTAAAGTCTATATGACCTGGAGTATCAATGATGTTAATGCGATGATCTCGCCAGAAGCAGGTAACCGCAGCAGATGCTATGGTAATACCCCGCTCCCGCTCCTGCTCCATCCAGTCGGTGACGGTAGTTCCATCATCCACACTGCCCAACCGATAGGTCTTGCCGGTGTAGAACAAGAACCGTTCGGTCGTCGTGGTTTTGCCCGCATCGATGTGGGCGACTATTCCTATGTTGCGAGTCCGATCCAGTGGATGGTCTCCGCTCACCGTATCCATAGCTTCTCGTGCCCCTTCACTACGGGGTACTTGTGCCCCTTCAGTAAGGGGTACTTGTGCCCCTTCACTACGGGGTACTTGTGCTCCCAGAGATACACAAGCTACAGAACATCAAGACGGGCCTGCCACGATCGGACTCGGTCTATGCTGCCGACCGCCCCTTCGCTCAGAGGTCAGGCCGTCTCACCATCGGTAGTGTGCAAACGCCTTGTTGGCTTCGGCCATACGATGTGTATCCTCACGCCTCTTGATGGTAACCCCCGTGCCTCGCGCCGCATCCATGAGTTCGTCAGCCATCTTTTGCGAGTAGGTCTTTCCCGGGCGATTCCTCGCCGACGCCAACAGCCAGCGCATCGCCAGCGACACCCTGCGGTGCGCACTGACCTCTACCGGCACCTGATAGGTGGCGCCGCCCACCCGCCTGGGTTTCACTTCGAGCAAGGGACAAGCATTGCGCACGGCCTGTTCGAAAACAACCAAAGGATCCGTGTTGGTGCGCTGAGCGATGATATCCATCGCTTCGTAGACCAACCTCCTCGCCGTGCTTTTCTTGCCCCGTTGCATCACCTTGTTGATGAAGGCAGCCAGCAACTCGCTATTGTACCTCAGGTCTGGCTCGACAACTCGCCGAGGTGGCCGATAGCGTCTCGGCATTATCGTCTCCTCCGCAATACAGTTGAGGGCTCTCTCCAGCCCACCATGTCACACCCGACGACAGAGACTCGGCGTCCCACCATAGCGCCGCAGCTCTCGTGTAGGGCCAATGCATATCATGGCGAGCAACTGGCCCACTGAGCTCCGCCGAGCCGGCATCTCCCCGCTCTATCTCCTTGAACGCTTGGTGCCGTACCGCGAGCGACTGCGCGACCGCCCATCAACGCCCGCTGCATCCAGAGTGCCTCGTACGATTTGGTAGCGCACGCCTGGCAGGTCCTGGATGCGCCCCCCCCGGACCAGCACAACAGAGTGCTCCTGGAGATTGTGACCTTCCCCCGGAATGTAGGCTGTCACCTCAATACCATTGGAGAGCCGAACTCTTGCGATCTTACGAAGCGCCGAGTTTGGCTTCTTGGGGGTCATAGTGCGCACCTGAGTGCACACCCCACGACGTTGCGGAGCGCCCCGCCTGGATTGGGTGATGCGTCCCTTGAGCGCATTAAGAGAGTACCCCAAAGCCGGCGCCTTCGATTTGCTGGCGGCCCGCTTTCGGCCCTTACGCACTAGCTGACTGACCGTTGGCAAGCTATCCCTCCCTGTCGATTGTCACGAAACACAAGTATACCAGCGCGATGCCATTCCGTCAAGAACTCTCTCCAGAGAGTATCGAAAAACGTCCACTCTCCGCTTTGGTTTGTCATCCTGAGCGTAAGCGCAGGATCTAAACAGCAAAGGAGCGAGATGCTTCGCTGCGCTCAGCATGACACAACCTGCTATGTGCCGCCTTCTTTCGATAGTATGCTATCCAGAGGGTATCGAAAAACGGGTTTGTCTCAGGTAAGCCGTAGCGCAGCGAAGGCGGAGAATCTCTTTTGTGCGGTTTAGACTCTTCGCTTGTACCCCTGAAGTTCGGGGCACTTACGCTCAGAGTGACAACGACGGAAGCTCATACGGGGTTTTTCGATACGCTCCTGTCCGGAGGGCGTCGAAAAACGATGAAGAATCATCTATGGTCTCAGGCCGCGCGGCAACACGACGCACTCGGGACTATGGCCAGGTGGGGTTTATTGTGACCGACTCGCTTTTTATAGGGGCGCACGGCCGTGCGCCCCTACACTTCCCATCTGTGCCCGCAGTTCTTGTTCCTGGAGGCTTTTTCGATACTCGCCTATCCGGAGAACATGGAGAAACGATCGTTGTCACAGGTGAGCCGTAGTGACGCAGACGCGAACAAACCCTGTCTTGCGCGATTCCCCGCTCTCGCGGCCCCAGCGCTCGCCAGCGACAATGGCGGCTTCTCTTCGCGGGCTCCTACCGAGAACCATTTGCGACACGCGTCGCTTCGAGTGCGCGCCGAGCTATCTCCCCCACATTCACCCAGCCCGGCTCGGCATGAATGCTTGGTGCTTCTGCATCGGCTCTTCAACGGCAAGATTTCCCACAACTCTGCCCCGGTCTATCACGAGGAATGACCAAAACCCAAGCCCAGGCCCAACCCGGGCAATGTGGGGACCACCTCCTCGCGCCCGAAATCGACCGCCTCGCCATTATCGTTGAACACCTCAACCGAGAGCCCCAGCGATTGCAGCTCCTTGATGAGCACACTGAACGACTCAGGCACCCCCGCTTCTCTTACCGGCTCCCCCTTGACAATGGCCTCGTAGGTCTTGACCCGCCCAGTCACGTCATCCGATTTGATGGTCAACATCTCCTGCAAGGTGTATGCTGCCCCATAGGCCTCCAAGGCCCACACCTCCATCTCGCCAAAACGTTGGCCGCCAAACTGTGCCTTCCCACCCAGAGGCTGCTGAGTTACCAGAGAGTAGGGTCCTGTGGAGCGGGCATGCACCTTGTCCTGCACCAGATGATCCAGCTTGAGCATGTAGATGACGCCCACGGTTACAGGTTGATCGAACGCCTGGCCAGTCTTTCCGTCATAGAGTACCATCTTGCCGGTGGTCGGCAAGGGCAGGCCGGTCAAGCGACCTGTCTCGATCGCCCTGGCGTTGACCTCCTCCCGCGACATCCCCTCGACCTCACAACCCTCGTCCCGCAGCCAGCAGCGCAGACAGATCTCCCGCGCCAAGTCGCCGGCTCGCGCCCTTTGGCCACGGGACAAGGCAGTATCCTCATACACCATCAGGTCATCGGCATCATAGCCCTGCTCGAGCAACCAACACTCCAGCCACGTTCGCCGAGAGATCCTCAGATCTCCCAAGATGCGCTCGATCGCCTCTGCCGAGACCCCTTGCTGGCTCAGGAAGGACCCCAAATAGAGCGCTCTCGCGTCGGCATCGTCCCACAGCGTTTCCGTGTCGATCCCCTGCTCTTCAACCCAACGCCACGAACGGCCGTCGAGATCACGCCATGCACGATCCATGAGCCATGCCCGGGCAAGCTCTGCCGTGATCTCCTCTTCGTCTGCACCGTCGGACACCGGACTCGTGACCCGAAACCCCAGTCGATCCGCTGCCCAGCCAAGGTGGGTCTCAAGTATCTGACCCACGTTCATGCGCCCGGGAACGCCCAGCGGGTTGAGGATGATGTCCACCGGCGTACCGTCCTGGGTGTAAGGCATGTCCTCGATGGGCACCACAGAGGAGATGACCCCCTTGTTTCCGTGACGGCCAGCCATCTTGTCCCCTTCAGTTATCTTGCGGCGCTGGGCAACCGACACTCGAACCAGCTTCTCCACACCGGCGCGCATATCCCGGTTTTCCTCGCGCGTAAAGACGCGCACACCAATCACCTTGCCCTCTTCGCCGTGAGGCACTCGCAGCGACGAGTCCTTGACTTCGCGAGCCTTCTCCCCAAAGATGGCCCGCAGCAGCTTCTCCTCGGGGGTCAGTTCAGTCTCACCCTTGGGCGTGATCTTTCCCACAAGGACGTCGCCGGGGGCGACTTCTGCGCCGACGTAGATGATGCCTTCCTCATCCAGGTTACGAAGCACCTCTTCTCCCACACTGGGAATGTCACGAGTGATCTCTTCGGGCCCAAGCTTGGTGTCTCTGGCCTGGCTCTCGTGCTTCTCGATGTGGATCGACGTGAACTTGTCCTCCCGCACCAATCTCTCGCTGATGAGGATGGCATCCTCGAAATTGCCACCCTCCCAGGACATGAAAGCACACAAGACGTTCTGCCCCAAGGCGAGCTCGCCATTCTCACTCGAAGAACAGTCAGCGATGACATCCCCCGGCCGGACCCAGTCTCCCTTGTGGACGGTGGGCCGCTGATCGATGCAGGTTGATTGGTTGGACCGGTCGAACTTGCGCAGACGATGCTCTTCAACGCCGTCCTCGCCCTGGATGACAATCGAATCCCCACCCGCGTGCACAACCTTGCCCTCGGTCCGCGCCAAGACGATCTGCCCGGAATCCAACGCCGCCTTGAACTCCATGCCGGTCCCCACCAACGGGGCCTCAGGCATCAGCAACGGCACCGCCTGACGCTGCATGTTCGAGCCCATCAAGGCGCGGTTGGCATCATCGTGCTCCAGGAAAGGAATGAGAGCTGCCGATACGCCAACAATCTGCTTCGGCGAAACGTCCATGTACGAGACCCGGTCCACACTCTCGATTACGAATCTGTTGTGGACACGGGTGGAGACTCGATCGGTCATGAACTGGCCCTTCTCGTCCAGCGGCGAGTTGGCCTGAGCAACCACCTGGTACTCTTCGTCGTCGGCGGAAAGATATTCTATCTCGTCGGTCACAAAGGCTTGGACTCGGTACTCCTCCCTGTCCAGTGAGGCCAATCTCCTGGCCAACTCTTCATCGATGAGCGTCCTATCGTCGGCGATGATCTCGCCGGTATCGGTATCCACCACTCGCTCGCGAAGGATTCGGGCCAACAGCTTCTCGGGGTCGTTGGGTAGCGAGTGAGCCACCCGGCGGTACGGCGTCTCGATGAAGCCATACTCATTCACCTCGGCAAAGGTGGCCAAACGACCAATGAGGCCGATATTCGGGCCTTCTGGTGTCTCGATCGGGCAGATACGACCATAATGACTGTAGTGCACATCGCGCACATCAAACCCTGCTCTCTCACGCCTGAGCCCCCCGGGGCCCAGCGCAGATAGCGTCCTCTTGTGCGTCAGCTCGTCAAGGGGATTGGTCTGACCCATGAACTGGGAAAGCTGGCTCCCACCAAAGAACTCGCGCACGACGGCGACTACTGGACGGATGTTGATCAGCGAGAGAGGAGAGACTTGTTCAGGATCACGAATGCTCATGCGCTCCCGTATGACGCGCTCCATTCGCAAGAAGCCCACCCGCAGCTGGTTCTCTATCAGTTCGCCCACCGTCTTGACCCGGCGATTGCCCAGGTGGTCGATATCGTCCTCATCCTCAACCCCATTGTTGACCTGGATCACGCGCCGAACGATGTTGACTATGTCTTGCTTGGTAAGAGTGCGCTGAGTGTCGGGCAGATCGGTGCCGATTCGCCGACTCAGTTTGTAGCGGCCCACCCTCCCCAGGTCATACCGACGCGGACTGAAGAGCAGCGACTGCAGATAGCTTCGGGCATTGTCCAGCTTCGCTGGATCACCGGGGCGCATGGTTCTGTAGAAATGGGACAGCGCCTCTTCCGCGCTGTTGGTGGGGTCATACTCCAGGGTGGTTTTCACGTAAGGGTGCGCGGGCATGTCATCGACCGTCTCAAAGAGCTTCAGAAGCTCCTCATCAGTGCCCTCGTTGATGGGCAGAGCATCGATGCCGTCCGAGACAGCCCCCAGTGCACGCAATAGCACCGTCACCGGGATCTTCCGCTTGCGGTCCACCTTCACCGAAATGACGTCCCGCTTGCTGGTCTCGAACTCGAGCCATGCTCCGCGGTTTGGGATCAACTTGGCCTTGCACAGCCCCCGGCCCGTCCTGGGATCTTTCACCAGCGTGAAGTAGGCCCCAGCCGAGCGAATGAGCTGGCTGACCACGACGCGCTCCGCACCGTTGATGATAAAGGTGGCGTTTGCGGTCATGAGAGGAAAATCTCCCATGTACACTTCTTGCACCTCTGCCTCGCCGGTGTTCTTGTTGACAAGCAAGACCCTGACATAGAGAGGAGCGGAATAGGTCGCCTCCCGGTCGCGACACTCCTCTTCCGTATAGCCGGGCTCGTCGAATCGGTAGTTGAGCCCAAACTCCTCGTTGAGATCCTTGTCGTAGCCAGGAAAGTACAGCTTCAGACTCTTATTGAAGCTCTCGATTGGCGAGATCTCGTCAAGAAGCTCTCGCAGTCCCTCCTCGCTGAACTTTTTGTACGATTCGAGCTGGGTTCTTATCAGATCAGGAATCGGCAACACGTCGGGAATGCGCGCATACGATTTGCGAAGTCTCCCATTCCGAGTTGTGCCCAACACGCTATATGCCTCCCCAGAGAATACCATGCCAATTCACTCGCGGAGAAACCGAACCAGCGGAACGAGGCCACCCAAGTACGTAGATCGATCTTCCTGACTCTGCTCTTCTACGGCCCAATGGAAGATCGCGACTCGAGACCCGACCAGCCAGATTGCCATCGCTACCCGGCCGCTCCTCACGGCAGCAGCGGGGGCCGATCTCTCGGCCAGCATCAAAGCAAGGTAGCCTGGCCCCAACCACCACGTCCATCTCGA
>DATKWG010000044.1:0-5998 GCA_035529675.1 Anaerolineae bacterium
TTGTCTTCCAGAATGTCGCCAAGAGTCTCCCTCATGCCGGGATCATCATCCACGATAAGAATGCTCAGTTGCCTTTCGGCCACAGCCGACAACTGCTCCATCATCTCCTTACGTTCTTCCTTTGGCCAAGACTCTGTCACCAGTCACCCCCGCCCTGATACCGCCCCCATTGAAGGGCACTGCTGCCATCGTGCCCCATCCTGACCGCGCCCCATCGCCCGGCCCCGGTTCTGTCCGAACCCCCATCCTGTGTCACCCAATGGGCATGACCATTGTGAACCGCGTACCTATGCCCTGCTTGCTCTCCACCTCCAGGTGCCCATGGTTCAACTCGGTCAGGCGACGGGCCACCACCAAGCCAACATTCAGCGCCGAGAAGCTGCCAGCGAGTTCAAGGTCAAAGAGACCCGCCAGCTCTTCGTCCGAGAGGCCCGGACCAGAATCGGTCAGCTCGACATAGACCTTGCCACCATACATGCGTGAGACGACCCGCAAATCATCATCCTCACCAAGACCGGCGCACTGACAGACCACGATGTTCTCCAGAGCTCGCCCCAACTGCTCGGCGTCGGCACGTATGGTCGGCAGATTCGGGGCCAGCATCCGAGTGATATTGACCCCCTCAGGTATGGTACTCCGCCTCAAGACATCGCTCACCAGTGCGTTCAGGTCAGCCTCGCTAGGCGTGGGGACCTTGGGTGCGGTCAAGTCCATCAAGTTCCCGATGATCCAGCTACTGATGTCGATCTGCCTCAGGAGGATGCCAACGTGTTTGGACACCTTCTCGCCCTGGCCACCGACCTTCATGTTCAGATAGTAGGCGGAATTCCTCATCACGCCGAGCTTGTTGCGCAAGTCGTGGCCCATCGTGCGGATGACCTGACCCAAGCGCCCATCCATTCCTGCGGCTGATTCACTAAACCCGGGCATGGCGGTCATTCCCTCCGGAAGGTGGACCCCATACTAAGCCGTATCAGATCCAAGAGCCCGGGTATGTCGAGCGGCTTGTACACGACGGTCTCGGCACCCTGGCGACGGGCCTCTGCCACCTCGGCAGCCTGCGTATAGGCAGTCATCATAATCACGGGCAGCTCTGGACGCAGTTGCTTCATCTGCCCCAGAGCGCTTACCCCATCCATGACCGGCATCCTGATGTCCATCAGTACCAGACCATATTCCTGGGTCTTGACCTTCTCAACCGCCTCCAGCCCATTTGCTGCCTGATCGATCAGAAAGCCAGACTCCTCTAGGATATCTGCCAGCGTGTCTCTCATCCCCTGCTCGTCGTCCACTACCAGGAGAAGACGCTTGGGCTCGCTTCGCCCACCTCTCATAGTGGTGATCTCTCCTCTGTAGCGTTCACATTGCAGGGCAAGCGCACGACGAAACGAGATCCAACGCCCACCTGGCTGGTGACCGTCACCGTGCCTCGATGAGCCTCAACCAGAAGCCGAACAAGGGCCAGCCCCAAGCCGATTCCCTTGACCTTGGTGGTGAACAACGGCTTAAAGACCTGTTCCAGATTGGAGGGGGGGATGCCCTCGCCGGTGTCGTCGAAGGAGATTTCCACGCAACCGTCTTGCACCACAGCACCGATGGTCAAATCTCCACCGCGAGGCATAGCCTGGGTGGAATTGTCGATCAGGTTCAGGAACACCTCCTGCATCTTGTCAGCATCCACTTCCACGAGCGGCAGATCGCTGGCGAACTGGGTGTGCAGCGAGACGTCCTCAGGCAGCGAAGCTCGCTGCAGCGTCTCTTCGACGAGCCGACGGGGCTGGCTGGGAGTCGTCTTCAGCTCTCGCACGCGCACAAAGTTCATGAGCCCGGTGATGATTCTGTTGGATGCCGCCACCTCCCTGTCGATGATGCCGAGATGCTTCACGATCTTTGGAGGGGCATCTTTCAGGCGTGAGTTGAGATAGTATGCCGAGTTGCTGATGACGCCAAGCGGATTGCGCAACTCGTGAGCTACGCCTGCTCCGAGAGCGCCGATGGTGGCCAACCGTTCAGCACGCAGCAACTCTGCCTGGGCGGCCTCGAGCTCTTGGGTACGCTCTGCCACGCGGGCCTCTAGCTCGCGGTTCCAGGTCTCTAGCTCTGCGACCAGCCTTGCATTCTCCAGGAGCGCCGCCGCCTGGCTTCCAAGGATAGATAACATCCCCAAGTCGGCCTCTGGGAACGAGGCGTGATTCCCCTTGTTGGTCAGGATGAGCACCCCGACGAACCTGCTGGGCGCGCGCAAAGGGACCAGCAGGGTAGTGCCAAGCCCAGCTTGCTGCATTCCCTTCTCCAACTCCAGGGGGAGATCGCCACCCAGCTCAAGCACCTGCACCTGCTCGGTTGCGCGCGCCAGTTCGGCCAGGGAGCCAAGATCGGGCAAGGGATCAGGAAGACCCCCCCTTACAGCCCAGAGTCGCCACCGCTCGCTCTCGCCGTCCATGGCGACGAGCCCACCTCCGTGCGATCGGCTCTCAGCCACAGCGATGTCCACAATACGAGAGAGCAAAGCAGCCCGGTCTACGTCTCGGAGAGTCTGCCTGGTGAGGTTGAGAAGGGGCAACAGAGCGCGCAGCCTGCCGCTCTCCCGGGCAAGGCGCGCCTGAGTCAAGGCATGTTCGGCTGCGTCGCGCAGATCGGGAACGCTGAACGGCTTGACCACAAAGTCGCGGGCCCCTGCGCGCAATGCCTTGATGGCCAGTTCGATCGTGCCAAACCCGGTGATAACGATGGCCGCCAGGTGGGGCTGTAGCTCCAGCGCCCTGGCCAGGAGCTCCAGACCGGTAATGCCGGGCATCATGATATCGGTGACCAGCAAGTCAAACTGCTCTCGGCTGAGAAGCTCCAGCGCCTCCTCGGTCGAGGAAGCGGTCTCCGGGTCGTAGCCGAGCCGCCTGAATGCCCTTCTACAGACATGGAGCACACCAGGCTCATCGTCCACAACCAGGACACGCTCACGCATCACTCTGCTCTCTCTCTCAACCACAGCACTAGACTGCGACACGCACCTGACCCCACGCCGGGCATCACCACGCCGACAACAGATAGGACCTTCATGTAGCGGTCCCCTCACGGTGCCCTCGCGAAAGCCCGCTCGATGGCACCGGCGAACCCCCTGCGTCAAGCCAAGACCCCAGCCCGGGGACTTGTGCTACCCCGGGGGCACGCCAGACTGTGGGCCCTCCTTCACCCGACGGCTGGCTCCAGGGGATTCTGCCAATGTGGGGCTTGTCTAGCGACAGGTCCCGGGCCGACGGCCGGGCAGCATGGCCGCGACGAAACGCAGCACACGTGCATCGCAGTGTAGGTATCAGAGCCTCAGTCAGGCTGGCTCGCATGAATGACGTAGCCGTGCCTCGGAACTGTACAAACAAGAGTCGGGTGCCGCGGATCCTTCTCGGTCTTGCGTCTCAGGTTGAACACGTGCATACGCACAAGGCTGTGATTGCCCGTTCCTGGGGGATAACCCCACACGTCTCGCAGCAAGCGCCCGGTCGAGATGACTTCCCCTTCGTGGGCCAACAGATAGTAGAAGAGCTCGAACTCGACGGGGGTCAGTTCCGCCGACATCCCATCGATCGCCAGCGTACGCTGATCGGGCTCGATATGGAGTCCGCCAATGGTGATCGGTCCCCTGGGAGCTGTATCGGCACCATGACGGAGCAGCGCCTTCAGGCGCAGCTCCAGCTCGGCGAGATGGAAGGGCTTGGTCAAATAGTCGTCGCCACCTGCCTCAAAGCCAGCGATCTTGTCGTCAATGGCTTCCTTGGCGGTGAGGAAAAGGATGGGGATAGAGGCCAGCGCGGGGTCCGCTCGCATGTGCCGGCACACCTGAAGACCGTTGACCTTGGGCATCATAACGTCGAGAACAACAAGATCCGGCTTTGTTGATTCCAACAGTTGCAGCGCCTCAAGTCCATTGCGAGCTGCGATGACGGTATGATCATAGCGTTGTAGTGCTCGCTCGATGAAGCGAGTAACGCTCTCATCATCATCGACGACCATAATCCTGGCCATACGACCTCCCGTCTTCTCGCGTGGGGGGTCCTTCGACCTTCCCGGCCGACACCATCGCGGTGGCCCAAGTATATCCTACGTCGAATGCCTGTCAAAGGGTCTCCCAGACCGACGTTTGGGGCGCCGACCGCTTTCGAGACGCCTTGACTGTCTCTCCACCGGCAAAGACTGTACCGCTGGCGCATCGCCGGCCACCCGAAAGGGGGCAGCCGCGGTGCGCAGTGCGCGCTGCAGCAGATCCTTCGCCGCCGGGTCCTTGGCAGCCCGTAGAGCCTCAGCAATGTGACGGTCGATATCCGCCTTCGTTTTCACTGCCGCCAGGGCATTGATGACCAGTTGCTGCCGCTCGGGGGGGGCTTTGAGAAGCACGTCGATCAGCACGCCACTGGCACCGATCCCTTCGCCCATCAGGGCCTCGACGATCCCTTCCTGATGTGGCCCCGACGCGGTCAGCAACGCGTTGGCCAACTCCTGACGGGCCCCCAACTCGATCAGCAACCTGGCCACGCGACGGGTGATGCGTGGGTTGCCACTGCGCAACGCCGCGAGCAGACTATCTCGCGCTTCCTGCCCATACCCCTGAATGAGGCGGTAGGCGCGCTCCTGAACGCCGTCCGCTCGGTCGGCTAGACCGGCCAGCAATATGTCAAAGGCTCCAATCCCGATGCGTCGAAAAGCCTGCTCGGCAGCGTCTGCCACTTCTTCGCTGCCGTCTCCCAGACCGAAAAGCAAGGGCGTCGCATCTATTAGATCGGCAATCTGGCCCAACTCGTGAGCCGCTGCTACCCTTCTCGACCGATCTCTACTGGTCAAGTCGGCGTAGAGGGCTGCAGTCCTGCTGAGGAATCGCACATCCCGGTAAAAGCCGTCCTCCTTCTCGATTGCAGAAAACGCTCGCGCTGCTGACGGCCAGTCCCGCGCGTGATAGGCCTGAAGGCCCTCATTGTAGAGCTGCTCGCGACGCCATGCAGCCCCTTCCGCTGCGCTCACCAGGGCATCCATCTCCTCCACATTGTGATAGCGTGGTTCAAGGAGACGAATCTCCTCGATCTCGCGGCGCGCGTCTTGCCATCGCTCCAGATTCATATGCTCGCGAAGCCGGGAATAGAGAGGCAGCAACCGCTCCTCGCGCGCCTTGCGCCGCTCGCTACTCAGTCGCAGGTAAGCCCACCCGACGACCGCCGCGATCAACCCCAGGACCAGGTAGGGCGTGCCCACCCTCACGACGGAGGCGCAGAACGTCCGAGCGATCTGCTCCCAGTGGCTTTCCAGCCGTATCTCGAAGGCCAACTCGGGCACCGCCAACGTCTTTCCCTCCACTCGAACCATCGGCAGGATAGCCACGCGACGAGGGCGCAGCAGGGCGCCGCGTAGCTGCGTGTCTGCGTGGACGACCCGCAAATCGTGGGGCAGGGCGTCGGGGTAGCCGGGAACAACCTTCAGACGACCAGGCACATGAGTGCCATTCAGGTCAACAAAGGCAATGGACCCATCCGACAGGGGAAAAACCAACTCGAGGGGCTGGGTGGTCGCCTCTGAAAGCGCGCGCCCAAAGACGGTGACGCTCGCAAGGTCGTCACCTCTCGCCTGAACGCCAAGGCGGGCGGGGTAGACGATCTTGAGCTCCACCCCCGGAATGCCGTAGGCATCCAGCCCCACCGGACGGCCAGCGCGGCGCGCAGGAGAGGTGGCCAGACTCAAGAACCAGCTCAGACTGACGACTAGCGCCAGCGCCAAAAGGGCACCAGCAAGGACCCACCGATACCTGCGCATCTTTTGCAGTAGTGGCTCCACTCTGAGCCTTGGGACTTTCATTACAGATCGGCTTTTTTCACTTATGAGCCACCCTGCCCAGCACACAACGAGGGCTACGAGGTCAGCGGCCAGTAGAACCAAAGCCTGCTTTGGCTGGGGCCACATTCTCTGGAGCCGAGGGAACCTGGTGAAACGACTCCCTGTCCAAGGCGAGGGCCCACATCTG
>DATKWG010000045.1:0-9886 GCA_035529675.1 Anaerolineae bacterium
TGCGCGTCGCGCCAGGGAAAACCGCATCACCAGGGCAGCGATGAACATCAAGCCCAATCCTGGGATCTCGCGAAGGCCTGCCAACCACAGCACTTGCTTCCCGTCCAATCCCAGGACGTCCACGAAAAAGTTGGTGCTCACGCCCGTCAACAGGCCCTGGCCCAGACGTGTCAGGAACACCGACGACGCCAACACAGCCAGGTGGGTTGTCCATATCCTGCCTGCCATGCTGGCCACGATGCCCGATCTCTTGCGCAATCTCTCCCTCCTTCAGGGGACCTGCCCGCGACGTGTCGCGCATTCTACCATACCTTCCCTTTTCGGCAAACCAGAGAGATGGCGAGGGTGTTGAAAAAGTCTGCGCCTGCTGACATGGTTGTCACCCTGAGCGCAAGCGAAGGGTCTCAACCGCACAAAACAGGGATTCTTAGCCTTCGCTACACTGCGGCTCAGAATGACAATGGTCGTTTTTCCACACCCTCGAGATGGCCGAGGTAGCAAAGAAGGCTGAAGCGGCCATGCGGGACCGCTGCGGCACCCAGCCGTCTGGCGCCCGTATGAGCGGAATCCTTCATCCTGAGGTCCGAGGAAGGCACTCCCATTCGTACTGGGGCCACCTGATCGGAGCGAAGACATGAGGAGTTGCGGCCCAAGCCACCACAGTCGCTGCAAACCCTCGCCCCTGGGCTGTGGTGAGACATGCGCCACGACTGACTAGGAACGCTCCCCGCGAGCCATTCGCACCCACTCCAGGCACTCGGCGGTGAGCGCGGTCAACGCCGCCCAATCCTCCGAAGCGACCAGATCCTTGCGCACCAGATCGGAGCCCATCCCAAGGCAGGCGGCACCAGCATCGAACCAGCTCTTGATGTTCTCCCAGTTGGCCCGCACGCCGCCGGTCGGCATAAGCTTGGACCAGGGACAGGGGGCCGTCAGGGCCTTGATGAAGCCTGGCCCCCCGAGCTGGCTACCGGGGAAGACCTTGCAGATCTCCACCCCCAGCTCCTCAGCCTCCGATACCTCGGTAGCTGTGCCACAGCCCGGGAAGTAGGGGATCTTGCGGCGGTTGCAGAGCCTGGCCACGTTGGGGTTGGTCACTGATCCCACGACAAAGTTGGCCCCCAGGTTTATGTAGATGCCCGCCGTCGCAAGGTCGAGGACAGAGCCAACTCCCAGGATCACCGAGGGATCCACCCCTTCGAGCCTCACGATGAGCTGAGCAAAGACCTGGAAGGCACGGTCGCCGCGATTGGTGAACTCGATGACCTTGGCCCCGCCTGCCGACAGGGCCTCCGCGATCTCTGTTGAGACATCGACATCGGGGTTGTAGAAAAGGGGGACAAGTCCCAGCTCTTCCATCTTGTTCCAGACCTGAAGCCTTGAGAAACGTGCCATGTTCGTACCTGTCTCCTTTGAGAGCATCTTGCTCGGGCCACCAACCCGCGAACCGGCATGGGCGGGCAAAGGCCCAATCTAGCGAGAGACCCGCCCCGAGACATCGCCGCCCATCAGCTTCGTCACCTCGGCAATGGTCACCATGTTGAAATCACCGAACACAGTGTGTTTGAGGCAAGAGGCCGCAGTGGCAAAGTTCAATGCCGATTGCCTGTCGTCTCCGTAGGTCAGCAGACCGTAGATGAGCCCGCCCATGAAGGAATCGCCGCCCCCCACGCGATCCACCATATGAGTGATGTCAAAGGTTGGAGCCACATAGACCTTCCCCGCGTCCCAGAGAACGGCCGACCAGGTATTGTGGCTGGCAGAGATCGACCCTCGGAGGGTGATGGCCACGGTCTTGAGGCTGGGGAAGCGCCGCACCAGCTCTTCGCAGACCAAGCGGTACTTCTCAGCATCCAGCGTGCCCGACGTGACATCGGTATCAGGCGCGTGAATCCCAAACACCCTGGCCGCGTCCTCCTCGTTGCCGATGGCGATGTCACAGTGCTGCACCAGGTCGGGCATTACCTCCCCAGGTGTCTTGCCCCATTTCCACAGCTTGCTGCGGTAGTTCAGGTCGCAGGAGACGGTGAGGCCCATCTGCTTGGCCAGTTGAACGGCCTCCAGGCATACCTCGGCAGCACCCCTGGAAATGGCCGGAGTGATGCCGGTCCAGTGAAACCAGTGAGCGTCAGAAAAGACCTTCTCCCAATCGACCATGCCCGGCTGTATGGTGGCCAACGCCGAGTCTGCGCGGTCGTAGATCACCTTGCTGCTACGCGACACTGCTCCCATCTCCAGGAAGTAAATGCCCAGGCGGTCGCCCCCCCAGACGATCTTGTCAACGCCGACCCCCTGTTCGCGCAAGAAGCGCGTGCAGGCCTCACCGATGTCGTTCTCGGGCAGACGCGTCACATAGTCAACGGGTATTCCATAGTTGGCCAGTGATACGGCCACATTAGCCTCGCCTCCACCATAGATCACGTCGAAGGAGCGAGCCTGCCGAAAGCGCAAGTAGCCGGGGGGCGAGAGCCGCATCATGATCTCACCAAAAGTGACAACTTTTTTGGTCACAGGGAAACCTCCTGTGGGATCGACCGGGGAAACCACTTGCCCGCAGCCCTGATGAGCCAAAGGCGATTGGCTCAATATCGTGCCGTGCGGTTTTGCATGGCGCGAGCACAAACCAAACTTACACGACTCAACCAAGATCGTCAAGGAGGAGGGTGCTGAAAAAAGGTCTGGGAGTAGGGCGGGTTTGCCCGTCCTAGCCGAGCCAGGGAAACCCGCCCCTACAAAACGCAAACGACTGGTACAAGCTCTATGCCACAGCACAACTGTTGCGGCGGAAGCGCGAATTGCCGGCGTTTTTCCACACCCTTTCAAGGAGATGATTACGGTGACGACGTCTCCACCTCTCTTCAGTACTCCGGGTGGCCAGGATTCGTCACCTAGACATGATTCCCCGGGGACTCGTGGCCATCTGTGTGGCCCCGAAGTGGAACCTTTGGTCCGAGTGTGGCGGCCCCAGCGTGGTCGGCCCTTGCTCAGAGGATATGGATGTGGCATAATCGCCGCAGAAGTGACCAAGTTCCGGGGGCGAGCACCGTTGGAGCAGATGGCCATGGCCAAGTCCATTAACGTAACCTGGTCGGAAGGGGTTGCCGACCAGGAAAGTCAGACCATGACAGAGACCCTGCGTCAGGTTCTCGGGCGGCTATACTTGAGGCTGCCTTCTGCACTCGCTGCTCCCCCCATCGAGGTGCGCGTGTTCGGAAACTGGGTCATTCCAGCCCTGTTGCCCGACCGTCCCTATTGGGGCACTCAGTGGTACATCAACACAAGTTACGACGACGAGCTTAAGCGGGTCATTGCACCATCCTTTCTGGAGCTGGTTCGCAAGGAGCCCTGGCAACGGTTGGAGCCTCACTTTGACCTGGCTCTGCTCGACTACGACCTCACCGACTTTCCCTCGCCTGTAGCCAGGCTGTTGCCCGGCCACTATGCGTTGGGCAGCAGTTTCCCCGGCACCACCGCGGTGATGTCCGTCTATCGGATTCGCGAGCTGACTGACCGATTTGCGAGGGAGTTGGCTTTGACCAGGCTCGTTCGTCACCACTTGGGCCATGTGCTGGGAGTGCCCCAGTTCACGCGCAAGGAGCGTGTTGAGCGTTTGGGCCTAGAGTTGCATTGCACCAATCCCTGTGCCATGCGCCACGCCCCGACGGTGGAACGACTTGCTCGTCTTGCGCTTGAGGAGTCGGAGATGGGTTGGCCATTCTGCGAGCTATGCACCCGCGAGCTCTACTCTATCGTGGTGCGCCATACCTACACCTGGAGCTGAGCAAGGTGGGCGTGTCTGGAAGGAGCGAGATGAGATTCCCTTTTGAGAGGTTGGGGCAGAGAATCAAACAAGTCGGCGATCATATCCATCGTGAGACCATCCCACAATGCGACTGGATGGCTGTCCCAGAAGAACGGTCATCGGGCCTAGTCCCGGCGCCGGAAGATGCACGATGGCGGGCCTTCTCGGTGGGGCAATGGTGGGGTCAGGATGATGGGAGCCCCTGGATGTGGTTTCGGACAGAGATCACCATCCCTGATGGCTGGAGTGGACGTCGGGTGGTCCTGGAAGTTCGACTGGCAGAACCAGGGTCTGTCAGTTACCCCGAGGCGTTGGCCTACGTGAATGCGGCGGCTCGGCAGGGGATCGATCAGTGGCATAGTCTGGTATACCTTCAAGACAAGGCTCGCGTCGGCGAGCGGTTCGACGTTGCCCTGGAGACGTGGCGCGGTAGGGACGGCGGTGCCAGACGATTCGCTCAAGCCGACCTGGTTTGGATCGACGACGAGACCGAAGCCTTCTACTTTGACGCCTCGGTCGCTCTCGAAGTGGCTCAGTCCTTGCCCGAGCAAGACTATGTCCGCACCCACCTCATCGACGCGCTGGAGGCTGCGTTCCTGGTGGTGGACTTTCGCGAGCCGATCGGTGAGGCTTTCTACGCCTCGGTGCGCAGGGCCAGAAGAAGGCTGCGAGATGAGATCGACGCGGTTCCCCTGCCCCCACGCCACGAGCGCGTTTGCGCCGTCGGTCATGCGCATATAGACGTGGCCTGGCTGTGGCCCCTGTCTCAGACTCGCCAGAAGGCGGCCCGCACTTTTTCCACCGTTCTGCGCCTGATGGAGCGCTATCCTGGGTATCATTTCATGGCCAGCCAGGCGCAGTTGTATCAGTACATCGCGGAGGACTACCCGGAGATACTGGCGGGGATCAAGCAACGTGTCCGCCAGGGACGATGGGAGGTGAACGGCGGCACCTGGGTCGAAATGGACACGAACACGACGGGGGGAGAGTCGCTGGTGCGCCAGTTCCTCTATGGGCGTCGCTTCTTCCGAGAGATCCTGGGCAAGGAGGGCGACATCTTGTGGTTGCCCGACGTTTTTGGCTACAGCGGGGCGCTGCCCCAGATCATCAAAAGGGCGGGGCTATCCTACTTTATGACCACAAAGATCAGTTGGTCCCAATACAACCGCTTCCCCTATGACACTTTCTATTGGAAGGGCATCGATGGCACGCGCGTGCTGACTCATTTCGTGACCGCACCTTGTGACCAGTGGTTTTACACCTATAACGGCGATCTCTCGCCCTCTGTGGTGATGGGCACCTGGGCAGAGAATCGCAGCAAGAACGTCACCGACGAAGTGCTGCTAACCTACGGTTGGGGAGATGGTGGAGGCGGCCCTACCTCCGAGATGCTGGAAAGGGGAGGACGGCTGGCCCACTTCCCTGGCGCGCCTCGCGTCGTTCTGGGCACTGCCAACGACTTCTTCAAGCGTCTGGATGCCCACATCGGTGGGAAGCGCGTGCCCGTGTGGGAGGGAGAGCTCTACCTGGAATATCACCGGGGCACCCTGACCAGTCAGGCGCGGAACAAGCGCGCCAATCGCAAGAGCGAGATACTCTATCACCAGGCCGAAGCGCTGGCAACCGTGGCCGCGCTGTTGGGAGAAGCCTATCCCACTGACCAGTTGCGCAAGGGCTGGGAGCTCATCCTGCTCAACCAGTTCCACGACATCCTCCCGGGTTCTTCCATACACGCCGTATATGAGGACTCTGCACGCGACTATGCGCGCATCGCCGAGATCGGCGAGACGGCGCGGGACGCAGCCATGCAGGCTATCGCAGCCCACATCAAACGTCCCCCTGGGGAAGACTCAGTTGTGGTCTTTAACACCCTGGGGAAAACGCGCACCGACTTGGTCGAGATCACCCGCCCGATCGGGTCTGGTGAGGAAGGCTATCCCTGGCCGCCGGCATTGGTGGACGCCGAGACGGGCGAGGAGGCCCCGCTGCAGCACCTTTTGGGGGAACCTGGCGAACATCGTTTTCTCATGCTGGCCCGCAAGGTTCCCGCCTATGGGTATCGCACCTACCGGTGGCAGAGCCGAAGGGGAGGCAGGGAGCAGAGCGACGAGCTGAGTGTCAGCACCAGAGGTCTGGAGACGCCCTACCTGCGGATCGCCCTCGACCAGCAGGGGCATATCCTCTCCTGCTATGACAAGGTGGCCGATCGAGAAGTGCTCGCCGAGGGCGAGAGGGGCAACGTGCTGCAAGTCTTTGAGGACAAGCCCTTGCGCTTCGATGCCTGGAACATCGACATCTCTTACCAGGACAAGATGTGGGAGATCGGCGACCTTTCAGAGGCCCACGTGATCGAGGAGGGCCCCCTGCGGGTTGGGCTGGAATTGCGGCGTCGCTACCGTCAGTCGAGCATCGTACAACGCTGCTATGCGTATGCCCACACCCCCCGCCTCGACATTGAGACGGTCGCGGACTGGCACGAACGTCACGTCTTGCTGAAGGTCGCGTTCCCCGTGCGAGTGCAAAGCTCACGGGCCACCTATGAGATACAGTTCGGTAGTGTCGAACGGCCCACCCACTGGAACACCAGTTGGGACTATGCTCGATTCGAGGTATGCGGGCATCGGTGGGCAGACATCTCTGAGGGCAACTACGGTGTGAGCCTGTTGAACGACTGCAAGTATGGGCACGACATCAAAGGGCATATGATGCGACTCACCCTGATAAAGTGCGCCACCTCTCCCGATCCAGAGGCCGACCAGGGGCTTCATCGCTTCACCTACTCGCTGCTGCCGCATAGCGGGGACTGGCGCCACTCCACCGTGGGCGAGGCAGCCCGACTCAATGATCCACTGTTGCACGCCATCGTCGCCGGAGACATGGATGCCCGAAGAGCCGTCTTGCCCTCGAGCCTGGGGCTGGTCTCCTGCGACGCGAATCATGTCGTGTTGGACACCGTCAAGGCAGCCGAAGATGGCGACGGCCTGGTGGCGCGTTTGTATGAGGCGTACGGTCAGCGGGGGGCGGTGCGACTCAGCTTCGCGCCCAGGTTGGCCAACGTATGGGAGTGCAACCTGGTGGAGGAGGACGAAAGATCGCTTTCCATCCAGGACAACTCGGTGGTCTTTCAGATCAGGCCCTATGAGATAATGAGCTTCCGGGTGCGCTTTCTGCCATCCGGGGGCATCTGGGGATCAAACGTTTCGCAGGTGAGGTAGAGAGCCAGGACCCGGCGAGCTCTGGGATAGCTAGTCCAGCGTGATCCCGAGGGCGATCGCGACGGCTTTCACATAGATGTCGTGTTCCACAATGTGTATGCGCGTTTCCAGCTCCTCGAGGCTGTCCGTGGGATAGATGGGCACTGTCCGCCTAAGGACGACCGGACCCTCGTCTACACCCTCATCGGGGACCCTGTGAACCATGACCCCCGTGTGATCGATCTCACCTCTTTGGAAGGCCTGGTAAGCACGCTCGATGGCGTGCGTGCCGGGAAAGGCACCGGGGAGGGCTGGGTGTATGTTGAGCATGCGTCCGCGATGATGCCGCAAGAAGGCCATGCTGAGGACATGCATCCACCCAGCCATGACGACCAGATCCACGGGGTACGCGCCCAGCTTCTCGGCCAGGTCTGCATCGTACTCCTCGCGCGGGCGACCTGCCTTGCGATAGGGGTAGAAAGGATGGTAGATGGTCGGGATGCCGTGGGTCTCGGCCCGCACCAGCGCGTAGGCCCCTTTGCGGTTGGACACAACCACCGACACAGCCGTGTCGGGCAAGGCCCCCGATTCGGTGGCATCGATGATCGCCTGCAAGTTGGTGCCACTGCCCGAGACGAGCACTGCGAGATGGTTCATCCGAGCCTCACTCTATCCCCGCCCTGGTAAGGTATCACCTCGCCTATTACCCAGCCCTTGACACCTGGCGCACTCAACGCTGCATCCACCTCGTCGGGTGCGAGGATCACGACCATGCCGATCCCCATGTTAAAGACCCGATACATCTCATGGCGATCGACTTCTCCTTCACGCTCGATCAGCTCGAATAGAGGCGGCACGCGCCATGCGCCACAGTCAACTGCCGCGGCGGTGTTTTCGGGTAGTATGCGAGGGATGTTGTCCACAAACCCTCCACCGGTCACGTGGACCAGGCCTTTGATGGTAGCCACGCGGCGTATGGCCCGCACGTGGGGCAAGTAGGAGCGATGGGGTTCTATCAGCGCCTCGCCCAGGGGACGCCCGAGGACCTCAGAATACTGGGAAAACGTCTCGCGGCCAAAGATGCTGCGCACCAGGGAAAAGCCGTTAGTGTGGAGGCCACTGGACGGCAGCCCCACCAATACGTCCCCCGGCACAGTGCCCGAACCATCGATGATCTGGTCGCGCTCGACCAGGCCAACGATGGTGCCCACCAGGTCCAGTTGGCCAGGGGCATAGACGCCGGGCAGTTCGGCGGTCTCGCCCCCCAGGATGGCACAGCCGGCCTCTCGACAGGCTGCCGCGATGCCAGTGACGATCGCGGAAACGGTCTCTGGATTCAAGGTGGGCATGGCGATATAGTCTAGGAAAAAGAGTGGCTCAGCGCCCTGCACCAAGATATCGTTGACGCAATGATTGACGATGTCCCAGCCCAGGGTCTGGTAGCTGCCCAGTGCCGCCGCCACCATGGTCTTGGTGCCCACCGAATCCGTGGATCCCACGAGCACGGGAGATCGCATCTCCTTGAGGCGTCCGACATCGAAGAGGCCGCCAAAAGCCCCGATACCCCATAGGACCTCGGGACCGTAGGTGGAGCGCACCGCTTCAGACATCAGCTCGACAGCCAGGTTGCCCGCATCGATGTCCACTCCGGCGGCGGCATAGGCGCTCTTCTGGGTCACGGTGTTCCCCCTTGTGCCTTCAGCCCCTTGGCCCCGATGTCCCGCCGGAACATGACCTCCGGCCAGTGGATGAGGTCCACTGCGCTGTAGGCATGCTCGATCGCCCCCTTCAGGTCGTCGTCCCAGGCTGTGACTCCCAGCACCCGCCCGCCGGCAGTGACCACTCGATCCCCCTCCCTTTTTGTGCCAGCGTGAAAGATGACCGTGTTGGGCAGTTGGCCAGCCTGCTCGAGGCCGTGGATCTCGTATCCGCGCTTGTATTGGCCAGGATACCCGCCCGAGGCCATGGCCACGCACACGCACGCCTTATCAGACCAGCGCAGATCGACGCTGTCCAGCTTTCCGTCGATGCAGGCCAGCATCACCGTGACAAGATCTGTCTCCAGCAGAGGGACTGTCACCTGAGTCTCGGGATCGCCAAAGCGACAGTTGAACTCAAGTGCACTGAAGTCGTCGTCAGAGATCATCATGCCGGCATAGAGGACGCCAACGTAGGGAGTGCCCGCTCGTCGCATGCCATCGACTGTCGGCTGAAGCACCTCGTTGACCATGCGCTCTTGCAGGGCGCTGTCGATGAACCTTGCCGGCGCATAGCAGCCCATGCCACCGGTGTTTGGCCCCAGATCGCCATCATAGGCTGCCTTGTGGTCCTGAGATAGCACCATGGGTACGACCGTGTTTCCATCGGTGAAGGCCAGCACCGAAGTCTCTTGCCCCGACAAGAACTCCTCGATGACCACCAGATCTCCCGCCTCGCCAAAGACCCGGTCGCGCATGATGCGGCTCAGGGCCTCGCGCGCCTCCTGGTCGGTGTGACAGACTATGCTGCCCTTGCCCGCAGCCAGTCCGCTGGCCTTGACCACGATGGGGGCCGGGTGCCCGGCCAGGTAGCCAAGGGCTGCCTTGTGGTCGCGGAACACGCCATAGTCAGCGGTGGGAATGCGATTCTCGCGCATAAAGTCCTTGCCGAAGGCCTTGGACGACTCGATGCGCGCCGCTTTGGCACTGGGGCCAAACACCTTCAAGCCAGCATCCCTCAGAGCATCGCTGAGGCCCAGAGCCAGAGGGAGCTCGGGACCGATGACGGTCAAGTCGAAGCGCTGGGCTTGCGCATACTCCACCAGGGCATCAATGTCCGTTGCAGCGATGGGAACGTTGACCGCCGCCTCACCCGTACCCCCATTGCCGGGCGCGATGTGGATCTCCTCGAC
>DATKWG010000046.1:0-7320 GCA_035529675.1 Anaerolineae bacterium
CTGTTGCCGATCAAGTTCACGCAAGACATATCCTGCTGGAGACACTCGAAGAAGCGGAAGCTGCACTGGTTCGGCTGCGCGACGGCGAGGGTTTCGAGGAGTTGGCCGCCGAACTCTCGCAAGACACTGCCAGCAAAGACCAGGGAGGCGATCTCGGCTGGTTCCCCCGCGAGCAAATGGTCTCCGCCTTCAGCGAGGCCGCCTTTGCCCTGGAGCCGGGAGAGATCAGTGGAGTTATCGAGAGTGAGTTCGGCTACCACATCATTCGAGTTGACGAGCGCGAAACGGATCGTGAACTGGACGCCACTGCCCGGTGGGAGGCCGAAAGCAGGGTGGTCGACGACTGGTTCGCCGCCCAACGCGCCTCGCAGGACATTGTGCGACACTGGGATTCGGTACTGGCGTCAGAGGAGTGATCTGGGCGGACCGGGACGTATCAGAGGCTAGTGGGTCATCGCGAACCCTGACGGACCCAAGGGGAATCGAGAGCTCCCCAAAGCCTGCGCCTGAACACGCCCCCTCCCAACAGGCATCCCCGTCCCCCTAAGCGAACGACTCACGCGCCACATCAAACACGTCCCGCAGGCCCTCGATCTTGCGTAGCAGTGCCGAGAGCTGGCTTACGCTCTTGACCCCCATGGTGGCGATGATGGTGGCAGTGTGATCTTGGCTGGTTGACACGTTGACCGAGCTCATGCTGATGCCCAGATCTGCCACGGCGCCGCCGATGTCGCGCAGCAGGCCGCTTCGGTCAAAAGCCTCGATGCGAATCACCACCGAATACAGTTGCTCACCCTGCGCCCAAGACACAGAGATCAGCCTCTCCGTGTCCTTGAGATTGACGATGTTGGTGCAGTCCGCCCGATGGACGGTAACGCCCTTTCCCCGGGTGATGTATCCCACGATAGGGTCTCCGGGAACTGGCGTACAGCAAGTGCCCAGCCTGGTCAGGAGATCGCCCACCCCCGCCACCCGAATGTCGGAAATGGCTCTTCTTGGGATAGCCTTGAACTTTAGATCTTTGCCCTTGGTTCCTGCGTCGTCGATCTTGTGGGCGATGTGGGATGGGCTGATGTCGCCATAGCCAACGGCCGCGAGAAAGTCGTCCAGTTTGTTGTATTTGAAGAGCGCAGCGATTTCTGTGAATGATTCCTGCTCGAAGCCCAGACGACGCAGTTCCCGCTCCAGAATCTCCCGCCCGGCCGCAACATTCTGGTCGCGCTGCTGACGCCGAAACCACTGGCGGATCTTTTGGCGGGCACGCTGGGTGGCGATGTAGTTGAGGTGGGGGTTCAACCAATCGCGGCTCGGCCCACCCTGTCTCGCCGTGAGAATCTCCACCTGCTCGCCCGTCCTCAACTGGTAGTCGAGCGAAACGAGGCGGCCGTCGATCCTGGCGCCCCGGCAACGATGGCCTATCTCACTGTGGATCTGATAGGCAAAATCGACCGGCGTGGCGCTCTTGGGCAAATCCACGATGTCCCCCTTGGGGGTGAAAACGTAGACGCGATCGGCGAAAACATCGCTCTTCATCGAGTCCACAAACTGGCGAGGGTCGTCTATCTGCTCTCGCCAAGCGGTAGCCTGGCGCAGCCAAGCGATCTTGGCCTCGAGGGAGGCATCGCGTGGGATCCCCTCTTTGTACCGCCAATGAGCAGCGATGCCATATTCGGCGACTTGATGCATCTCTTGGGTACGAATCTGTATCTCAAGGGGCTTGCCATCGAGGCCGACCACGGCTGTGTGCAGAGACTGATACAGGTTGCCCTTGGGCATGGCCACATAGTCATCAAACTCCCCAGGGATGGGCCACCAGATGCTGTGCAGGGTGCCCAGCACATGATAGCAGGTCTGCACCTCGTCAACGATGATGCGCACGCCATGCACATCGTAGATCTGGTCAAAATCGCGTGACTTGGCCTGCATCTTTCGATAGATGCCACAGATGTGTTTGGGACGCCCTGATATCTGGGCGTTGATTCCCTCTCGTTCAAGGCGATCTGTCAGAACAGCTATCACCCGCTCCAGATACTGCTCCCGTTCCGCCTTCCGCTCCGCAAGGAGCCTGACGATCTTGCCATAGTTCTCAGGGTCGAGATAGCGAAACGCAAGGTCCTCCAGCTCCGACTTGAGTTGCCAGATACCCAGGCGACTGGCAAGCGGGGCGAAGACCTCGAGTGTCTCTCGTGCCTTTCGAAGCTGCGCCTCGGGAGAAAGATACTGGAGAGTACGCATGTTATGCAGGCGATCGGCCAGCTTGATGATGAGCACGCGAATATCACTCACCATGGCCAGGAACATCTTGCGCAAGTTCTCCGCCTGTTCCTCCGCGGCATCAAGGGCCCCGATATTGCTCTTTAGCGTTGCTCTGCGGAGTTTGGTCACCCCGTCAACGAGTTTGGCGACCGTCTCGCCAAACTCGCTCTGGAGTTCAGGGAGGGTTACTTGAGTGTCCTCGAGGATATCGTGCAGAATCCCTGCCATGATGCACGGCACACCCACGCGGAGGTCGGTGAGAATGGCGGCGACTTCGAGGGGGTGTACGATAAAGGGATCCCCGGATTTGCGTCTCTGGTCCCCATGTTTGGCCGTGGCATAGTCGATGGCATGGTTCAACAGGTCGAGCGCTAGAGGATGAAGTGCTTCGACCTTCCCTATCAGTTCCTGCCGACTTGGAGATCTGATCCTCTCAACCATGGTCAGACTCAGTATACACGAGGTAGCCTCACAGGGCAACCCTCGATAAACCGACAACTGCGATTCCTCAGTGGCTCTGGGACTCTGGGTTGGGCAGCAGACCGGAGGCTCACCTGCGGCCCCTTTGCTTCGCCCGCCGGGTCAAAAGGTAGATGGCGATCAAGATGCCCACCAGGTCAGCCAGCCAGTCTGCAAAGGAAGCCTGCCGACCTGGAGTAGACAATTGATGTACTTCGTCAGTGACTGCATACAATCCAGAGAGCAAGATGGTGCCCAGCAGCGGAGGGCGAGCGGCCGATTCCAACATCGGGTGAGGACGGTCGCGCAAGACGCGCCACACCAGAAGAGCCAGCACACCAAACAGAAAAGCATGGGCAGCATAGGCCACGAGCTCGTCCGAAATGGCTATCTGCGGGCCCGGACGTGGTAGTTTGGGCTGGCTTGACAGCCAGAAAATGAGTGCCATCCACGAGATCATGGGCACCCATTTGAAGATAAGGTTCTGTGCGCGCTGACGAGCCGATGAGATGTTCATGCCCGGTTGCAGCAGGTTCTATTCACTCGAATCACCTGGACAGAGTACTAATCTCTGGAGCGGCGCTTCCGCCACCGATCAAAGTAGTTCATTATGACGAGGGCCAGGAAGAGGGCAATGACAAAGTCCCACTGCCCTGCAAGAATCAGCGCCGCCAGAACGAGCAAGACCACAATGTCGATCCAGAAGATAAGGCGTGTACCGTCCTTCATGATCTCGAATGATCCTGCACCTGCGCGCATCCAACGGCCAAAATCCAACATGGCCTCAGGATTATAGCACGTTTCGGCAAGCCACTGGAATCCAGGGACGCGACGGCAGGTCCATATTCCAGGCTTTACGGTAGGGCGCACCAACAAGGCCGCCTTCGGGCAAGGACTGAGGAGCGCATCTCAGAAGCATGGCCAGCCTGGTATGTGTCGCGGCCTTGCAGAGCTCAGATGCTGAGGTGCGGATTCTCCTGGACCACTCGGCCCACTTGCAGCTCAGGCGTGCGGGTGGAACCTGCCTTTCTCTTGTGTTGCCCGGCAGGCTGGCTATAATGGATGCTGCTCTGGCCAGGATGGCCTGGGCAGCAGTATGATCGAGCATCGACGAGGAAAGCGGGGGCCAACTTGGACACGAGCACCATCCTTGCCTTTGTCGTCTCACTTCTGTTGCAGGTGGGCTTCCCTCTAGCGGTGACCCTGATCTATAGGCGGAGGACGGCCACTCGCTGGCTACTCTTTGCCTACGGTGCGATAGTCTTCGCAGTCTTTCAGCTTTTCACCTGGCTGCCCTTGAGCGTCTACCTAGACGCCGTTGTCGGCTCGCGTGTCCACTCTGAGCTGGGAGCCTTTGCCTGGTTGCTGGCATTGGCGCTGGCCACAAGCCTGGTGGAGGAGTCGGGCCGGTGGTTGGGCTATAGGCATCTCTTGCCGCGTGGCGGCTTTGAGCTAACCTGGCGCAATGGCGTGATGTACGGGCTTGGGCACGCCTGTCTGGAGACGATGCTCCTCATTGCCGGACTGACCTTCGTCCACCTGGTGGCCTATCTGGTGTTCAGTCGCCTGGACCTGCACTCCTTGATACCGTCAACAGCAACAGAGGCGACGCCCGCCGTCAGTGAGGCGCTGCAGGCTTTGGCAGACACATCGTGGGACCAGCCCCTTGTGGTGGCCCTGGAACGCATCCTGGCTTTGGCGCATCAGGTGGCATGGGCGCTTTTGGTCATGCAGAGCCACCTCTCCCGCCAGAAGCGCTGGTTTGGCTTCGCCGTACTCTACCATTCCTCTGTGGCGGTGATCGTGCCCGGGCTGGCTCGGCTCTTTGGTTTTGCCGTGGCCGAGGGGGTCAACGTTGTCTTGGCCTCGCTGAGTCTAGCGATCATACTCAGACTGCGAGAAGTCTCTCTGGCAGAAGCCTACGTGGAAACGAGGACACGACCAAGGCGTGCGCTTGGCTGAAAAGGGGCCGGTAGCCAAGGGTCTCGTCTCTAGTCGAGCTGGTTCACCGGATACCTGGGCTTCCGGCCTTGCAGCACACTGACCAGGTCCTCGGTCACCAGAGACATCTTTCGCATTGCTTCCTCGGTATTGGCCGACATGTGCGGCGTAAGCACCACATTCTCCAACCCAAAGAGCGGGTTGTCGGCTGGAGTAGGTTCCTCCTCATAGACGTCGATGCCTGCGCCGGCAATGATTCCCGCCGCTAGCGCTCTGTACAAGGCTCCCTCGTCCACCACCGGTCCACGAGACGCGTTGAAGAACATGGCGTCTGGTCTCATGAGGGCAAACTCCGCCTCGCCAATCAGGCCTCTGGTCTGCGGCAGCAGCGGCACGTGAACGCTGATGTATTCCGCCGATGCCAAAAGCTCGTGCAGTTCCAGGCGACGGGCACCCAGTTGGCGCTCCAACTCTGGTGCCGGCCGAACGTCATAGTAGAGGATGGGCATGCCCAGACCAAAGTGGCAAATCTGCGCCAGCCGCCGGCCGATCCGGCCAAAGCCAGCCACACCCAGAATCCTGCCGCACATCTCCCTCCCCATAAGGGAGTAGCGAACGTCGAAATGGCCCGATCGGATGCCCGCATCCCCCTGGAGTATCTTCTTGGAGAGGGCCAGCATGAGACCCACAGTGTGCTCCGCGACCGCCTCAGTGGTGGCCTCTGGCGTCTTGACCACCTGCACCCCATGCTCCGTCGCGGCCCCGAGGTCGATGTTGTCCACACCTGTTCCGTGGCGTCCCACAACCTTGAGTCTGGGAGCATGTTCCAGCACGCGTCGGGTCACGCGCCCTTTGGCGCGCACCACCACGCCATCGATATCGCCGATCTCTCTGATAATGGTGTCCTCATCGGTGCTGCTGGCCATACGCACCTCGCCAACTGCGCGGAGCACCTGGCTGCCAGCTTCGTGAATGGGCTCATAGAGCAGGAATCTGTACATGTCGCCACACACCTCAGCCTATTCTGCCCAGGTCTCGGAGGACCGCGATGAGCGCTTCTCGCGCCTTTCCGGTGATCGAGGTGATCGGTGCGCGGGCTGGACCCGCCGGCTGCCCCACCAGTGCCTTGGCGTCTTTGACCACCACTGGGAAGGAGCCTAGAGAGAACGCGCTCCGCAACGGGCTGAGTTTCCGTTGCAGTTCGATCGCCAGCACATGATCGCCCCTCACAAAGGCATCGTAGATGGCCACGACCAGCCTGGGCACAACGTTGGCGGTGGCCGCAACGGCCCCTACACAGCCATAGCAGAGGCCAGCGTAGATAAGGGTGTCTCTGCCCATGAACACCTTGAAGGCCGGTGGGCACTGCTCGATGTATCCCATGGTGTTGGTCAGGTCGCCGCTGGAGTCCTTTATTCCGACAAGGTTGTCTACCGCCCCAGCTACCTTTGCGGCGTCGGTCGGTGTAAAGTGCACCCCCGTACGACCGGGATTGTTGTACGCAAGAACGGGGATGCTGACCGAGCGGGCGATCCGTATAAAGTGCTGGCGCAGCTCTTCGGTCGAGGGCTTGACAAAGTAGGGCGTGATGACCGAGACCGCATCCGCGCCCGCAGCCTCGGCGTATCGGGTTAGTTCGATCGACTCTCGAGTGGTCAAAGCCCCCGTGCCCACCATCACCGCAACGCGCCCATCGGCCTCATCGATCACCACATCTGTGATCCGTTTCCTCTCGTGGGGAGTGAGCGCGTAGAACTCGCCCTGGCTGCCCGCGGGGAACAGCCCGAGCACCCCACTCTCGATCAGATAGTTGACAACGCGACGCAACGCGGGCTCGTCGAGGGACTCGTCGGCGTTGAACGGCGTCACCATAGGCACTATGATCCCCTTCAGCTCCTTGGCCATCTTGATTCACCTCCCGGATGGATACGGGCCATCCCCAGTCTGCCACTCCGCCCTGGTAAACGGCGCCCGTTCGGCCGATTGTACCATGAAAGGAGCCGTGCATCAACTCGCTCGCTCGCACGCACCCACGGGAGAGTGTGGCAAACGCCGGCAATTCGCGCTTCCGCCGCAACAGTTGTGCTGTCGCACAGAGCTTGTACCAGTCGTTTGCGTTTTGTAGGGACGGGTTTCCCTGGCCCGGCCAGGACGGGCAAACCCGCCCCTACTTCATCTAACACCTGCACCCACGGTGTATCGGTAGTGCTGCACGGTCTTGGGGGTACAGCGCGATGCCTCCCGGTCGAGGAGGAAAGCAGAGAGGGAAAGATCCAGCGGAGAACCCACATATTGTGGTCGCAGCGTAAGTGGTTCCAACATATTGTGGTACCCCTTTTGAGGTCTGTACCACAACCTGTTGTTGTATTTTCGCCTGCGACACACTATATGTAGTATAGCGCCCCAGGCAGGATTCGAACCCACGGCCGACTGCTTAGAAGGCAGTTGCTCTATCCGACTGAGCTACTGGGGCGCAAAGCACAACAAGTACTATGCTTCGCCTTCCTAGCTACTACGTATAGTAGGTCTAGTACCTTGCGACACGCGCGAAGAGCACCAGGGTAGCTGCTCTACTTCGGAGCGCCCAAGAGGTCTGATACTCAGCGCATCCCATTGTACTCGGCATTCCTCCACGAGCCAAATCGCCTCGGGCCGTGCTCTGAG
>DATKWG010000047.1:0-3159 GCA_035529675.1 Anaerolineae bacterium
TGTCCTCCAGAGCCCGAGCCACCTGCTCAAGCTGCGCCTCATCGGGATTGACCTGGACGATCGCGAACTTGCGCACCCGAAAGATGGACAGGAATTGCCGAGCCAGAGCACGGCTCGGAGCAAAGCTAAAGACCCCCACAAGCAGGGCCAGTACAATGACGCCACCAAGCACTGGACGCCACAAGCGTCCTCGATTTGTTGCCATAAGTGACCTCCTCAGACCTCTCGGTTGAACGCCGCCCCGTCGTTGCAGGCGCTCACGGGTGCGCGCCAGTCCCAGCCGCATGTCCGGTTCGGACTCCAGAGACACGCTGACCAATCGCTGTTGCGCCAGCCTGGCCGAGCGCTCGACTTGTGCCAGAGTCTCCCGGCAGCGGGCACATGCAGGCAAATGTCGCGCGAGAACGGTGCATCTGGCAGGCGAGAGCTCACCGTCCAGATACGCACGCAGTTCTCCCTCCGTCATACAGATCACTCTTCACCTCCCAACTGGTCTCGACGCCCCGCAAGTTGCCGGTAGACCCTCTCAAATGCGCGCTCGGCCCTGGCCAGAAGCGTCCCCACCGACCCGGA
This sequence comes from Anaerolineae bacterium, assembly GCA_035529675.1. Classification (GTDB taxonomy): domain Bacteria; phylum Chloroflexota; class Anaerolineae; order UBA1429; family UBA1429; genus DATKWG01. Next base: position 574 of record DATKWG010000047.1, read on the forward strand.
GGAGACATGCAGCACGTCGGCGATCTCGCGGTAGTTCAGGCCGCTGTAGCGCAAGACCAACAGCGCGGCCTGTCGCTCCTTCAGGCGAGCCAGCGCGGCGCGAACCTGATGCTGCTCCTCCGCCCGCACCGTCCAGGTCTCAGGCGCCGGCTCCGAATGCCCCCACCCCTCCCCCGCAGTCGCTCTCCCCAGCAAGTCGCGGTAGCTCCGATGGCGGCGCCTGGCCCGCAGGGCGTTGTAGCCCAGGTTGGTGGCCACCCGATAGAGCCAAGCGCCCAAGTCGGTCCCCTGCGCTCTGGGGGGACGATGATAGAGCCGAAGAAAGACCTCCTGGGCAAGATCCTCCGCCTCATCGCCAGCCAGCCGGTAGAGCATGCCACAGACGCGGTGGTAGTAGCGCTGAAAGAGGGCCTCAAAGGCCGCCTCTTGCCCTGCGTGCAGATTCTCAAGTAGAACGGCATCGATGCCCATGCAATCCACTCTTTGCTGTGGGTCCGCGATAGATTCGCTACGAGGGCGCTCCTCACTCATACAACACCGCTCAAGCTGAAGTCGTGACAGATTGCCTTTCCCCTCACCCACGATCGCCAAGCCATCTGGCGGCCGCACACTAGAAACGTGGCGCGCCCGATCGACGTCGCAGGCCCACTCCAGAGGGATTCTCCAGGCAAGGGGGAAGATGGGCGACCTATCGGAAGTCGCCCGGCGGGCTCGATCCATGGCAACCGGGCGACTAAGGCTTGGTGACCTGCATCAGCGCGGTAATGTACCCCACCTGCCAGGCCCGGCTCGCCAGGCTCCATTCAGTGTCCCCCTGGATTCCAAAATGGTGGTCGGGCACAAGCACGCCTTCGTAGCCCACATCCCAAAGGGCACGCATGGCGGCCAGCATGTCCAAATCACCCTCGTTGGGAAACACCTCTGTGTAGTGCGGAACCGTGCCCTTTACGTTTCGGAAGTGAACGTAAAAGACCTTGTTCCGCTCGCCAAAGTAGCGGATGACTTGCACCGGGTCTTCCCCGGCCTCTTGCATGCAACCCAGGCAAAGGAGCATGCCATTGTGTGAGCTTGGGAAAAGCTCGAACAGCCGCCTGAATCCCGCAAAGCTATTGAGAGCATGGTGCGCGCCTCGGTAGACGGGGAGGGGAGGATCGTCGGGATGAGTGGCCAGGCGCACATCCGCTTCTTCGGCCACGGGCACGATGCGCTCATAGAGATAGGTGATGCGATCCCAGACCTCATCGAGCGACACCTGGCCCGCTGGCTCGTCGGCCAAATGGGCGTCTCGCGAGGCGTCAAAATCATGCAGCAGGACGCCCCCGCGCCCGAGGACTCGGGCTGCCCCCGTCCATCCACCCCGGGCCCAATAGGTTACTCTCTGGTCCAGGATGATTACCGGGCTGTCGGCGGCACTCTTGTCCTGGTAGGCCTGACCGATGATGCGGATGGTCTGGCAGACCCGGTCGATCTCATCATCCCGCTCTGGACGGCCCAGAAGCTGTCCTTTGAGGCAATCCGCACCCAACCCGATTCCCGTGAGTAGCAGGTCGTGCGCCTCGAAGCGCTGGCGCATGCGCAGCAAACCCTCCAGCGTGGGGACGCAGTTCTCCCTGAACCCAGGAAGCGCCCAGGCCCAAATGCTCCCACCATGGGCACCGATCTGCCTGGCCTGGATCAAACGCCTCTCTTCGCCGTTCAGTGTGCGCACACCGATCTTCACAACGGGCCGCCCTCCCCAGCCCTCACGCACTTGATCAGGGCCTTCATGTATCCGATAGCGTAGGCCCGCCCGCGGTGGCCCCAGCGCGTATCGCCGACCATGCCTGGCGTGTGATCCACTATCAGCACGCCCTCAAAGCCGGCGTCGTGGTAGGCGCGCATGGCCTTGAGCATGTCTATCCTGCCCTCGTCGATGAAGGTCTCGGCGAACCTGGGCACGGTGCTGTCCACGCTGCGAAAGTGGACGTAGGCGATCTTGTTCCTGCTCACAAAGTAGCGAATCGCGTCATAGACCTCGTCGGGAGTGTGGCACATCTCGGCTACCGTGCCCTGACAGAACTCGAGCCCATTTGCGGGGCTGGGCACGATCTCGATGACGCGCTTGTAAGCCTCGATACTACGAAAGATGCGCGCCGTCCCCGCGATGCTGGGCACCGGGGGATCATCGGGATGCAAGGCCAACATGACGCCCTCTTCCTCGGCCACGGGAACGACCGCCTCGAGAAAGTAGGTGTAGTTGGCCCACATGGTCTCGTCGTCGAACTCGCCCATCTCGAACGTGGGCGCGCGCTTGGCCAGCTCGTGGTCGTAAATGGTCACCTTGGCCCCGCCTCGGCCCTGGGGGCTGTACCCCGTTCGCCAGACGCCAACCAGCATAAAGTCGTACCCCAGGACGGGTATTCCCGCGCGCCCGATGTTGCGTATGGTCTTGCGGACGTTCTCGATCTGCTCGTCGCGGCCGGGCAGCCCCAGCCTGACCTTGTCATAGAAGTCACGCGGCACGTTCTCGATGGCATAGAGCCTGAGGCCGGCCGCCTCTACGCGGGTTCGCAGCATGAGCAGATCCCGAAACTCCCAGAACCCGTC
>DATKWG010000048.1:0-3895 GCA_035529675.1 Anaerolineae bacterium
GTAGCTGTTGTAGGACACGCCCTCCTTGGCGATGGGCCACAGCCCCTCAAAGAGGTCGGTGGTGCGGTCATTGACCCCGATCCAGTGAATGCCTGGTTTGACCTGGATAGCTGGCATAGGGACTTCCTTTCCACTCTTTTACGCCACGTCGCTCACCGTATGCAACTCCATCGGATGGCGACTGGCCTAACCCATGTCTCAGTGCTTTGTGTAGCCCTTGATCAACGAGCTACGAGGCGAGTCACACCAACCTTGGTTCACCTTCGTCGTCAACTGCTTGACGCGCCTGCCGATGTACTGGTTGACAACTTGCTGGCCGTTTTTCCCTTGTGCATTGAGGTGCTGAACAATGGTCCAATACCGGCGAAGCCTCCCAGGGTCGCCCTCAATCTGCTCAAAGACGCAGTCGGTAATGTCAGCAGGCCACGGCCCTTCGCCATCCCCCAGAATCTCCCGCACCAGGCTCTCGATGTCGTCCAATGTACTCATCAGTAGCCCCTCCCTGTCTAGTCCAGCCCAAAGAACTCCTCGCCATTCCTCAGCATGATGCACTCCGCGATCTCCTGCGCCGTCCGCTCGCTGACATAGCCCGCCTCGATCTTAGCCTCCAGCACCCTGGCGATGCCGATCTTGGCCTGCAGCGAATAGCCGACGTTGCACCAGGGCAAACCCGTGTCCGCGCCATAGGCAAAGATCTTGTTAAGGGGCACGCCATCCAGCCACTCGGAGAGGGTCCGCTCGCTCTCAGCGGGGTTCATGGCCCAGGCCCAGCACATGTCAGCCCACACGTTCGGGTAGTTCTTGGCAATCGTGCCCAGCTCGGATGTCCACGGCCAGGATGCGTGAAAGATGTCGAAGCGGACGCTACGGTACTTTTCAAAGATGGGTATCAGATTGGACGCCTTGGTGCCGGCCAGCGAGCCCCAGCTGCCGGCCAGGTAGCCAGTGTGAATCTGCACGGGCAAGTCCTGGTCGCAGGCGCGCTGGATCAGTCTGTGGAACATATAGTCCCCCAGGGCGCGGCCCGTGGCGGCGTCTACCGCTCCGTTGTTCTGCTGGATTCCATCCCAGAACACCTTGCGGCTGCGTATGCAGTTGAAGGCCAGCTCCGCCTGGTGACGCGTGGGATCGCCAACCACCAGGTCGCGCCGGTAGGCCATCCCGTTCTTGATGGCGGCCAGCTTGCCCGTGCCGTCGAACCGGTCGATGGCTGCGTTCATCGCGCTCACGAACTGATCGAGAGTGTGTATCGAGCGATCGGTGAACCCCTCCAGCGCCTGGATCGGTGTGGCGTCAACGATGTCAAAGAGGTCGTCCATGCGGAAGGCAAAACGATAGGATGACGGGTACAGGCCTTCCTTGAGGGCGCTGGCGTTGTCCAGGCGAAAGTGGCCATCCTGCAAGGTCCACTTGTTCTGGCCTTTCCCGCGGACAAAGTAGTCATAGACCTCGCTGGCCGACTTCCCGGCCAACGAGACTTGCAGGGCCTCAGTGATAGCGCAAAAGTTCTCGGGCGCATACTCCAGGCCAAAGAGCTCCTGGCAACCCAGGGTCACCGCGCGGCCGTATCCCGTGACGCGGATACTGGGCCAGAGACCGGCGATCCGCTCTCTGTCCATTGGCCCTTTGGGCGGGCGCGCGCCCTCGGCAGTGACCAGATCTGCGACCGCGTATCCCAGCAGGCTTTGGAAGTCGTAGCTCTCGCGGTTGGCGTCGAACTCGCAAAAGTTGCAGTGGTGATCGTGGTGATCGAACAGAGGATGGTTCATCACGAATTCTCGAATTGCAGACATCGGTTGGCCTCCCCATGTGAACTTGAGTCTGCCGGCCATCCGGTGGCCGGACGGAATGACGCCAAGCGCCAGTATACTTGCCAGCCGATGGTGGAGCAAGGGAAGGGCGACGTTTGCAGGGCATCGAGGAATGTCCTGGAGCGTAGTGGCGATTCGCGAATCGCCCCTGCCAGACGAAACAGACAGGCCTGCACCACAAACAAGGCGCTCACCCCGGTTCTACCTGCCGGTCGGAGCCGCGCTGTCACCGTGGTTCGGCCCTCCCAGGCAAACCTCTACCGATACGCCTGGGGCACGTATTCTGGCAGACATTTATCCGCAAAGATGGGCTCAAGCCGGGCGAAGCGCTGGCGACCATCCACCAGCGGGATGCTTGGCCAGTCCTCTCCGATGAGAGGCCTGGCGTAGGCTAGAAAGTCGTCGGTCACGTCGGTGCGACTTGGGGCAAGCCAGGCCTCGGGAAAGGCGCGCTCAGAATTGGCCACCACATCCAGGGGCACCTTATCATAGCGTACGCCGTAGATGGGGCCTGGATTGCGCAGGATGGTGGCCATGTATCCTGACTCGCCCTCGACCGCCAGAAGAACCGCCTTCTGACCCACGGCGTAGGCCTCTGCCAGGTCCACCGTCGAGGCATAGGCGATATCGTGCCGCTGGTGGGTGCCGGGCACGTTGCCGCGAGCCTTGCCCCGAGCGGGGAGTCCGACTGCATTCAGGTAGTTGACCACGAGCTGGGCCACGGTGGCTTGACTCGAGGAGAACTCGGTGTGCCCAAAGGCATCTCTGGTCTCGCCGATCTCACCCACCTTCAGGCCCTCGCTCACCACCACCAGGGCCCGGCCACGCTCTTTGAGCATGTCGTTGACCCGGTCGGCGAGCTCGGCCAGGCTCAGGCCCGATTCGGCCAGGAAGATGAGCAGGGGCATCTGGCGATCGGGATCGGCAAGGCGGGCCGCAGCGGGGATGAAGCCGATGCGGCGGCCCATGGCCTGCAGCACCAGCACCGGGTCCGCCGGATAGGAGCCACGGTTCTCTTCCTCCGCCCCCTGCACCATGAGAGACCAGTAGCGCGCCACGCTGCCGTAGCCCGGGGTGTGGTCGATGAGCTTGAACTCGGAGTCGCCCACGTCGTTGTCGATCGTCTTGGGAATGCCCACGGCCACAAGATCCAGACCGCGCTCCCGGGCGAGCACGGCGATCTTGTTGGCCGTGTCCATCGAGTCGTTGCCGCCAGTGTAAAAGAAGTAACCGACACGGTGGGCCCTGAATACCTGGATGATCCTCTCCAGGTCCTCGTTCTGTTCTTCCCTGACCTTGTAGCGGCAGGTGCCAATGGCACCCGCGGCAGGAGTAACGCTCAGCAGGCGAATCTCTTCCGGTCGCTGGGCAGAGAGATCAAGCAGCTCCTCTTTGAGCACGCCCTCGATGCCATGGTGGGCGGCATAGATCGTGCCATAAGAACTGGGACAGGACTGGCAGGCCTCGACCACGCCACGCAACGAGCTATTGATCACCGGCGAGGCTCCACCCGACTGGGCGACCACGACGTTCTTCTTCTGCACGTTCGGCTTCTCCTTGCCCGTGTGACACCGCCAGGAACCTGACGGGCTTTGCCCAGACTCAGGCTCCCGCTCCGCCAACCCGAGCCGAAAGGTCTCCTATGCGCCCCAGTCGCTGTGGAAGATGCCTTCCCGGTCGATCCGTCTGTAGGTGTGAGCGCCAAAGTAGTCGCGCTGGGCCTGGGTGAGGTTGGCCGGCAGGCGGGCAGTGCGGTAGGCGTCAAAGTAGGCCAGCGAGGCGCTGAACGCCAGGCAAGGGATGCCCAGTCCGACCGCGGTCTGGACCACGCGACGCAGTGCCGCCTGGCGCGTCAAGAAGGCCTCCTTGAAGTAGGGGTCCAGGAGCAGATTGGTCAGATCGGGATCCCGCTCGTAGGCCGCAGTGATGTCGTTCAGGAACTGCGCTCGGATGATGCAGCCGCCTCGCCACAACTTGGCGATGGCGCCCAGGTTCAGGCCATAGTCGTACTCTTCCGAGGCCGCTTTCAGCAAGGCCATGCCCTGGGCATAGGAACAGATCTTGGCCGCGTACAGGGCATCACG
>DATKWG010000049.1:0-3117 GCA_035529675.1 Anaerolineae bacterium
TGCCGTCCTGGGGCTCTTGAACAGGGCGGCGGGTGCGCGATCGGGAAAAGTCGTGGGTGCAACTGAAACGCCCCCTGCAACGTTCTCGTATGCTGGCTTTCTCAAGGGTCAACAGGGAACCCAGACGGCTGCGGCTGCCAGTCAGCCTAGCCCCACAGCCACAACGCCGGTGCCCTCGCCCACGTCCACTTCCGAGCCAACACCTGTGCCACCCACGGCGACGCTCGTGCCCGACACGGCCACTCCCGTCCCGCCCACCAATACACCCAGGCCTCCCACTTCTACGCCGGTGCCGCCTACCGAAACGTCGGTGCTACCCACGCCAACCCGCCGTCCGCCAACTCCAACACCGATACCGCCGACACCGACGCCTGTGCCTCTTGCCGTCATCTATGGGGTGCAAGTGGACAACGCGGAGTTTGGCAAGGGCACGATAAGCTTCGAGAACCGGGACCCCCCCTGGATAGGTATCCCCGGTGCACAGTACGTTGGGGAGATCGGTTTTCTCTCCAACCCTGAGGCCATGGCAGAGATCCAGAGAGTCTGGAGCCATCGCGTATATGGCGGGGGGAACTGGAGGGTCTTGGTAGTGGTGCGCAAGCAGGTCGGGTGGGTCTCTTGCCCGGCTAGCCAGGCCACGTGCGCCGAAGACAAGGTCGATGGCACTCAGGTGATTATCACTCACGAAGTGTACATGCAGCCAGACGTGTGGGCTTCGCTGTTGAACGACTTCCTCAGAGGTGGTCTCAGCGCTACCACCCAGAACCCCCATTACGAGGACGTCCAGCGCATGATTTTCGAGTCGTATTGCAGTGTTGTCCCCGAGAAGCCCTGTATCGGCTTTGGTTTCAAGCAAGCCAAATGACGGTCTTGGCCGCAGTGCGGTGACCGTGGTAGAGCCCAGCCACCCGCCAAATGGCTGGGCTTCTCCTTGCCGGGACCGCCGGCAGGGATTGGCGGAGCTTTGCCTTGATTCCGCCTGAGCCGGTGTGCTATAATCCGGTCGATTACAGCCCTGTGGAGGATTTGCGGTGACATCCAGGGTTCCCTGGTTGGACGACAGACGGTCCTGGCGGCGCGTTGTGGTCAAGGTAGGTACCAGCACCTTGACGGCTGGGTCAGGCCGACTGAATCCGCCCCGGATGGTCGATCTGGTCCGACAGATCTCTCACCTGCGCGGTCTCGGCGTCGATGTAGTGTTGGTTTCCTCTGGGGCCCAGCAGGCTGGTCGCGAGCGGCTTGGACACCCTCAAGAGCTCAAGAGCATTCCCTTCAAGCAGCTGTTGGCGGCCGTAGGTCAGGGCCGTCTCATGCAGCTTTGGGAGCAGTACTTTGAGCTGTTTGGCATCGTTGTAGCCCAGGTATTGCTGACTCGCGAGGACATCGAGGATCGTCAGCGATATCTGAGTCTGCGCGATACCTTCGAGAGCTTGCTGGAACACCGGATCGTACCGATCGTCAATGAGAATGACGCTGTAGCGACGGATGAGATCAAGGTGGGAGAGAACGATAGCCTGTCTGCCATGGTGGCCAACCTGATAGAGGCCGACTTGCTCATCCTGTTGACCGACACCGATGGCTTGTACACGGCCGATCCGGCGCTCGATGCCGACGCTCGGCTTGTCGAGTGCGTGGAGAGGATCGACAGCCACATATACGATCTGGCCAGGGGCAGCAAGTCGGCCCTGGGTACGGGCGGCATGTACACCAAAATCGTGGCCGCTGATCTGGCTGGGCGCTCCGGGACATCGGTGGTCATAGCCAACGGCGGTCGCGAAGAGGTGCTTGGGAGTATCTGGCGCGGCAGCATCGCCGCTACCTGGTTCCCCGCCCGCATCACGCCGGCAGAGGGGCGCAAGCGGTGGCTCCTCGCCCAGACAGTAACGGCAGGCGTCGTCAGGATAGACGAGGGAGCGGGGATCGCCATTCTGGAAAGGGGAAAAAGCCTGCTGCCTGTGGGCATTGTGGAGGCGGAGGGCGATTTCGAACGCGGTGCCATCATCGGGGTGTGCGCAGTGTCTGGTCGTGAGATCGCCCGCGGCCTGGGCAACTATAGCGCGAGCGACTTGCGGCGCATCCTTGGGCAGCAATCGGGAGACATCGCCGACATCCTGGGGTACGACTATGGACCAGAATTCATCCATCGCAACAACATGGTGCTGCTGTGATGGTGCCGAGCGCCAGTTGGCCGCAGAAACCGGATGAGAGAGGGGGATGAGGGAGATGACGACAGTTGACCTCGAGAGCATGGGCTTGCGAGCCAAGGACGCCAGCCGTCGGCTTGGAATGCTGTCAACGGAGGTTCGCAACGCAGCCCTTGAAGGAATCGCTCGTCGTCTGGAGGCGGCCGGGGACGAGCTGTGGGAGGCGAACGAGGCAGACTTGGTGGAGGCACGCCGTGCCCAGCTTCCGCCCTCTCTCATCGACCGCTCCACGCTGACTCCGAAGCGGGTGCAAAGCATGGTCCAGGGTTGCCGCGACGTGGCCGCCTTGCCCGATCCGCTCGGTGAGGTCTTTGACGGCAGGACGCGGCCCAACGGCTTGCGAGTGGCCAAAAGGCGAGTGCCCCTTGGCGTCCTCGCGGTGATCTTTGAGTCGCGACCCAACGTGACCATCGATATCAGCGCCCTCTGCATCAAGACTGGCAATGCGGTGATAATGCGTGGTGGCAAGGAGTGTTTGCGCAGCAACATGGTCCTGGCACACATGGTGCGCCAGGCTTGCGAGGCCAGTGACGCTCCTGCCGACGCCGTGCAGCTCATCACCTCGACCGATCGTGCTCTGGTGCCCCAGTTGCTGGCCATGGACGACGTGATCGACCTGATCATACCTCGGGGCCGGCGCGGCCTGCAGGAGCTGGTCAAACGGCACGCCAAGATGCCGGTGATCTACGGGGGGATTGGGGTGTGTCATCTCTTCGTTGACCAATCGGCAGATCTGAACAAGTCGGTCGTGGTGATCAACAACGCCAAGACTCAGGCCCCGTCGGTGTGCAATGCGCTGGATACCGTTCTGGTGCATCGCCGTGTGGTCCACGAGTTCGTGCCCGCCATGGTGACCGATCTCAACCGTTGCGGTGTGAGAGTTCTGTGCGACCAGACCTCGTTGGAGGCCCTG
>DATKWG010000050.1:0-8756 GCA_035529675.1 Anaerolineae bacterium
CCCCGGTTTCCGGCGCCAAGCAAGGCCAATTCAACGGGTTTGGGCATGGCTGGCTCTCCTATGAGGTTATGTGGCTGGGGAGCGAGTACGTCCTTGGCGGCCAGCATAGACCATGCTGGGAAGGCTGTCAACAGGAGACCATCGAAAAACACCTGTGGCGCAGGCACCCCGTAGTACAGGGGCGCAGGCACCCCGTAGTGCAGGGGCGCAAGCACCCCGCAGTGCAGGGGCGCAGGCACCCCGCAGTGCAGGGGCGCAGGCACCCCGTAGTACAGGGGCGCAGGCACAGGCGAGGAATCTCGGTCTTGTGTGGTTCAGACTCTTCGCCTGTACCCCTGAAGTTCGGGACACTTGTACCCCTGAAGTTCGGGGCACTTGTACCCCTAAAGTTCGGGGCACTTGTACCCCTGAAGTTCGGGGCACTTGTACCCCTGAAGTTCGGGGCACTTGTACCCCTGAAGTTGGGGGCACTTGCGCTCAGAGTGACAACGACGGGAGGGAGCACAGGGTTTTTCGATGCTCTCCAACAGAGGCAGAATGAGCCCTCACCCGTTGTCCCCGCGACGCCGCCTCTCGGCCAATCTGCGCCGGTGCACCACCAGGAGAAGCAAGCCAGCCACGCCGAGAAAGGCGACATAACCGCGGCAGAGGGCACGCCGACTTGCTGTTGGCGACGAAGGGCTTGCTTTGCTCGCGGCCACGGCGGTGGATATGAGCGCGGCAGCCCTATCAGGAGTGGGCGCGCCTGCGACCGCCGCCTCTGGTGCCACCAACTGAGCGGGGTCGGGGTAGCCTGTGGCCCTGGCGTCGGGCGAGAAGGGGGTCTCGGGAGACCGGGTGGACGTGGCTGTGCCAGGGTAGGGGGTGTCGGTGACCTCGGCCGCTGAAGCGGTTGGAGGCTTTGCCGTGGCGGTTGCCGACGGGATGGCAGGAGGCGGCTTGGCTTCGTCCTCAGGTGTCGCCGTCTGCGACGGCGGGGGTGTCGGCAAAGGCGGAGTCGCACCATCTGTGGCGGTGGGCTCTGGCTCGTCGGTGGGATGCGGAGTAGGGCTGGGCGCGGGGGTCTCAGCAGGGGTTTCCTCGGGAGTGGTGGTCGCTGTGGCCACGCCCGGATACGCGCTCGAGGGGCCCTGAGTTGGAGTGGGCGGCCCTGGGTAGGGGGGCGAGTCGGCAGCCGCAAGGAGGGGCAGCCGGGCCATCATCAGGAGCAGTAGAGCAACTACCCAGAAAGCCGCGCGCAAAGTTGGTTTGATCACCTCTGTGGCCTGCTGTGAGGAAACGGGCTTGTGGCTGGCATTATCCATTCTTTTGGCTGATCAGTCAATGCCCAGGCAATCCAGGGAGTGAAAAAGCAGGCCAAATGGCATTCGCACCCGGAATCAATCGCGCATACACCACAGAGCTAGTTCAGATCTGTTCTTGGCTCTTGGCAGCCCTAGTCTGACTGGCGATTGGTCATGGGCGCATCCCTGGCCCTCTCTGGTTCGCGGCAGTGGTGTCGAGGGTGGGGATGGGGCAGCAACGGACGCGGGCATCGGTCAGAACGCTCCCGGCCGTCTCTGGTTTGCGGCCCAGATACTCCGGTCACCTCTCAGAGATCATGATGATCAACGCCACCACCACTCCGACGGCCAGGGCAAGGACACTGTACTTTTTGTTCTCCTTCTCGACTGCAGGAAGCAGGTGGGAAGCCCCAACGTAGATCAGTGCGCCGGCCGAGGTGGCCAGCAATACGCCGAGGACGGGCCGCGTGATGTCCTTGATGAAGGGGTATGACACCAAGGCCCCCAATGGGGTGGATAGGGCCGCAGCCACAAACGCGCCCATAGCCGACTTTTTTCGGCTGAAGCCACTCCGCTGCAGCAGCAGGAAGGTCACGATCCCCTCGGGGAACTCGTGGAGCACCATCCCGACGGCCGCCAACGCCCCGGTGAACAGGCTGACCTTGAAGGTGACCGAGTAGATGACCCCATCGACAAAGGAGTGGAACCCGATCGCCAGCACGGGGGCGATGCTCGCAGTGCGGTCTGCCGACTGCAATCCGTGACAGACATACAAGTCCAGGAGCCGGTTCGACAGATAGATGGCCAGAAACCCCACCAGCAGGAATGCCGGGGCCATCTCGTGCATCTCGAGCGACTCGGGAATGATGTGCACGAACGAGACGGAGATCAGCACTCCCGCCGCGAAGCTGATAAAGTAGACGGAATGCTTCGTCCCCCACTCTTGGTACCTGCTGATCATCCAAATGCCAATCGTGGTGACCGCACATGCCAGGAAGCTGGCCGTGGCCACGGCTGCGAATGCGTCCATTGCCATTCGTGCGCTCCTTGCGAAAGCGTCCCCAGCGGATTCTGGGGCCGACGCGATCCGTCCCGGGCTGGGCGAACCTGTTCACCCCTGGGTGTATCAGACCGTGGGTTCATCTCCCGGCGGCCCGAAGAGCTCCGCCACATCGGGCTCGACTGCGGATGCGCCCTCACCCCGCCCCGCGCTCACAATCGGGGCACCTGCCCGAGAGTTGGAGCAGGTGGTCGCTCACCCTGTAGCCGGTTCTGGCCTCGACCTGTCTGATGAGCGCGTCCAGATCATCTCCGCCGGGGAACTCTGCCGCGCGGCCGCAATCCTGGCAGATGACCACGTGGTGGTGTCCCGTAGAAGCAGGTAGGTAGCCGTGGCAGCCATCGGCCCGATGGACGAGGCGCACCAGATTCAGCCTGGTCAGGATTCTCAGCGTGCGATAGACGGTCCCCAGACCGAGTCGGGCGTGTTGGCGTCGGCCCCGGTCGAGGATCTCCAGAGGCGTCAAGCTCTCTCTGGCGGAGGCGATCGCCTCACCGATCGCCTGACGCGGCCGCGTGTTAGAGTACCCCGCCTCCACCAGCCCGCGAAGTGGGGTCTCGTGGCCACGAGGAGAGCATTTCCGGCGGTATTTTTGAGAAGAACTCTCATTTTTCACACCGCTAATTGTAGCGCAGGAGCAAGGTATGGTCAAGTATCGCCACTGCGTCTGTTGCTCGTCCCAGCCTCGACTGAGGCCTTCCCAGTGGCAATGCAACACCTTGACAGGCCGCTGGCAGCCCGCTAGACTGCCTCCAAGCGAGCACGCCGCCCGCAGGAGGTCCGGCCGGCACGAGGGCGGCGGCAGGTCACACGGGAGGTGCCATGGGGCTGGTTGAGAATGAGTTTCTGGTTCTGCCTGGAAGGAAGGTGTCGCTCCAGGCGCACGACACGGCAGAGAGGGGTGGACTGACCAAGAAGGAAGGGCGTGCCAGGCTGCGTGAGCTGATGAAGCCGTTGAACGAGCTGCAGCAGCTCCTGTACGCTTCGGGTGAGCACTCTCTGCTTGTGGTGCTCCAGGGGATGGATACGGCGGGCAAGGATGGCGTCATCAAGCACGTGGTGAGGGCCTTCAATCCCCAGGGTTGTCGAGTGACCAGTTTCAAAGTGCCCACGCGCGAGGAGCTGGCCCACGACTTTCTTTGGCGCATACACAGGGCGACGCCCGCGCGGGGGATGGTGGGCATCTTTAATCGATCGCACTATGAGGATGTGTTGGTGGTGCGTGTGGCAGGACTGGCGCCCGAGCCGGTGTGGCGCAAGCGGTACGAGGCGATCAACCAGTTTGAGGAGATCCTGTGGGAGAGCGGCGCGCTCATCCTAAAGTTCTTCCTGCACATCTCCAAGGAAGAGCAGCGCAAGCGCCTGCAGGAGCGGCTTCAAGACCCTCACGCCCACTGGAAGTTCAAGGTGCCCGACCTGGCCACCCGCGCCAGATGGGACGACTACATGGCGGCCTACGAGGACGCCCTGAGCAAGTGCAGCACAGAGCACGCGCCCTGGTACATCATCCCCTCCGACCGGAAGTGGTACCGCAACCTGGTGATCTCCCAGATCATCGCCGAGACGCTGCGCTCTCTGGACATGACCTGGCCGCCCCTTGAGGAAGATGCCGAGGGATTGGTCATCGAGTAGGGGATGCGCAGGCGGAACGGGCAGGGCTAAAGTGATGCGTAGAGGGGCTCCAGGCGTGCCACGATGTGTCCCCAGCCATATCGATTGACAACGAGCCGTCGCGCCGCCATGCCCAAGGCACGGCCATGCTCTGGATCGCGCAATAGGGCCAGGACAGCATGGGCAAAGCCTTGGGGCGTATCCGATAGAAGGGCATGCTGACCGGGAGTCAGGCCCACCCCCTCGACGCCGAGGGTGGTGGAGACCAGAGGCAATCCCGCCGACATGGCTTCCAGAACCTTGAGCCTTGTGCCTCCGCCGACGCGCAGGGGCACCACATAGACGTCGGCGCCGCCAAAGTAGGGAAGGATGTCTGCCACGTAGCCGGTTATGGTCACGCCAGATTCCTGACCCAAGGAAGCCAAGCGCGGATGGGGTTGCTTGCCCACCACATACAGGTGGGCCTGCGGCAGATGGGCGCGTATCAGAGGCCAGACAGATTCGTGGAACCAGAGCATGGCATCGACATTGGGCCGATAGTCCATCTTGCCCGTGAACAGGACGGCCGGGTGTTGCAACGGCAGTGAATCGGGCAGGCCCGGATGATGGCGCGCCAGGTCAACTCCGTTGGGTATGACCGCCGGCTCGAGGCCGGGGAGGAGGCGGGTCAAGGCCTGGGCGTCAGCCTCGGAGACCGCCAACACTGCGTCTGCCTGGCGACAGACCTGGCGCTCGAAGCGCCTCAGGCGGCGCCACTGGATGAGGGAGTAGAGGGCTGCCGGCCAGCGTCGGGGGTTGCCCAGGTCAGTCTCAAAGTGCCGTCGTTGCAGCAGATACTCGGCGTTGTGATCATCGAAGACAAGGGCTGGTCGCCGATGGCGCCGTCGATCTTGCGAACGTGGCTTGGTGAGGTCCGTTCCGTTGCCTTCATCAAACCCGCGATGCTTGGCCGGCCCACGGCGATCCACCCACCCTCGGATCATCAGAGCGTAGGCGGCGAGTTCGATGCCCTCGACCTGGATGATGTCGAACTCCTCCGCGTCCACCAGTTCGCGTAGAGCAGCGGCAAATGCGGGAGAGTAGAGTCTGCGGGCCATGTCGGGAGCGCAGGTGGTGAGGAGGATGCGCAAGCGGTCGCCAATCGACCGCCTGGGCGTCGGCACCGTGACCAAGGGATCGCACAGGGTATGCAGCGGCCCCACATTGTCTCGAGGATGACCACCATCCGTGAAGGAGAGCAGTGCCACGCGGTGGCGTCTGGATATCTCCTTGATGAGGTTGTAGTTGCGGATGGCCGTGCCCTGCTCGGGCGGATATGGAAGCTGCGGAGTCAAGAAGAGGATGCGTCGCTTCCCGATCGAGTCTGCGGCGGCGGCGGGGCCAGGACGTGGGGACATCAGATGAGGCTGTGATACAGGTCCAGCGTCTCGCTGGCAGTCTTGTCCCACGAGAAGCAAGCGGCGCGTTTCACGCCCTTGTCGATCAGCGATGCGCGCAGCTCAGTATCGTCGAGTATCCGCCACATGGCGACGGCGAGTTCATCGACATCGTGGGGGTCAACGGTTAGTGCCGCGTCAGCGGCAACCTCTGGCATGGAAGAGACGTTGGAAACCACCACAGGCGTGCCGCAAGCCATAGCCTCCAGGGGCATCAGCCCAAAACCCTCATAGATGGATGGTTGGACCAGGGCCTGGGCAGAGTTGTAGAGCCAGAGCAGCTCCTCGGTGTCCACCCTCCCTAGGAAGATCACTTCCTCGCCAAGTCTCAGTTCTGTGACCAGCTCAAACGCCTCGTCAAAGAGCCATCCCTTTTCGCCCACCACCACCAGTCTGACGTCTTGACCATAGTCGTCGAGAAGCCGGCGAAAGGCCCTCAGCAGGTTTGGCACGTTCTTGCGCGGCTCGATGGTGCTTACAAAGAGGAGAAACTCGCCTGCGACACCGAACCTGCCACTCACCCTTTGGGCCGCTTCCTGCCTGTCCATGGGACCGAAGAAAGGATTGGCCGCCTCATAGACCACGGTGATCTTTCGGTCGTCAACCCCCAACAGTCGCATGACGTCTCTTTTGGTGGCGTGAGACACAGCGATGATGGCGTCGGCGTGGCGCACGGCCTGGTCGATCTGCCCATAGTAGCGTGCCGATGCCTTGGTCAGGAAATGGGGATAGAGCATGAAGGCCAGATCGTGAACGGTGATGACCGAACGGCACTTGCAGTGGAAGGGAGGAATGAAATCGGGACTATGCAGAACGTCCAGCTTCTTGTTGAGTATCTCCAAGGGCAGAGTGAGCTGTTCCAGACGGTGGTGAATGGGAGTCAGCAATCGTCGGGTGACAAAGCTGGGCCTTCTGACGATGGGTTCTCTGTGCCGGACGCTCTGAAGAACGATGAACTGGTCTGGCGCATCTCCCCCACTGTGGACGGTGCCTGCGCTGCCTTTGGTGGCCCTGCTGCCTGGGGTGCCCGTGCCGCTTGCGCTGCCTGTGCCGCTTGCGGTGCAGCGACTCAGCGCCTTCAGTAGCTGGATGATATACTGGCTGATACCCGCCCCCCTATAGTGCACCAGCCGGGCATCGATGCCAATGCGCATGGGCAGGTCTCCTCCTCCGTTCCCAACTCAATCTCAGTCGGTAGGCAAACAAGAACCCCCTTGCCGGTCGCCCGGACGCGACTGGTAACGGGGTCGCCTTTGCATCCCGCACGCCCTATCATGATACCACTACTATCCGCATGCGTCAAACTGGAGGCCATCGAAAAACGCCGGGACGGTGGCCGTCACTCGGTAGAGGCGATTCGTGAGTCGCCCCTGTACGAGGGCCTATGTTCGTCCTTTGCCTTCGTTTACACTGTGCTAGCCAAAGTATCCACGCAACACGCCGCCGACGCATCTCCAGGCAGATTCGAAGCCACTTTCTCGATGCTCTCCACCGGTCGCCGTTGCGCGGTATGGGATGTAGTTGTATAATGACCGCCAAAGCCCAGAGCCGGGTGGTTGGCTAATCCACCCTTGCGGCAGCGATGCAGACTTTCTGGAGGGCTGTATGGCGGTTGTCTTGGTTGTAGATGATGACCCTGACGTGGTTCAGCTCCTGCAGGGCATTCTGAACAGAGCACTCTATCGCAGCGACAGCGCGTTCGACGGTGTCGAGGCCGTGCTCAAGGTAGTAGAGCGTGATTACGATGCTGTGCTGATGGACGTCAAGATGCCAAAGCTGGACGGCATTGACGCTCTCAAGATCATCCGGGCAGTAAAGCCCACCCTGCCGGTCATCATGTTCAGTGGAGGGCCCACTCAGGCCGAGAGAGGGGAGTCGGAACGCCTGGGCGCTACCGGCTTCCTGGACAAGCCCGTACAGATTGAGGAGCTGGTAGAGTCTTTGAAGGTGGCGCTGCTCAATCTGTCGAGCTTGGGCTTGCCCCTCGAGTGATAGCTCGTCCTTCGGGGGTCACTTTAGCCTGCCGCCAAGTCATCTGGCATGTGTCGGTTTGACCAGACGTTGCTGGCGGGCCATTCTGTGTTGGCATTTGAGTTGCATACCATGCTCTCGGCCTCAGCCGACGCTGACGGCAGACGGGCAGATCAGGAGTCTCCATCTCTGTGCCTCATTGGAAGCGTAACCTAGTCGTTTTGTGTGTGGTCCAGTTCCTCACCATGGTGGCCTTTTTCTTCTATATGCCGCTCGTACCCTACTATCTGTTGGAGCTGGGCGCGGGTAGTACTGCACAGGCTACCACGTGGGCGGCAATCTATAGCACCGGATCTGCCTTGGCCATGATGATTTCCGCGCCGATGTGGGGCAGCCTGGGCGACCGACACGGTCGCAAGCTGATGTTGGTCAGGGCCACGCTGTCAAGCACGGTGACCATCGGCGCTTTGTATTTTGTGCGCTCGCCAGAACAATTGGTGACGACCCGCATTGTGCAAGGTCTTATGGGGGGCGCGCTAGCAGCTGTGACAACTCTGGTGGCCACCGAAACGCCCGAACAGCACCTGGGCGCCAGCCTGGGGATTCTGGTCATGGTCCAGTCTGGAGCGCGGGCGGTAGGTCCCCTGCTGGGTGGTATAGCCGCCGACTCCCTGGGACTGAGGGCAGTGTTTCCCATATCATCTTCCTTGGCGTTCGTCGCCTTCCTAGGCGCCGTACTGCTGGTGCGAGAACGAGCGCACATCCCAGCCCGCAAGCGCGACAGGCCCGGCGCCCGACTCGGTCGTCAGATGCTGGCCGCAGTCAGAGGTCGAAGCGTCATGGCGTTGCTGGCGGTGTTGGGCATCCTGGGTATTGCCATCGCCGTGCTCGGTCCGGTGCTCTCCCTCTACATCCTGTCTCTCAGTCCCGATAGCCAGCGCATTGCCACGCTGGCAGGAGCCATCTCCTCGGCGGCCGCGCTCACCACCTCGGTATCGGCACTGCTGGTGGGACGTCTGGCCGACAGGGTCGGGCCGAAGACCATGTTGGTGGTGTGTGGGCTGGGTGTCGCCCTCACCTATGTGCCGCAGGCGCTCGTCAGAAGCGCAACCCAGTTGCTGGTGATGCGGGCCGTGCAAGGGATCTTTGCGGGCGGCATAATGCCCACGGCGACGGCCCTGCTGGCTCGGAGCACGCAACCATCCCGCCGTGGCACGGTGTTTGGGCTGGGCTCCAGCGCTCGCGCGGCGGGAAGAGCCATTGGCCCTCTGGTGGGCGCGGCGAGCGCCAACCTGTGGGGCATGCCAAGCGTGTTCCTGGTGACGGCGGGCGCCTATGGGCTGATGGCACTGACAGTGGCCGTGCTGGTGCGACCGCAGGCAGAGCCCGTCTCGA
>DATKWG010000051.1:0-2647 GCA_035529675.1 Anaerolineae bacterium
TCGCGTCGTTTGGCCAGGGGATCGACAGCCATTACGTGCATGGCACCATTCAGCCTGGCCAGTTGCACCGTGACAAGGCCGATCGTGCCTAGACCAAACACCACCACGTGATCTCCGATCTTGATTTGAGCATCGTGCACCGCTACGAGGGCTACCCCCACCAGCGCGCTGAATATCGCCTGCCGGGGACTTACGCCGTCGGGGAGCACTTGCATCGGGATCTCTGCTTCGGCGTCACGGTCCATGTTCACCACGGTGCTGGGCTGGTGAGGGGTAGGGGTGTGTACCAGTTGGCCCACCGAGACGCCGCTGACCTCGCGGCCCACCTCAACCACGCGGCTCACCATCTCGTACCCCAGCCGCCTCTGGCGAAAGCCAGGCTCCTCGTTGGGCATGAACAGCCTGTGCAGCCGGTCAAAACGCTTCTCGGCAAAGGGCGAGGAGCCCCGATAGAGGTTCAGTTCAGTGCCGTGGCTGATGCCGCTGATGATGCTCCGCAGACGCACATCGCGGGCTCCCAACGGAGGTCCCTCGTACTGGCGAGACTCTAGCGTTCTTGGGGCGATCAGAAAATAGGCCTGGTGCACGTGTGCCTCCTTTCCTTCGTCTCTCCCTCCTTGTGTCCTCATTCACGTCGCACGGGTGGCGGTCGCCAGCCGCCGACCGGCTTCGGAAAGCGAAGCACACCTCCGTTGGGCTGGGGAATGTCCGGCCAACGCCGGCCCTCGCCGTTGAACTGGGGCAGCCACGGAGCCAGAGCCTCGAACATCTCATCGCACATCTGCCAGACCTCGTCGGGCGTGCAGACCGCAGCCGTAAGCGGATCGTGCAGCACGGCTAGCTTGACCAGTGCGCGGTCTCCGGTGAGGGCCGCTTCAACAGCCATCTCTTGCACGCTGATGCTGGCCCGGCACGTTGCTGCACAGGGAAGGGGCAGCGGCCCCACGAAGGCGGGATGGATGCCGTTGCCGTCAACGTAGCAGGGAATCTCCACGACGCACCCATCGGGAAGGTTGGTGATCAGTCCGCGGTTCTCCACGTTAAAGTGGCCCCGATAGAGTCGGCCCGTCTCCAGGGCCTCGATGATATAGGATGCATGCTCGGTTGAACGCTCGCCGAGCTGGATCGATCCTGCCTCTCCCCCAAGCCACTTGGGATACATCCTCTTATACTGGTCACGCGTCCGCCGACAAAAGTCGAGATACCCGCCAGTGCGTCCGCCGATCCAGGTGCCGGTGTAGATCCACTTGTCGATATCACCCGGGCGCTTGCGATACCAGGGAAGGTACTCGCTCAAGTGCCCGTTGGATTCGGTGCAGAAATAGCCAAAACGTCGCATCACATCGATACGGCATGGCTCACTCTCCGCGATCTCGGGGTCCCTCTCAAAGGCCTCGAGCAAGAAGGGCAACATGTCCTTGCCCTCGTGGGTGACCTGGATGTACCAGGTTTGGTGGTTGATGCCCGCGCAGACGAAATCGACCTCTTCTCTGGACAAGCCAAGGGCCTTGGCGATGAGGGCGTGTCCCCCTTCCACGCCGTGACAGAGACCCACGTAGAATACCCCCCCGGCGCGACGCAGTGCCCAGGAGTTCATGGCCATGGGATTGGAGTAGTTCAGAAAGAGGGCGTTGGGCGACACCTGGCGGATGTCTCTGGCGATGTCGAGAAGCACGGGGACGGTGCGCAAGGCGTAGAATATCCCCCCCGGCCCCAGGGTATCGCCCACGCACTGGTCCACCCCATACTTGAGGGGAATCTCGATGTCGTGGCCGAAAGCCTCGAGGCCACCCACCCGCACGGTCGAGATCACATAGTCTGCATCCCCGATGGCTTCGCGCCGGTCGGTGGTCGAGTGGGCCGTCGCCGGGAGGCCGCTATCGGCGATCATCTTGCGACAGAGATCGGTGGACATCCGGAGGTTCTCTTCGCTGATGTCCATGAAACGGAACTCTGTGTTGCGCAGCTCTTCTACGGCAAGAATGTCCATGACCAGTCTCCGGGTGAAGCCGACGCTGCCCGCACCGATCATCGCGATCTTTATCATCTACCTGCTCCTCCCGTGTATGATTCGCGCCTCGCTGGAAAGCCCAATAGAGAGCAGACCAAAGGCTGCCAGCACGACACGGCGCGGCTAGGGCGCGCGCCCCAGCATGTGCAAAGTCTCAGAAGCACCGCCAAGAATGTAGCCGGCGTCACTGGCGGCGGTTACGAAAAGAAAGCCCTCTTCGATCCGGCGCTTTGCCTGGGTTCCTGCGGCGATACCGGGGATCTTGCCGGTTTTGCGACAGGCTTCCAAGACGCGAAGGATGGCTGCCTCATGACGCTCGGCATCTTTTGGCCTGCTCAGGTCAATCCCCATCGAAGCCGCGAGATCGGCGGGACCAATCCAGCATCCGTCCACACCCTCGACGGCGAGTATCTCCTCGGCTCGCTCGACAGCCCGTATCGACTCGATCTGCACCGCAAGAAAGACCTCGTCGTTGACCTCCTGGTAGTAGCCGCACCCGTGCAGGCGAGCGCCAAAAGCCCCCTTGGAGCGGCCACCTTTCGGCGGGTAGCGGGCGGCCCAGGCCGCTGCCTCGGCCTCCTGCACTGAGTTGACCAGCGGCACGATGATGCCAAGTGCTCCTCTATCCAGCAAGCG
>DATKWG010000052.1:0-3382 GCA_035529675.1 Anaerolineae bacterium
CAGCCGTGGCAGCGGAAATCGGCCGCCAGGTCGGGGTGGATGAGGTACGCGCCGGGCTTTTGCCCGAGGAAAAAGTCCTTGCCGTCGCGGCGTTGATGGAGGAGTATCAGACCGTGGCGATGGTCGGCGACGGGGTCAACGACGCCCCGGCCCTGGCCCAGGCCGACGTGGGTATCGCCATGGGCGCCGCCGCCTCATCCCAGGCCATGGAGACCGCCGACATCGTCCTGATGGGCGACGACCTAGCTCAACTGCCCTTTCTCCTGCGAATCAGCCGCCGGACGAGACGAGTTGTGACGGCCAACATCGCCTTTGCCCTGGCGGTCAAGGCGGCCGTCTTTGTCCTGGCGATAGCGGGCCTGGCTACATTGTGGATGGCGGTGGTGGCTGACGTCGGTGCGTCGCTGGCGGTGATCCTGAACGGTGCACGACTGCGCCGGATGTGAGCATAGCGGGCTGCGAAACAGGCCGGAGGGGTCGGTCGGTTCAGTGTCCATCTACGCGGCGACCAGAGGTCGGAGAAGTGACTTTTGTCGTATACCGGACAACATCACTCTGATATAATCAATGGCGAGAGTGGCATTTGGCCCAAGCGGAGGCAAGAGGGTGTTTGACCAACTCGTGTATCTGGACAACGCTGCGGCTACGCGGCTCGATGAGCGGGTGTTGGAGGCCATGAAGCCATACTTCTTCGACACCTATTGGGTGGCCACCTCTCAGTTCGGCTATTCGCTGGGCATCGATGCCAAAGACGCATTGGACGCTGCCCGGACTGTGATCGCCGACGCCCTCGGTGCTGCGCCGGAGGAATTCATCTTCACTTCTGGCAGCACCGAGTCGAGCAATGCCGCCCTGAAGGGCGTTGCCCTGGCGCTGCGGGAGAAGAAGGGCAAGCACCTCATCACCAGTCGAATCGAGGACTTTTCCGTGCTTCACAGCGCGCGCGCCCTGGAGAGACAGGGCTTTCGGGTGACCTACCTCGGTGTGGACGAGTATGGTCGCATTGATCTGGATGAGTTGCGCGCCGCCATCACGCCCGCAACTATTCTGGTATCGATCCAGTCGGCCAATCAGGAGATCGGCACCACACAAGACCTGTCGGCCATCGGCGCGATCTGTCGCGAGCGGGAGGTGCTGTTTCATACCGACGCCACCCACTGGTTCCCTCGGGTGCCGCTAGATGTGCGCGAGACGCCGGTCGATCTGATCACAGTGACTGCGCACCTGATCCACGGTCCCAAGGGGATTGGTGGATTGTACGTGCGCCAGGGCACGCCACTGTCCAAATGGATGGACGGAGGCTTTCAGGAGTTCAATCTCCGCGGAGGGGTGGAGAACATACCCGGCGCGGTGGGATTCGCCAAGGCGGTCGAATTGGTGACGCCCGAAGAGACCGACCGGCTTCGCTCGATGCGGGATGACCTGATTCGACGATTGCTCCAGATACCCGAATCACGCCTGAACGGCCATCCCACCTGCCGCCTGCCGCACAACGCCAACGTGTCATTCCGCTTCGTCGAGGGTGAATCGATCCTCCTGCATATGGATATGCGCGGCTTCGCCGTGAGCACGGGCTCCGCCTGCTTCAGCCGATCGCTGGAGGCCAGCCACGTCATTCTCGGGATCGGTGGCGACCACGAGCGGGCCCACGGATCGGTGCGCTTCACCTTTGGGCGATTCAACGAGAAAGCGGACGTAAAGGCCGTGGCCGAGGCCATTTCAGACGTGATCGTCAGGCTGAGGGCGATCAGTCCCCTGGGAAAGGAGTGAGCATCATGCCATTGCCCTACAGTGAAAAGGTGATGGAGCATTTTCGGCACCCACGCAATGTCGGGCGCATGGAGAATCCCGACGCGAAATCGGTGGAGGGAAGCCCTGCCTGTGGCGACATGGTGGCCGTGTATCTCAAGGTAGATGAAGAGTCATTGCGTATCGAGGACATCAAGTTCGAATCCTATGGGTGCGCCTCCAACATCGCCACCGGCTCGATCATCACCGAGATGGCCAAGGGAAAGACCCTGGAAGAGGCCAAGCAGATCGGCTGGCGACAGGCGTCGGACGCCCTGGGAGGGCTACCACCCATCAAGACCCATTGCTCCGTGTTGGCGGTGGATGGTCTGCGAGCGGCCATCCAGAACTATGAGGAACGCCACGGTCTGATCAAGGAGCGTGTGCCGACCACCGTGGAAGAGATCCGCAGGCGACTGAGGCGGGTGATGAATCCGGTGGTAGGTCTCGATCTGGTGCGTACCAACCTGGTTAAAGAAATCGAGCTCGCCGACGGCAGGGTGCGGGTGGTGGTAGACCTGCCCAGCGACCATCAATTCGCTGCCAATATCCACGAGGAGATCATCGAGAAGATAGAGCCCCTGTGGGATGTGGAAAAAGTTGTCGTAGAGTTCACCGAGTGAGGCGTCAGCATGGCAGAGATCAAAGTGGTTGTGCGGGGAGAGATCTGCCCGGTGCCCCTCATAGAGACCCGAAAGGCATTGCGCACAGCGGCGCCGGGGGACATCATCGAGGTCGTGGGCACGCATCCAGCCTCGAAGAAGGAGATTCCCATGGCGGTGGAGGCGCTCGAGCTGGAGTTGCTTAGCGTCGAGGGGTCGGATACAGACTGGACCATTCGCATTCGGCGCTGAGGAGGAACGATGGCCGAGCGCGCAACGATCGTCGTGCAAAGCGGCGACATGGACAAACTGTACAGCAGTCTCATCATTGCCAACGGGGCATTGGCTATGGGCATGGAAGTGTGCATGTTCTTTACCTTCTGGGGGCTGGAGCGGCTGAAGACGGGTGGTCTGGAGAAGGGGCCCTTGTCCAAGATGCACATGCTTGGGCTCGGCAAGTGGATGGTCAAGAAGCGAATGAAGAAGGCCAACGTGGCCTCCCTGGAGAGGCTCATGTCGGATTTCAGAGAGCTGGGGGGCAGGATCATCGCCTGTGATATGACCATGGAGATCATGGGCATCAAGCGTGAGGACCTGCGCGAGGACTGGATCGACGAGTACGCCGGTGTGGGGACGTACATCCAGCAGGCGCGAAACTCGGAGTTGACTCTGTTTGTCTAGCGGGGACTCGTGCTGACAGCGGGTGAGAGCGGAAGCAAGCTCGTCGGAGTCGCGGCACCGTGCACTGCGGAGGCACGGGCGTAGGGTGCAGCTCAGGATGCCGCAAGGCCGATGTTTGCGTGTCGTGCACGAGAGAAAAAGCGAATTCAGGAGGTGTGTGCGATGAACAGAAGGCACTTTGCTCTCTTGGCTGTCGTGGGTTCCGTCTTTTTGGTGTGTGCTATATCGGTCACCTTTGTGTTGGGTTTTGCTGTCTCCAAGTGGGTTGGCTCAGCGCTGAGTGTGACCAAAGAGCTTGCCCCCGCCTCCGG